>JAGHTP010000041.1 GCA_018065265.1 Candidatus Cryptobacteroides aphodequi | reverse complement strand
ATGTCAACTGGGCGAGCGCGCAGGCCTGGGTTGAGTCCAACCACGAAGGGTGGAGCATTCCTACGGTGGACCAGTTCAAGAAGATACGTGCTTCGATAGAGGATCCCGGAACAACATCGGGGAATTATTCTTTGTCTTCGTTCAATGGCCTGATTGAAGCCGCTAGCGGTACGGCACTCACAGAAGACACAGGTTACTGGACATCCACCGAGGATGGGGAGGACAGCGCATATATGAAATATTACAAGTTCTTTAATACTGCAAAAACGAGCAAGGATGGTATAGGCTCCGCAAAGAAGACCGGTACACGTCCTGTTCGTGCAATCAAGATTGTCAATGTCGAATAAAAAATACATACTGTCAATGGTAATGCTGGGATGCCTGTTCTTCGTATTCGGACTGGTATCCTGGGTCAACAGCATTCTCGTGCCTTATTTCAAGGTGGCCTGTGAACTGAAGACAGAGGTTCAGGGCTATCTGGCACAATTCGCCTTCTATATCGCATATCTGGTGATGACAATCCCGGCCTCGGCCCTGCTGAGCCGCGTCGGCTACAAGAAGGGTGCGATGATAGGCCTCTGGATACTTGCCCTTGGCGCGTTCCTCTTCACCCCGGCCGCGCTTACAAGGACATATAACCTCTTCCTTCTGGCCCTCTTCACGATGGGCACGGCCCTGGCCATCCTGCAAACGGTTGCCAATCCGTTCGTGACCATCATCGGCCCCATCGAAAGCGCCGCGAAGCGCATAAGCATCGTGGGAATATGCAACAAGGCCGCCGGAATTCTGGCTCCCATCATCTTCTCTGCGATAGTCATCGCTCCGAACAAGGCCAAGATGGACCTTATCCAGAGCGGAAGCCTGGTCGGCGCTGACAAGGAGGCCGCACTGAGCGACCTGTTGCGCGGAGTGATTCCGCCCTATCTGGTGCTGGGCGTGCTTCTGATTGTATTCGGAATCGTGTTCTACCGCTCTTCCATCCAGGACATCAATCCTGCCAAGGCTTCCACGAAGGAGGGCGAGGGCCGCAAATCGATACTCTCATACCCTTATCTGGTGCTGGGCGTGCTCGCGCTTTTCTGCCATCTTGGTACCCAGGCGCTGAGTGTCAACACCATCATCGGCTATGCCGGAACGGCTGGTGTCGCCAACACCACGATCTTCCCTTCGCTTACGCTGGCCTGCACGCTGCTGGGATATTTCCTCGGCGTGATTCTGATTCCGAAAGTGCTCAGTCAGCAGACAACGCTCAAGATCTGCACAAGCCTCGGCCTCGTGCTTTCCATCCTGGTGATGGTGCTCAAACCCGAATATTCGATCTGGTGCCTCGTGCTGATGGGAATTCCCAACTCGGTCATCTACGCCGGCATCTGGCCTCTCGCGATCCACGACCTGGGCAAATGGACTAACCTCGGTTCTGCGATTCTTGTGATGGCCCTTTGCGGAAGCGCGATATTCCCGCTCATCTACGCATCGATCGCCGATGCCAGCGCATCGCTTCATACAGCATACTGGATACTCATCCCCGCCTTCGCATATATGATTTTCTATGCGTTCGCCGGGCATAAAATAAACAAATGGTGAAAACGCTCATTAAAAACGGCCGTGTCATCACCCCGGACGGCATTCTCGAAAACGGGATGGTCTTCATCGAAGACGGAATAATTAAAAAGGTCGCAACTAAGCTCGAGGCCGGTGACGCCGAGGTCATCGACGCCGCCGGGCGGTATGTGTGCCCCGGTTTCATCGATATCCATACACACGGAGCCGGCGGCGCCGACTTTATGGACGGAACGGTTGAGGCTTATTGCACCGCGGCGCGTATGCACGCAAAGCACGGCACCACGCTGCTTTATCCGACCACACTTACCAGTACCAACGAGGCGCTGTTCGAGTCGTTCGATACCTATCGTGCCGCGGTCAAGGCTAATACCGACGGCGCGCAGCTTGGCGGAATGCACCTCGAGGGCCCGTATTTCGCTCCGGCACAGGCGGGAGCGCAGGACGCCAGATATCTGCGTTGTCCCAGCCCCGAAGACTATGGCGAGATAATCCGCCGCGGAGGCGATCTGCTCAAGCGCTGGAGCTTCGCGCCCGAACTTGACGGCGCGCCCGAATTTGCCGCCGAACTGCGCAAGAGAGGCATTCTCGCCTCAATCGGCCATACCGCCGCCACTTTCGAAGAGTGCGACGCGGCGTACAAGGCCGGCGCGGCGCATATGACGCACTTCTTCTCGTGTATGAGCACAATCACCCGCCGCAACGCAATGCGCTATGCCGGTACGGTGGAGTACGGCTACTATCAGGACGGGATGAGCATCGAGGTCATCTGTGATGGCATCCACGTGCCCGAACCGCTGCTCAAGCTGGTAATCAAGATCAAGGGAATCGACCGGATCGCGCTTGTGACGGACTCGATGCGTGCCGCCGGAATGCCCGAAGGCCCCAGTATCCTTGGCGGCCTCAAGGGCGGGCAGGAGGTGATAGTCGAGGACGGCGTGGCCAAGATGCCGGACCGCAGCTGTTTCGCCGGAAGCGTTGCAACGACAGACCGCCTCGTGCGCACGATGGTGGCCAAGGGCGGAGTGACAATGGCCCAGGCCGTGCAGATGATGACCCTCAACCCGGCCCGCTTTATGGGTGTGGCCGACCGCAAAGGTTCGCTCGAGGCCGGCAAGGATGCCGATATCGTGATATTCGACGAAGGCGTTAATATCGCCCGTACAATAATAAAAGGAAAAACAATTTATACTGAATAATTATGCTCAAGAAAGAATTCAAAGCCGGTCTTATGACCGTCAAAGTGTATGACACCCGCAAGAATATGGGCCTCGAGGCCGGCAAGGAAGCCGCTCAGTACCTTCGTGACCTTCTTGCCCGCAAAGAAGAGATCAATGTCGTGTTTGCCGCCGCTCCTTCGCAGAACGAGTTCCTCGCGACTCTCGCCGAAGAGCCGGGCATCGACTGGAGCCGCGTCAACGCTCTCCATATGGATGAGTATGTAGGCCTTCCCGCCGACCATCCCGCAGGATTCGGCAACTTCCTCAAGAGGGCCATCTGGGACAAGGTCAGCTGCAAGAGCGTAACCCTTATCGGCTGTGAGAAGACCGCCGAGCAGGCCGTGGCCGATTACGACAAGGTTCTCCGCGGACGCAAGATAGATATCGTTTTCTTCGGTATCGGAGAGAACGGCCATATCGCTTTCAACGATCCGGGCGAAGCCGACTTCAACGACCCCGCTCTCATCAAGAAGGTGAAGCTCGACGAGGTATGCCGTATGCAGCAGGTTCACGACGGCTGTTTTGCAAGTATCGACGAAGTACCTCAGTATGCGCTGTCGCTTACCGTGCCCGAACTGATGAGCTGCGACAAGGCTTTCGTAGTGGTTCCCGCCCCCGCCAAGGCAAATGCCGTCAAGGCGACCATCGAGCACGAAATCTCCGACCAGGTGCCCAGCACAATCCTGCGTCAGCACCCCGACGCAACCCTTTATGTAGATTCCGATTCAGGAAAATATATTCTCTAGCAGTATGATCCATCTTGCCCGGACAGTCGCACTTGCGGCAGCCCTGTTTGCCTGTTCCTGCGGACCGCAGGAGCCTTCGCACGGCACGGCTTTCGAGGACATCGTCATCCATAAGCCCGGAGAAGATCCTCAGGACGAGGATTGGACCGGGGAGGCTCCCGCCGGAGCGGTGAAGGCCGCTGGCCTGACGGACGCACTTCTTGCAAAGGCAGATGAGTTCCGTAAGGCCAGCACGTCCAAGGACACACGCAACGGCGTGTATGTGTACAGCGTTACCGTTACCGCCTATGGAACCGAGCCCGAAAAACTTGCGGCCAGGATAGCCGTTCTAGGTTTCAGGGACGTTTATCTCAGTCCCGGTTCGAGTGCGATCAGCAACGCTTCGCAGTGGCTCAGGACGTTCATCTCATCCTGCCACGGTTACGGAATCGATGTCTATGCCGTCAAGATTGCCGACGTCGCCATCCTTTCTGCGGAGTCGAAGGTGAATGATGAGGTGAACAGTATCATCTCTTATAATAA
>JAGHTP010000063.1 GCA_018065265.1 Candidatus Cryptobacteroides aphodequi | reverse complement strand
GCATCGCCTCCGACCTCGTAAGCATGACCGGCGAGAACAGGGTGCTCGCCCATTTCGGGCTCAAGCGCCTCAACGAACAGCCGCGCGAAGGCCTGCTGGCGATGATGAACCTCGCACAGATAGAACCCGGGCACATCACCATCGACGACATTGTCTTCAAGATAGGGCCGCGCATCAACGCCGCCGGAAGGATGGAGACAGGCCGTCTGGCCGTGGATCTGCTTACAGCCACTGACCAGGCATCGGCATTCGCTGCCGGCGAGCAGATCAACAACAATAACAACGAACGCAAGAACATCGACCGCGAGATAACCCAGGAGGCCCTCGAGATGGTCGAGAGCGGCAACTGCCTCGCGTGCTGCAATACAACGATTGTGTACAACCCTTCCTGGAACAAGGGCGTTGTGGGAATCGTGGCAAGCCGTCTGGTGGAGGCCTACTACCGACCCACCGTGGTGCTTACGAAATCGAACGGCTTCGTCACCGGTTCGGCTCGCAGCGTGCAGGGCTTCGACCTCTACTCGGCCATTGAAAGCTGCGCCGACCTGCTCGAGAACTTCGGCGGCCACGTCTATGCCGCGGGTCTCACGCTCAAGGAGGAGAACCTTCCCGAATTCGCGCGCCGTATGGAGCAGTTCGTGGACGGCAAGATTACCGAAGAGATGCTCGTGCCCATCGTGGATATCGACGCAAGGCTCGACTTCGCGCAGATAAGCCCCAAGTTCTTCCGTATCCTCAAGCAGTTCCAGCCCTTCGGCCCCGGCAACAGCAATCCGGTATTCGTGACGGAGAATGTCTATGACTCCGGCAACGGGCGTAAGGTTGGAGCCGGCGGAGTGCATCTCAAGCTCGACCTTGTGCAGGAGAGCCAGCCCTTCCACCGCATTGCAGCCATAGCCTTCAATATGCCGGAGTACTTCGACTACGTGCGCGAAGGCAACCCGGTGGACGTATGCTACTCCATCGTGGAGAACTATTACCGCGGCAACAGCACTCTGCAGCTGCGCGTCAAAGATTTGAAAAAGAGAGAAGAGATAATATGACACAGGAATTCAGTGAACAGGAGCTGATCCGCAGGGAATCGCTCGCAAAACTCAAGGAACTGGGCATTGAGCCCTATCCCGCAGCACTTTACCCCGTAAACGCAAGCGCGAAGGAGATCGCCGATGGCTTCGACCCCGAGAAAGGCAACTTCGCCGAAGTCTGCATCGCAGGACGTCTTATGAGCCGCCGCATCATGGGTGCAGCCTCGTTCGGCGAACTTCAGGACGAGAGCGGACGCATACAGATTTATGTGAAACGCGACGAGATCTGCCCCGGCGAGGACAAGACAATGTACAACACCGTATGGAAGAAGCTTCTCGATATCGGCGACATAGTCGGAATCAAGGGTTTTGCGTTCTTCACACAGACCGGACAGCTCAGCGTACACGCAAAGGAGCTCACCCTTTTGAGCAAGTCGCTCAGGGTTCTCCCCATCGTAAAGGAACTTGACGGACAGGTGTTCGACGCCTTCTCCGACCCCGAACTCCACTACCGTCAGCGTTACGTTGACCTTATTGTCAACCCTCAGGTCAAGGAAACCTTCATCAAGCGCGCGAAGATCATCGCAACGATGCGCCAGTATTTCAACGAAGCCGGCTGCCTCGAGGTGGAGACCCCTATTCTGCAGAGCATCCCGGGCGGCGCGACCGCAAGGCCGTTCATCACGCACCATAACGCACTCGACATTCCCCTCTATCTGCGTATCGCCAACGAGCTATACCTCAAGAGGCTCATCGTGGGCGGCTACAACGGAGTTTACGAGTTTGCAAAGGACTTCCGCAACGAGGGTATGGACAAGACCCACAACCCCGAGTTCACCTGTATGGAAATCTACGTGGCCTACAAGGACTACCTCTGGATGATGGAATTCGTGGAGACAATGCTCGGCCGCATCGCAACTGCTGTGAACGGCTGCACTACGGTCAACATCGCCGGCAACGAAATCGACTTCGGCACCAAGTTCCGTCGTCTCCCCATCCTTGAGGCAATCAAGGAATACGCAGGCGTAGACGTCAAGGGAATGGACGAAGAGCAGCTTAGGGCCACTTGCAAGAAGCTTAATGTCGAGATCGAGCCTTCTATGGGCAAAGGCAAGCTCATCGATGCCATTTTCGGCGAGTACTGCGAGAAGAACCTTATCCAGCCCACATTCGTTACCGACTACCCCGTTGAGATGTCACCGCTTACCAAGCGCCATCGCGAAGATCCTACGCTCACCGAGCGTTTCGAGCTCTTCGTATGCGGAAAGGAACTCGCCAACGCCTACTCCGAGCTCAACGACCCTATCGACAGCTCGCGCGTTTCGAAGAGCAGGCCGCGCTCAAGAGCAAGGGCGACGACGAGGCTATGTACATCGATATGGACTTCGTGCGCGCACTTGAATACGGTATGCCTCCCACCTCGGGACTCGGAATGGGAATCGACCGTCTCACAATGTTCATGACAGGCCAGACCGCAATTCAGGACGTTCTTTTCTTCCCTCAGATGAGGCCCGAAAAGA
>JAGHTP010000004.1 GCA_018065265.1 Candidatus Cryptobacteroides aphodequi | reverse complement strand
GAGTATGGCATAAGGCTGGTGAAGTTCGGCGTCGAGGAGTACAATCTATTCAGAATGATCTTCCTCAGCCGCGATCTCAAGCAGGAAGACTTCGGGGAGGTTCTCCACGCCTGCCGCAACGCGTTCATCAATGAGTATTACATCTCATCCGACCACGCAGATATGCTGATATCGCTTGTATGGACTTATGTCTGCGGCCTTGCCACTCTGATTCACACCGGCGCCGTACAGATGACCGACGAACAGATATCCGACAGCCTCAGCGACGAGTTCGTCGGAATCCTCACTTTCCTCAAATCGGGCCGCAATGTACACGGGCTAAAAACAAGAAAGCGCGAAGGGTACTCTATCACTCTCGAAATCTGACCCGGCCCGGCCGCTCGCACGCCAGTCAGCCCGCCTGCTCGCCATTCAACTCGGCAAAAGCGGCCCCGCACGTCAGCCATCGTGCCCCGCCGCCCACATCAGCTGATCAGAATCGGCGCAGCTCCCAGAATGCCACTGCGGCCGCTGCGGCCACGTTCAGCGAGTCCACATCGTGCTGCATAGGGATGCGTACAACATAATCGGCCGCCGAAATCGTTTCGTGCGAAAGGCCGTCACCTTCGGTGCCCATCACCAGCGCCAGCCGGTCGACGCTTTTCAGAACCGGATCGTCAAGCGCGATGCTCTGGTCTGTCAGGGCCATCGCCGCCGTCTTGAACCCATAATCGTGAAGCGAGCTGACCGGGCCGTCAAGCCAGGTCCACGGGGCCTGGAACACCGTACCCATAGACACGCGCACCGCGCGACGGTTGAGTGGGCTGCAAGTTGTGCGGGTAAGAAGGACGGCATCCACCCCGAGCGCGACCGCCGAGCGGAAGATGGCTCCGATATTGGTCGTGTTCGTAACGCTGTCTATCACAACGACGCGGCGGGCATTCTTCAGCACCTCTCCGACAGACGTAAGCACGGGCCGGCGCATCGCACAGATGACACAGCGCTTCATCTGGAACCCGGTCAAGTCCTTGAGAAGTTCGTGCGGACCGAGATAAATGGGGATATCCCCCCACTCGCTCCACCACTTGCGCCGCAATGCCGTCAAGGTTCCTTTCTTCCGTGATCAGCGCATATGGTTCATATCCGCAGTCAAGCGCCACGTTTATCACCTTCCCGCTCTCGACGATGAAAAGACCCTCCTCCACCAGGCGCCTGTCGCACAGCTCCGCCTCCGTGAGTTTCGAGAAAATCGCCACTCGCGGGTCGGAAAGTGATGTGATGTGAATGACCGGCATATCTGGTTTTTGCATCGCGAAGTTAGCAATTTTGCGGGGAATACGCTGCAGGCGCGGGTGGTCAATGGTGGGAGAATTATACGTGGCGGGTGGCCAACAATGGGTGGATTACACGCGACAGGCGGCGGATGGCTAACGTGGGAAGTTATTGATTATATTTGCAGGACACTTTCGGACGTGTAGAAAAATAAACCTATGAATGAAGCACTGCGTTTCGTAAAGTTCGGCCTGTGCTCGGCAAGCGCCGGACTTATTGAGATGGGGACTTTCTCCCTTCTCAATGAACTTACGGGATGGCCCTACTGGCCAAGTTACCTGATAGCTCTTGTTCTGTCGGTTCTCTGGAATTTCACCCTCAACCGCAAATTCACATTCCGCTCAAGCGCAAACGTTGCCCGCGCAATGACGCTTGTATTCCTTTATTATGCAGTATTCACTCCTACATCAACCTGGCTCGGCAGCTGGCTCGCTGACTCGCTGTGGTGGAACGAATACCTTGTAACGGCAATCAATATGATCCTCAACTTCGTGACTGAGTTCCTCTTCCAACGATATGTCGTATACCGCGGGCAAGTGGACAACCGCATCGCCACAGACAACGCAGGCCGCACAACAGTAAAGGACTGACCCGGATGTCGCGACACCTATCCACCACAACAGGAACAATATGACGAGACGCCTCCTGTCAACCGCCCTTGCGATGCTTCTTGCTCCGGCCCTGATCTGCCAGGGAGCAGACGGATGGTACCGGCGCTTCGATGACGCCGTCAGGCGCATCCTTCTGTCGGGTGTTGACACCAACTATGTCGCACTTCCGAAGGTCAGTTGGGAGATCCCTGTCGTAAACAACGTCTATGGCAACTCGTACCTGATAAGCACTGGTGCAGCAGACGGGAGCAGTAACCCGACAGGTGGCAATGTGGCGAATGGTACGACAGGCGGGAACGGCGGTGCGGCAGAAGGACACGGCACGCCTGCCGGACCGGTCGACATCTCCAGCGGCCCGGTTCACGAATTCGGAATAGGCATAGGCTATCACGGTCTGGACTACGTTCAGACATTCAGTTACGGTGAGCGTGGGATGAAGCGCTATTTCTCGTTCGATTTCTACGATAACGCCTGGGGCGCGCACATCGTCACTTCCGAAAAGCGCCAGGATGGCATCGGGGCGGCATATATGACCCTGAGCGGCTACTACGCTTTCAACGGCAGACACTTCTCTTACCCGGCCTCATTCTACGGGAACTACATCCAGAAGCGTTCCGCGGGCTCCCCTATGCTCAACTTCTGGTACAATCACCTGCATCTGTACAATGTCAGCGGCGGAGATGGGGCCAGCGGGACTCCAAGCAACGGGAGCGACACCGGCGAAACGGGCGGCACGACAGACAGTGGCATCGGAACAGGCGGAACAAGCAAAGACGGCGAGAGCGGCGGGTCATCAGGCGATGCCGCTGGCAAGATAATTCCGGCCGGAGGTTTCGATGTGGCGAATTTCGCCCTTTGCGGAGGATATGCCTACAACTGGGCATTCGATGGCGGACGGGCAGTCCTGACCGCGTCCGGCTGCGCAGGTATCGTGGTACCATTGCACGCTGCAGGGAAACCACTCGCAGGCAACACCTTGGGCAACTCCGCCAGCATCAATGAAACTACGGGGCCCGGTAACAGACAAACGACAGGCAGCAAGCATTTCGCCATCACGCCCTGCTGTGGTTTCGCCGCAGAAGCCAGGGTGGGAGGTATGTACTGGTTTTCGGACAATCTTCGCGGATTTTTCTCAGCCATTCTCTATTACAACGATGGCAGCAACACGTCTCGAACAGATGCAAGCAGCGGCAGTAGCAACGGGACAAAAACCGGCGCAGCCCGCATCCGCGAAAGCGAATGGCGCACGACCATCGGTTTCGCCTACTGCTTCTAAAAAACAAATCACTCCTCACATACCTCCTGGCCGTATAGAGTTTTACGACTTTGGGCCTGTTTTTCGTAAAACGCGGGGCTGACAGAGCGGTGTTTTACGACTTTAGGCCTGTTTTTCGTAAAACGCGGGGCTGACAGAGCGGTGTTTTACGAGTTTAGGCCTGTATTTCGTAAAACACGGAGCGGGCAAGGCAGGAAAGGCTGTCGGTAGGCTTCCGCGGCGAGGGAGGGAGCTGGGATTTGTGTGAAAAGTTATTGCTATATTTGACAAGCAAAGTACGCAATTGGTTTTTTATGAAACGTATTCTGATATCAGCACTGGCCCTGGCAAGCATCGTGTGCCAAGCAAACGAAAGGGAACTCATATGGCCGAAAGGCAAGATGCCCGATCCACAGCCGCAACAGATTGCCGCGATGACCGACGAGGTCAGT
>JAGHTP010000011.1 GCA_018065265.1 Candidatus Cryptobacteroides aphodequi | reverse complement strand
ATGGTTGGCTCAGTGCCCAAAAAGGTTTTTGGGACTATTATATGGGAGATTACTGGAAGTACTATGAGGAAAACTTCGGCAATAAGCCTGACCCTCATATGAAAGAAAATGACTACTGGGAAACATCGCACAGTATAATATATGATCTTGAAAGCATGAAGGGTTACCTCTATCCTTTCGAAAACTTCTACTCTGACGATGGCAAACCTATTGTGATTTGCTTACCTGAGTAAAACGGACTTTGAATGAAGAAATTGTATTTTGGACTGGCAGCCGCGTTGGTATTGTTGACAGGCTGTGAAAAAAATGAGAATCCGGGCGATGACAGGAATTCTCCTACTGTTGTCTGCCACAACGGGCAAAATGGTCGGATACAGAGAAGGTAATCTTGTCATATTCAAGGGAATGCCGTTTGCCGTACCTCCTACAGGGTAGTGTAAAATGCCAACTTTTCCAAGCCTGCCCGGCTCAGGAAAGTTAAACTTTTGAAAATTTCAAAAGCATTCTCGCGCTGCCTCTTCTTGGGTAACGCGTGTTGACATATGGTAGCGGTTGGATTGGCAAAACTCATTCGTTTTACGCCTGTCTAAGCAATCACGTTTCATCCGCGCATACGGATGAACTAAAGCAATTAATGATAGGTCTTTCTGACTGCTGATTGTGCGGACATAAAAAATAAAGAGACCGGTGCCGGTCTCTTTATTCATATATGTTTCTTTCGAAATCAGACTAGAAAAAGTAGTGGACACCTACGCTGACAGCCGCTCCCGTTGTGGTAGCCCCAAGGTCGAAACTGCTTGAGGAACTATTGATATCGTTTTTCTTGTCGGCCTGGCATGAACCATTGTAGTTGAGAGAGACACAATTGATATAAGCGTCAAGAACGAAGTGCTCGTTCAGGGAATATGTCAGGACAGGAAGGATCTCGATACCGTAATTGACAGTAGGAGCCTGTTTTACGCTGGAACCTTTCTTTTTTGTTGAGGATGTACCGATATGAACGTCTGCCAAGCCCCAGATGCCGAATTTGCCGGCGCCCCAGAATTTGTACTTTACGTAAGGTGCGAGTGACCAGCCGAAATTGGTGATGTTATCCTCGCCGTTCAGCTCTTCCATAGCAGTATACTTGACAGAGTTGCTCATGGAACCGGTAGAAATGCTGATGAAACCACCCACAGCAAGCTTGTCAGAGATGAAGTATCCGACTTCGGGAGCCAGATTGAAAGCGAGGCTGGAGTAATTGTTAGTGGAGGAGGCAGTGGTTTGGTTGTTACCGTTAACATCGAGGCTCACTCTACCGCCGACGAACAACTGTGCGTTTGCAGAGATGCTGAGCAGAGCTGCCGCAAAAATGATAAACAATTTTTTCATAACTATTGAATGTTTAATAATATTGTTTTCGCGTTTTCGAGTGCAAATATATAAAAAAATCATAAAGATTGTTAACTTCACGGCAACGCAAAGTGCCTTTGCCAGGAGGTTACCAGCAAGAGCTCAGGCTATTTCACAATCGTGCCTATGCCCAAGGGACAGACTCCCTGGAAGATCAACTCCAGCATTCTTAAGCGTTGCAAGGGCGTCAAGCTCAACATCTATATCGGTGGCAACGATGATCTGAAACTCTACCCCATCTCCAGTTGTCAGAAACGGTCGGCCTCTTGCTTTTTTTGCCCGCCGTGGAATCGGGCCATCTATTCCGATTTGGCCGACTCGGCCGGATCAATATGCGAAATGTAGTGCGCCCCGATGGCAAGCAGGGCCATAATAACGGCGAAAGCCAGGATGTCGGCACCTGCGATGGCAATCACATTCAGTTTGATGGGCACAAAGCTGACGAAGTAGTTGGCCGGATTCAGTTTGAGGATGTGCGTACAGCTCTGCACGAAGCAAAGCAGCAGCGCGAGCGCATTGCCTGTCAGCAGACCGACGCCCACCTGACGGCCCGATATGCGCAGATACACCCGCCGCACATCACGGTCGGTCATTCCCATAGTCTTTAGAATGCCGATGGTCGGAACACTGCGCATAAGCAGAATCAGCAGTGCGCTGATCATATTGAATCCGGCGACAATGCTCATCAGTATGAGTATCACGGCGACGTTTACATCTATCACATCAAGCCAGTCGAAAAGCACGCGGTAGCGATCGGGCGCGGACGTAGCGACAAGCCGCGGCTCGTCCGGGGAGACCTGAGTCATCGCAATCACGGCTATCTCATCGGCCTTCGAGCGCATAACGGATGGTTTGTCAAGGGCGTCACGCAGCCTCACTTCCAAAAGGGCGGCCTGGTCCTCGGCAAGCCCTCCGAGCCTGCGGAGGTCGTCGATATTGCAACGGAGGATGGGCGCCTTCTCTACATCCACACCGGGGTCGTAGGTGCCGCGGATGGTGAACTTGCGGGCCTTGACCTTTTCGTCCACGAAGTAGCAGAGAAGCTTGTCGCCCGGCGCGAGCGAAAGTTGCGCGGCAAGCGCTGAAGGCACATCAACCTGCAGGCTCCCCATTCCCGGCCAGCTCTTGAAGAGGGCGCCTTCAATTCGGTTGCCTGCCTTGATGATGCCTCCTCGGCACACGGCCGGGGTGAGGCTCTCTACCCCGCTGACGGCAAGTATGTCTTCGGTGAACGAAGGCTGCGCGGGTATGGGCTGTCCCCCTCCGAGCAGATCGGCATCGAGTCCGCTCAGGACGACATCCGCACTGAAGTCACGCACGGAGCGGCTGACCTCGCTCCTGAAACCGCCCGCCACGGCCACGGCCACAATCATCACGAACGACGACACTGCCGTTGCGGCAAGTGCCGTTGCTCCCTTGAATCGGAGGCGTCGGGCTATGAAGGCGTCGGCTTTCATACGAATTCTATACGGAACCGACCTTGCGGTTGCGTATCGGAGAAGTGTAGAACGGCCACCAGACACCGAGTTTGAGGCTCTGTACGCGGCCGGTTGTGATTATCTGCCTGTGTGCGGAGAAGTAGTCAGGCCTGTCGAGAGGCCATCCTTCGCCTACGTTCTGGAACTTGACGAAGATGCATACCATCTTCCACTGCATATTGATGAACGCATCGAAGTAGGGACCGTTGTTGTATTTGCTTTCGGTCTGGTTGTGGAACACACCGAGTTCCGGGTTCCATTCAGGCGAATACCAGGCCGTGTTGCACCACATATCGGCACCTATCTGCATATCCATCACACCGGGCTCGACCGGGAACTGGATGTACCAGCGAAGATTGGCCGCCAGCGCGGGAAGAGGAAGCACTTCCTGGTTCGAAGACACCTGCGCGAGAATGCGGTTTTCGAGGAAGAGGAAATTGCCTATCGAGAAGTCCTTGCGAAGACTTGCCGACAGCACGCTCATCGCCGAGGTGTTCTGGGCGATGATTCCATCGGTGCCGTAGTAGAGGTTGCCGTCAAGAAGCGCATAACCCACCCTGGCGTTGAGTTTCCAGTAAGGAACATCGATAACGCCTTCCAACTTGGTAGTGGAAATCATGGAGAAGTCCTTGTCCCACTTATAGTTGGTGGTATATGAATAACGCTGGCTGAAGGTAGGTTTCAGAAGGCTTGTGCTGGCTCTGGCTTCGAGCGTCAACGGCGAGGTGCGCGCCTTTCGGAAGGGATAGAAGTGCGCGGCTATGCGGCCCGAAATGTCGGAATTGCCGGCATCGGCTCCTGCAAACACCATATGTGCGCGGGCGTTCCAGTCCATATAGTTGCGGAACTGACCCCGTGCTCCGGCATAGGCGTAGAGCGAATTCTCCTTGATATCCTTGTGCCCGTCTACGTAGTTGTAATTGTATTTCTGCAGATAGTCGCCGACTCCGACATCCAGCTTGGAGACAATGCTTTCGCTGCCCCAGGGCTGGAGCCTTATGTAAATCTTGTTGTCAAGGCGAGTCTGGCCGAGCGAATCCTGAGGATTCTTTCCGTCAAAGAGGAATTCGCGCTGATAGCGGCTGTATTCGATGGAGTGGCCGATGAAGGCCGTGGTCACATCAGCTGTGCTGTCGGGCACGAAGGTGGAGTCGCGCTTTGCACGCAGGTCGTTGATGAAGTTGAACGGGATGCGCAGCTGCTGGTCGCCATAAACAGTCGCCTTCTTGGCGTGCGAAGCCGCGTACTGATAGCGCACCGGCACTTCGCGCGAGTCGACCGTGGTGTCGCGTATCCAGTAGTTGTCTGTCTTCGACTCATCCCAGATACCGCCGTTCTCGCCGCGCTCCACATTGTTGTGTATGAAGCCGAAATCGGCCGAATAACGTTTGCCCAGATAGTTCCAGCCAGCCGCGAAGGTCTTGTTCTTGACCGACTCGTTGGCCAGGATTCCGTTGCCTCCCCAACGCTCGTAGAGGATGGAGAAGTTCATCGCCGGAGTGATGTTCTGGGTTGTGAGGATACGTATGTTGTCCGAAGATTTGGCGCTTCCGGTAAAGAGGGTTCCCCAGTATGCGAGTTCGGTATGGGGAGTCTTGGTGTTGTACTGCATCATCGTCGAGGGCGAGCAGGTCCAGGCCTCGTTCGGTTCCCAGAACTCAACACCCGAGATGCTTGTACGGTTGAAGTAGTTGTAGTACTGTACGGGCGAGCCGGCTACACCAAGCCAGGTGGCATTGACGTCCTTGCGCAGGAAGGCGTAGTCGTGGAAGTGATAATTGGCGCTCGAATCGGGGATGAACGGCTCCACGTCGAGGAAATCGCGGTCGGGATTCCAGGCGAAGATGCGCTTGTACTGCATCGAATCGGGCACGCAGTAGGTCTCGAGCACACGCGGAGTCGCCTCGCGTATGGAGTCGCGTACCGCTTTCTTGTCGTCCTTTATCTCCTGTAGGGAGTCTCGCACCTCCATCTTCCGCTTCTCCTTCTGTTCGTAGTCGTACTTCTTGCGGGCATCCTTGTCCAGCGAATTGTACCAGGCGAGGAAGGCAGCCTTTGCCTTGGCGGTGCTGTCACGCAGATAGAGCGTGTCGACGCGGCGCATATCCAGCCACTCGCTCTCGGCCATCAGCGAATCGGCGCGCGCGGCAAGCGAATCGGCCCCGGTGAGAGCCTGGTCGAAGTGCACCTTGCTGGAATCCATATAGGTCCGGCCGGACAGATTGAGGCTGTCGCATACGATTCGGTGCGTCAGCGAGTCAATCGTGGCCACATAATATTTGTAGAGGAAAGGATCGGTCTCGCGGAGCGAATCGGGAACCTTTATGGTGTCGCGGGCGGTCAGGCGCGGCAGCGAGTCGAGCGAGTCGGCCGCGTCACTGCCGAAGTCAAGCGAATCGGGGCCCTGGTGCAGAAGACTGTCGGCGATGGTGTAGGCCTCGAGATTTCCCCTGCGCGCAAGTTTGTAGGCAGCGACCGGATAGGTGACGGTATCGGGAGCGGCCTGCCACGCGGGCAGGGCCAAAGCGCCGGGAGCGGCCTTTCCGGGCAGGATTGCCATAAGCAGAGCAGCGCCCAGAATGGCAGGAAGTATATATCGTGAACTTGCTTTCTTCATCATTTAACCAGAAATAGGTCATCGCCGCTACGGGTGAAACGGTATCGCTCACGGGCATACTTTTCGAGCGAATCGCGGTTGTGCGTGAGATCGTAGATGCGCTCGTCCATACGCTTGAGCGTCTTTTCGCCTTCGCGCAGTTCAATGTTCTGACGATGGATGGTCAGACCGGCTCCGGCCCACTGTATGAGGTTGTCCTTCTTGAACAGCAGGAATATCAGGAACAGACTTCCCGCAACTATCGCCGTGCGCACGAACGAACGCTCGGGGCGGTACTGCCCGTCCTCGGAACGTTTCCACAATTTGCGGTATATCTGCTTCTTTGCCATTCGCGCAAATTTAGTTAAATTTGCCGAGTTTTGAATAATAACGATATGAAACCTACACTTCTTGTACTTGCTGCCGGCATGGGCAGCCGTTACGGCGGACTCAAACAGATGGACGGTCTCGGCCCCAACGGAGAGACCATCATTGACTATTCCATTCACGATGCAGTCAAGGCCGGATTCGGAAAAGTCATATATATAGTCCGCGAATATTTCAAAGACCAGATGGAGGAACACGTGAAGACGAAATACGCCGGAGTCAAGTGCTGCGACGGAGCTCCTCTCGAGTTCGTATTTGTAACACAGGAACTCGAAAAGATTCCTGCAGGCTTCACCCTCAATCCCGAGCGTCAGAAACCCTGGGGAACCGCTCATGCCGTGCTTATGGCGGCCGATGTCATTGGCGAGCCTTTCGTTGTAATCAACGGTGACGACTTCTACGGATGCGACTCCTTCCGCATAGCCGGAGACTGGTGCCGTGCCCACGAGAACAGCAAGGGAGTTTACGGAATCGTAGGATTCGAACTTGACAACACCCTGAGCGAGTCCGGCGGTGTATCACGCGGAATCTGCCATTACGACGCCTGCGGACATCTTACCGGCGTGGTCGAGCACCACAATGTGATGTTCGAAGCCGACGGTGTGCTGCGCGGCGACAACTCCGTCACCGGTGAGCACGTAGAGCTTCAGCCGAAGGACCTCTGCTCAATGAATATGTGGTGCTTCACACCCGACTATTTCAAGGCTTCAGAAGCCGTGTTCGAAGGCTTCCTCAAACAGAACATAAACGAACTCAAGAAGGAATTCTACATTCCCTACGCAGTCGACAATTTTATCAAGGACGGCAGCGCTTCGTGCGATGTCCTCGCCACTCCTTCACACTGGTTCGGAGTCACCTTCAAGGAAGACCGTCCGGCAGTTGTAGCCAAATTCGCGCAACTCGTGGCTGACGGAATTTATCCTTCACCATTGTATTAGAACTGAGCGTTATGTTCTCCAACCTGAACTATTGCATCCCCGAGAGCAAGGGCTTTGGCGGAGCATTCGAGTTCATCGCAAAGATACTCGTACTATTCCTTGGCGGAACCTTGATCGGCGCCTTGATCGTCGGCATTCTGACCGCTCTGAAGGTTCTGCCTGCCGGGCACGAACTCGAACTTGCCGAGCTGATCAGCTACCCCTTTATGTTCGCGCTGCTCATTCCCTGGGCGGTCAAGCGCTCGAAACGCTATTCGGCATTCGCCGAGGGACATCCGGTAATGCCGGTTGATGCTCCGCTCGGGGGCTTTGCAAAAGCCGCAGTTCCGGTACTTGTCGTTGCCGTGGCCACAGTGTCAATGGGGTATATGAACGACGCACTTACGGCTCTGCTGCCGCCTATGCCCGACAATCTCGTCGAGGTGATGAAGGCCATCACGCAGGGCAATCTTATCGTGAACCTGCTCTGCGTGTCGGTTATGGCACCCATTCTGGAGGAACTGCTCTGCAGGGGGCTTGTGATGCGCGGACTTCTTGCCCGCGGGGCAAAACCCTGGGTGGCGATAGTTGTTTCTGCCCTGTTCTTCGCTCTGATTCATATGAACATCTGGCAGGCGCTGAACGCCTTCCTGCTCGGCGCTCTGTTCGGATATGTTTATCTTCGCACCGGTTCGCTCAAGCTCACGATGATAATGCACTGCGTCAACAACACGCTTTCCCTCATCCTTTCGCGCATACCCGGTTTTGAAGACGCCGAGGGCTGGATGGACATTATGCCTGCCGGATGGTACTGGGCTGCGTTCGCTGCCGCTGCTGTCCTGCTCGCCGCCTGCATCTGTTATTTTGCCCGCAAGAAAGAATGCTGATAGTCCTCGAAGGTCTTGACGGAGCCGGAAAATCGACTCAGGTGCGAATGCTGAAAGATTATCTCCAGCGTCAGCTGGGGAATCTGCGCTACATCCATTTCCCGAGGTACGAAGCCCCCGTTTACGGCGACCTGATCTCGCGCTTCCTCAAGGGCGATTTCGGGAGCCTGGAAAGCGTGCATCCGCAGCTAGTGGCTCTGCTTTTTGCCGAAGACAGGCACGGGGCCGCACCCGAAATACGCGAGGCGCTCGAGCGCGGAGAGACGGTTCTTCTGGACCGTTATGTTTACTCCAACATCGCTTACCAGTGCGCGAAACTCGCTTCGGAGAATGAGGCCGAGGCTCTGCGCCATTGGATCTTCGATACCGAATTCGGCCGTTTCGGCGAGCCGCGCCCGGACCTGAACATATTCCTGGACGTGCCGATAGGCTTCGTCGAGAACAATCTGAATTCGGCCAGGCTCGGAGCCGACCGCAACTATCTGCAGGGCGCATCCGACATACACGAAGCGAACATAGCATTCCAGCGCCGCGTGAGGGACATGTACCTCCGCCAGGCCGCTGAAGACCCCTCGCTTACGGTAGTCGACTGCAGCGACCCTGAAGGCCGTATGCTCCCCTCCGACAAAATTTTCGAAAAGATACGGGTACTGGTCGATACAGCACTTTCCAAATGAACCGCTTGCTCGAGTCTCTGCGCCGTCCGGCCACCGCTCTCATAGGAGTGGTGTTCCTTGTTTCCGGCATGTTCAAGCTGCTGGATCCGACAGGCACGGCGCTCATCGTAAGCGAATATTTCAAATTCCTGCATCTGAATTTCCTCGTCGGTTTTTCGCGTGCCTTCGGCTTTGCACTTTCGCTCGCCGAGTCGATGACCGGCGCCGCACTCATTGCCGGGGTCTGGCGCAAGTGGGCAATTCTGCTCGCCGGGCTGATGACCGCTTTCTTCACCGTGATAACGGCAGTGCTGCTGATTGTGAATCCGGAGATGGACTGCGGCTGCTTCGGGCAGATGGTTCATCTTACGCATCTCCAGAGTTTCCTCAAGAATGTAGTTCTGATGCTGTTGTGGGCACTTGCCGCTTTTCCGCTTCGGGCTCTGGGAGAGCCGCGTGCCAGCAAATATGTCTCATTCTCAGTGGTCGCCGCCGCGATTGTGTGCTTCGCCATCTGCTCTTCCCGCTCCTTGCCCATAGTTGATAAGACGGATCTTGTCGCCGGGGTCGAACTGAGCGCATCGGACGACGATGCTCCGCTGCTGAGCATACGCGACTTTGACGGGAACTACTGCGAAGACATTCTGCAGGACGGTCCCGTAATGGTGATTTCGGTTTATGACCCTGCAGGGGCGTCTGGCTCGGCACCCAAGGGTACGGGCAATGCCGAAGCCGGAACTGTTCCCGCCGGAGCCGGGTCACGAGATGAGCATTCAAGGTCCGCCGGAGCCGGGTCACGCGGGGTGGCTGGTGACATGGCCAGGTTCAATACCGCTTCGGCGCTGCAGCTTATTGCCCAGTGCGAACAACTTGGCATCGCCCCGGTCGTTCTTTGCACGGGAGACTCAACGGTTCCAGGAATCCCTGACGATTACCTCTTCTTTGCCGACCGCCGCTCGCTGCTCTCGCTCAACCGCTCCAATGCCGGTGCCACATACCTTTACGACGGGCAGATTGTCAGCAAATGGATGGCACGCGACTACCCTGCCGCAGATCGTCTTGAAGCCCTGATGGATGAAGACCCCATCGAACTGATAGACAGCGAAATGCGCCACGGGCACCTTGTTTTCCAATCGGTTCTTCTTGCGCTGTTCGCAGTATTGCTCTTTGTCTGAGGAAGGGCTTTTGTCCAATCAGTTTTGCATTTTAACAAATAAGCGCTATCTTTGCAGTCCAATATCGCGGGGTAGAGCAGTTGGTAGCTCGTCGGGCTCATAACCCGGAGGTCGTTGGTTCGAGTCCAGCCCCCGCTACAAAGGCGGAGAATTCTACGGAGTTCTCCGCTTTTGCGTTGCAGACGGTGCGGTATTCGTTTGATATTGAACGGAATGCGGCGAAGGCCGGATGCTCGCTGACGGTTCGAGGCGCGGATGTGGTCCGGTCGTAGATCAGTCCATCAGGAAATACGAGTTTCTGAAGTCTCTGCTTTGTTCTGTAATCACCCTGCTGCCATAAAGTATCTAAGTGACAGGCTGTTGAAAGGATGTCATCGACCAGAGATTCGCGGTTCGAGTTCTGTTTTTGGAG
>JAGHTP010000061.1 GCA_018065265.1 Candidatus Cryptobacteroides aphodequi | reverse complement strand
ATCGACAATCTTGGTCTGGCCGGTGTAGAAGGGGTGAGAAGTGTTGGAAATCTCGACCTTCACGAGAGGATATTCAACGCCTTCGATAGTGATTGTGTCCTTTGTGGAAGCACAGCTACGGGTGATGAACACTGTCTCGTTTGACATATCCTTGAAAGCTACAAGACGGTAGGTTTCGGGATGGATTCCTTTTTTCATTGTTGTATTGGTTTGAAATCGGTCGCAAAGATAACAATATTTGGTATATTTGCAAAAAATAAACAGTTATGAAAAAACCACTGATTTGCGCATTGGCAGCAGCCATACTGCCTGTTTTCTCCTGCGCCGGAGAGGAGTACGTCCTTACTGAAGAGCGTCGTGTCAATCCGTTCGACGCCATCGATGCAAAGGGCTCTTTCGATGTAGAATTTGCCCAGAGTGAAACATATCTCGTCCTCGTAGAAGGTAATGAGGAGTGCGTTCCCGGTCTTGTTACTGAGTCGATAGGCGGCACTCTCTATCTGCATATGGACGATTCGCGCAAGTGGCGCAATGTCAAGGCCAAGGTCATCGTTTATGCTCCCGACGTCATAAAGGTAAGTATGTCCGGCAGTGGCGACTACGAAGAGGAAGGCCTGCATATGTCACCTTCACCCCTTGTCTATACCATAGCCGGCAGCGGCGATATCGAACTCGAGAGCATTCAGTGCCAGAGCCTCGACGTGAAGGTTTCGGGCAGCGGCGAATTCAGCTGCAAGAAGGCCTTGGTCAAGGGTGAGACCAACGTGGCAGTGCTTGGCAGCGGTGATGCCGAGGTCAAGAGCTTCGACGGCCAGGATGTTTATGTAAGCATCAAGGGCAGCGGCGATGTGACTATGAACGGTAAGGCAGGCAAGGTGGATGTCATCATCTCCGGTTCCGGCAGCGTGGAGGGACGTCTGCGTCACCAGGAATTCACAAGCCGCGTATTAGGATCAGGAAAAGTTACTTTCAAATAGAATAATGAGTCTTATTAAATCCATTTCAGGCATCCGTGGAACAATCGGAGGCCCGGTAGGTGAGGGCCTTACCCCTGTAGATATAGTTAAATTCACAGCTGCGTACTGCGCAACGCTCCCTGAACGCGTGGGGGCCAAGGCGGACGGCAGCCATTATAAAGTTGTTGTGGGCCGCGATGCACGCATCTCCGGCAGTATGGTTGAGCAGATTGTCTGCGGAACCCTTTCAGGCTGCGGAGTCGATGTCGTAAAATGCGGTCTGGCAAGCACCCCGACAACAGAGCTTGCGGTACGTTTTGCCGGAGCGGATGGCGGAATCATCATAACTGCAAGCCATAACCCGCGCCAGTGGAACGCCCTCAAGCTGCTCAATGCTCAGGGAGAATTCCTTACCGCTGCCGAAGGCGGACGCATACTCGAAGTTGCCGAGGCCGAAGGCTTCGACTTCGCCGAGGTCGATGAACTCGGCAAGATCAGTGAGCACGATTACACAGACGAGCATATCGATTCTGTCCTCGCTCTCGACGCTGTCGATGCCAAGGCGATAGCCGACGCGCATTTCAAGGTCGTTCTGGACAGTATCAATTCAGTTGGTGGCATTATTATGCCTCGCCTGCTCGAAAGGCTTGGTGTTGAATGCATTACGCTCAATGGCGAGCCTACCGGCGATTTTGCACACAACCCCGAACCTCTGCCGAAGAACCTCGTGGACCTCTGCACTACTGTCGTGAAGGAAGGTGCCAACCTGGGAATCAGTGTCGACCCGGACGTAGACCGTCTTGCCTTCATCTGCGAGAATGGCGAGCCTTTCGTGGAGGAATATACCCTCGTGGCGGTGGCCGACTATCTGCTCGGACGCTATGGCGCAGGTGAGACCGTGAGCAACCTTTCAAGTTCGCGTGCGCTGCGTGACGTTACCGAGGCGCACGGTGGCCATTACAATGCTGCTGCCGTGGGTGAGGTGAACGTTACCACCAAGATGCACGAAGTAGGTGCGCTCATCGGAGGCGAAGGCAACGGAGGCGTTATCTATCCTGCTTCACACTGTGGCCGTGACGCTATGGTGGGCGTGGCCCTGTTCCTTAGCAATCTCGCACATAAGGGTATGTCTGTCAGCGAGTACAAGAAGACCCTTCCCCAGTACTTCATCGCGAAGAACAGGATGGAAATCTCCGATCCCGCCCTCGTCGACCGCATACTCGAATCGCTCAAGGCACATTATTGCGGCGAGAAGATCACAACGATTGATGGTGTGAAGATCGATTTCGAAGCACGCAAGCAGTGGGTTCATCTGCGCAAGTCGAACACTGAACCCATCATACGTATATACAGTGAGGCCGCTACTGAGGCCGAGGCCCAGGCCCTTGCCGACGAGGTGATGGCTCTGGCCGGCAAAATCGCCGCATAGCCGATGTTCAGTTTCCGTACCACTCCTATTGCAGACCAGCCCGACCGCTGCCTTATCCAAGGCCGCGTGGGCTGTTTCTGCACACCGAACTGCTTCGACGTTACGACAGGGAAGTACCTGTTCGACATCTTTGCCGAAAGAGGCAACCTCGCGCGTGTGTTCGCTCCCTCGCAGAGCGAACTCTCGAAGATGGGCTGCCACATAACTTTCAGCCAGGAGGAACTCGAGGAGCTCGATGCCGTTGTGGTGGAGATTCAGGACGTGGGTTCGCGTTATTTCGGCTTCACGCGCGACGTGATGCGCCTGCTGAGCGTGCGTGCCAGGATGGTCGAAGGGCCCTCGATCTACATTGTTGACCATTTCAACCCCGCCGGAAGGATTGTGGAAGGCTCTATGCCTGCCGTGGAGTCGGATATCTGGACTCCGAAGGTGGCGCATCGACACGGCTTGACGCTCGGTGAATTGGCCAACCTGTATGTGGGCGAAATCGACGCCAAGTATCCTCTGCATGTCATATCGGCTTTTGCTTCGCCTTCGAACAGGGTGCTTCTGCCCTGGATGATTGCTCCTGCGGCCGACATTCCCGGAATGTTCACCTGCCTTATGTACAGCGGCGGTTCGCTCTGGAACAAGACCAGCATCTGCCCGGGAATAGGCACCACGCGTCCATATGAGGTTTTCGGAGCTCCGTATCTGCACAACGACACTGCCGCGCTGCCTCCTGCACCCGAGGGTGTTGTGCTACGCCCCTGCTCGTTCGTGCCGTCCGAAGGAATCTATGCCGGGCAGAAGTGCTTCGGCTACCAGATAATCCTCTCAGAAGGGGAGCAGTACCATTCGCTGCTGCACACCCTGCGCCTGATGCGCTATTTCGCCGAACACTATTCGCAGTTCGAGATCACTCCGCAGCTGCTGTCAAAGGTGGCTGACCCCGTGATTGAGGAATATCTCAAGGGCGGAATAACCTTCGACATCGTTCAGGAGCACGTCAAAGCCGAGGAACAGAAGTGGATACGCAAGGCCAAACGCTACGTCCTGTACGACGACGTGCCCGTGCGCATAAAATAATTCGGCGTTTTGCAAGAATTGTTTGGAGATTAAAGAATTTTATTTATCTTTGCAATCCCTTTGGGAAACGCTGGGTTCGTATAACGGTTAGTACTCAAGATTCTCAATCTTGCAATATGGGTTCGATTCCCGTACCCAGTACGAACAAAAAAGACCGACTTCGTTGAAGCCGGTTTTTTTATCTGATTGACCACATTTGCATTTAGTTTTCCACTTCCCTCCTTGCTGCGCCTGTTGCCAACCATAATGTGGAGTCACTTGTATAAATAGTAAAATGATCTTCAACCCTTGAGACGAATAATGTTTATATTTGTGTGCGTCCTTAACATCTCGCGCATTTATATATGAAACGCTTACGCATTATTACTGCAGGAATCTTCCTTGCCGGCATCACTCTGCTGTTTATGGGTATCGGGCAGCAATGGTGGGGCTGGATGGCAAAAATCCAGTTCCTTCCCGCCTGCCTCGCACTCAACGCGGCCGTGATCGCAGGGGTGCTTGTCATCACCGCCCTTTTCGGGCGCATCTACTGTTCGACGATTTGCCCGCTCGGAGTGCTGCAGGACACAGCGATAGCCTTCCGTCGCGCGGCGGACAAGTCCATCTCGAAGAGCAGAGCCAGAAAGCACCTCTCGCCCTGGCACAGCAAACGTTTCAGCTTCAGCCGCGAACGCAAATGGCTCCGTTACGGAGTCCTGGCCCTCACAATCATAGCGCTTGTCGCTGACATTCAGTGCTTCGTAGCATTGATCGCACCTTACAGCTCATACGGCAGGATGGTCCGCGCCATCACCGGCATAGGCAGCCCGCGGACTGACACGGCCCTGTTATGGATAGGGCTGGCGAGCTTCGTGCTCATCATCTTCCTTGCCGTTATGTTCGGCCGTGCCTGGTGCTCGAACATCTGCCCGGTCGGCACGGTGCTCGGAAGCGTAAGCCGTTTCAGCCTTTTCCGCCCGAGGATAGATGAGAACAAGTGCACGCACTGCCACGCCTGCGAAAAGAAGTGCCGAGCGGCCTGCATAGATTCGGAGCGCGTCGCCATCGATTCGTCGCGCTGCGTTGACTGCTTCGACTGCTTTGACGCGTGCAAGAGCGGGGCCATCAGTTTCTCCGCACCGAAGCGCAAACCCGCACAGGCGATGGCCGGCAACGCCACCAAGCGCAAACCCGCACAGGCATATGGTCACGGCACAACAGAGCACAAACCCGCGGCCCCGGACAGTTCCAGGCGAGGATTCCTTGCCGCCACAGGCATCATCGCGGGAACGGTTCTCGGAGCGAAAGCGCAGAACGCGGCCGCCAAGGCAATGTCTGCCGCCGGAAACACTTCCGGCCCGAAAAGCGAGCCCGAGCGCACCACTCCCATCGTTCCGCCCGGAGCTGTGAGCGCGGAGCACTTCTACAACCGCTGCACCGCCTGCCAGTTGTGCGTAAGCAACTGCCCCAACGGGGTTCTCCGCCCCACGGACGACCTGACACACTTCCTTCAGCCGCATATGAGCTACGAAAACGGCTTCTGCCGGCCCGAATGCACCAGGTGTTCGGAAATCTGCCCGACCGGCGCCATCCTCCCCGTTGAGCGAGGCCGGAAGACCCTCATACATATAGGGTATGCATCAGTGCGGAAAGAAGACTGCATAGGGTGCGGCAAGTGCGCCGACACCTGCCCTATGGGTGCGATAAAGATGTACAAGGCCGATGGAAAGAGCCTTCCCGCCGTTGCCAGGGAGCAATGCATCGGATGCGGCAAATGCGAATATCTCTGCCCCGTGCGTCCCGTCAGCGCGATAATAGTCAACGGTCTTGAAAAACACCAGGAGGAGCAATAATATGGACAGACGAGAATTTCTAAAGGCCACAGCGGCCGGAGCAGCCGGCCTGGCGATCGCATCCTGCAATAACGGAAAGACGGTGGCTCAGGTTTCCGAATCCGGGCCTGGCAAGATGTTCGAGAATTTCCCGGGCTTCGGAGCACTCGGCTTCGGGTGTATGCGTTTTCCGATGTACACCGGCAGCGACTACGCCCGCTATGTAGATCAGGCCAAGGTTGACGAGATGGTCGACAGGGCGATGGCCGCCGGCGTGAACTATTTCGATTCAGCGCCCGTATATCTTCAAGGCAAGAGCGAAGCGGCCACGGCGGCCGCACTCTCACGATACCCCCGTGACAGTTATTACATAGCCACGAAACTGTCGAATTTCAGGGCTGAAGGCAACATTCTCGAAGACGGAAAGGCGATGTACAGGCGCTCGCTCGAGATTTACGGCACCGACCACATCGACTTTTATCTTCTCCACTCACTCGGTTCGCTCGAGGAGTTCAACAAACGCTTCGCAGACTGCGGTCTGATCGACTTTCTGCTGAAAGAAAGGGTCGACGGGCACATACGCAAGCTGGGTTACTCATTCCACGGCGAGCGGGAGGGTTTTGACGAACTGCTCAGCCTGCACGAGCGTTACCACTGGGACTTCGTCCAGATACAGATGAATTACGTTGACTGGAAGTACAGCGATGCCGAATATATGTACAACGAACTCGAAAAGCGAGGCATCCCCGTTGTCATTATGGAGCCTCTCCTCGGCGGCGCGCTGGCCAAACTGCCCGCAGCACTTTCCTTCGCTCTCAAGGAGCACAGGCCGGAGTCTTCCGATGCGTCCTGGGCTCTGCGCTTCGCTGCTGACCACAAAGGTGTTCTCACCGTACTCAGCGGAATGACCTGTATGGAGCATCTCGAGGACAATCTGAACACCTTCTGCCACTTCGAGCATCTGACAGACGAGGAACGGCTGCTTCTCGCGCGAACAGCCGACGACTTCCACAACTTCCCTCTCATAAAGTGCACCGGATGCCGCTACTGTATGCCCTGCAAATACGGAATAGACATTCCCGGCATATTCAGTTTCTACAACAAGAGCGTAAATGACGGAACCTACGTCTCGTCATCCGAGCAGAAGGGATATGAGCGCGAGCGTAGGCGCTACCTTCTGAGCTACGGCAAAGCCGTGCCCACGCTCAGTCAGGCCGACCACTGCATTGCCTGCGGCAAATGCCTTTCCGCCTGTCCTCAGAGGATACGCATTCCCGCCGAACTCAAAAGGATTGATAACTATATCGAGAGCCTGAAACAGGAACTGCTTTAGGCCTTGACCTTAAAGATTGCTTTGTTAATGGGGCCTATTTTGGATCACCAGCAAAAATATGTTTTGCAATACGATGCTTTTCGAGAGGTGGCGGGATGCCGGAGCGCGGGTAGCGATTTTGAGCGACGCGACTAAAGACGAGCGTG
>JAGHTP010000007.1 GCA_018065265.1 Candidatus Cryptobacteroides aphodequi | reverse complement strand
TTGCCGATGTTATACACTTTATAAGGTAGCACTGGAAGTCCGTCCTCCCCTACCTGTTTCTCTGGGGCATGCTGCATGACGCGCACTACTCCCTCCACGATGTCGTCAACGAAGGTGAAATCGCGCTTGCAGTTGCCGTAGTTGAATATCTGTATGGTCTCACCCCTGATAAGCTTGTTGGTAAAGCCGAAATATGCCATGTCGGGGCGTCCTGCCGGGCCATATACCGTAAAGAAACGGAGTCCGGTCGAAGGAATGTCGTAAAGCTTGCTGTAGGCGTGGGCAAGAAGCTCGTTGCTCTTCTTGGTGGCCGCATACAGGCTCACGGGATTGTCGACCTTGTCGTCGGTGCTGTAAGGCACCTTCTTGTTCGAGCCGTAAACGCTGCTCGAACTTGCATAAACGAGGTGCTGCACGGGATAATGGCGGCAGGCCTCGAGTATGTTGTAGAAGCCTATCAGGTTGCTCTGAATATAGGCATCGGGATTGGTGATGCTGTAGCGCACGCCGGCCTGGGCGGCCAGATTGACTACGACATCGAAATGTTCCTCGAAGAAAAGCCTGTCCACAAGTTCGCGGTCGGCTATGTCGCCCTTGACGAACTTCCAGCGCTTCGCACCGGCATCGGCAGCGGCTATGCGCTCGAGGCGCCAGTATTTCAGGGCCGGGTCGTAGTAGTCGTTCAAATTGTCCAGACCCACTATCTGCAGGTCTTCGGGTTCAGTTGCAAGAAGCCTCAGAGCCAGATTACTGCCTATGAAACCGGCAGCTCCGGTAAGAAGAACTTTCATCGGCCTATGGTTTTGAGATATTCCTTGAACGATGCGGCGCGCGCATCTTTTTCGCTGATTATGGCTTCGGAAGCAGCCACAGGCCAGGTGACAGCCAGGTCGGGATCGTTCCAGGCAATCGAGCCTTCCGACTCGGGATGGTAGAATTCGTCGCACTTGTAGCGGAACACGGCCTCGTCGCTGAGTACCGCAAACCCGTGGGCGCAACCTTTGGGAATGAAGAGGCTCAGATGGTTCTCGGGCGTAAGTTCAACGCAGATGTGCTTGCCGAAGCTTGGAGAATCGGGGCGGATGTCGACGCAGACATCGACCACCTTGCCTTTGGCGCAGCTTACGAGCTTCGCCTGTGCGAAGGGCGCCTTCTGGAAATGCAGGCCGCGGACAACTCCCCTGCGGCTCTTGCTCTCGTTCTCCTGAACAAAATGAATATCTATTCCGGCAGCGGCGAAATCGCGTTCACTGAACGATTCGAAAAAATATCCGCGACTGTCTTCGAACACGCGGGGCTTTACGATGAACACCCCGGCGATATCAGTTTTCACAAATTCCATATCGCGCAAATTTAACATTTTCCACGCAATTTTCCATTCCCGGCAAGGCTGATTTTCCAAGCATCCAAATTACGCCTTTTGCATTTTCGAAGGTGGCTCACGGCCGAGGGGCACAAATTCGTCAGTTTTTATCTAAATTTGCGCCTATGTTAAGCCCCGACATATTATTCACGGACACCATCTGCGCACCTGCCACGCCTTCGGGCGCGGGCGCCATCTGCGTTGTGCGCGTTAGTGGCCCGCAGTGCTTCGCAATCATCGACCGCGTCATTGCCTTCCGCAAAGGCACGGCCGCTGCGGCGAAGGGCTACAGCATCAAGTTCGGCACCATCGAAGGACTCGACGACGTGCTGGTAAGCATCTTCCGCGCCCCGCACTCATACACGGGCGAGGACAGCGCCGAAATCAGCTGCCACTCATCTTCGTACATCGTTTCCGGCCTGATGCAGAGGCTCTGCGAACAAGGTGCGCGCCCTGCCGAAGCCGGTGAGTTCACACGCCGCGCCTTCCTGAACGGCAAGATGGACCTGGCACAGGCCGAAGCCGTTGCCGACATCATCGCCGCTGATAGCGCCGCCGCCCACAAAGTGGCACTCGGCCAGCTCAAGGGCGGGTATTCGGCAGCTCTCAGAGGGCTTCGCGCCTCGCTTCTGGAGATCTGCGCCCTGCTTGAACTGGAGCTCGACTTCAGCGAGGAGGATGTGGAATTCGCCGACCGCGGCAAACTGCTCGCTCTGCTTGACGGCACGCGGGCGAAGGTCGCTTCGCTGTGCGAGAGTTTCCGCCTTGGCAACGCGATCAAGAACGGCGTGCCCGTGGCCATAGCCGGCGCCCCGAACAGCGGCAAGAGTACTCTGCTCAACGCCCTGCTGGGTGACGACCGCGCCATAGTCTCCCCCATCGCCGGCACCACCCGCGACACGGTGGAGGAATGCCTGGTGCTGCAGGGAGTGCGCTATCGCTTCATCGACACCGCCGGCATACGCAAGACCGACGACAGCATCGAAGCGCTGGGCGTAGAACGCTCGCTGGCCGCCATTGACAAGGCCGACATAGTGCTGGGAGTCATCGACGCCACCCTGCCCGCGGCCGAGATCGAAGCTCAACGCGCCGAGCTCAGCGCCCGCATCCGCGAGGACCAGAGCCTTATCGTGGTGATGAACAAGTGCGATGAGGTTGAAGGCAGGCGGGATTCAGCGGACAGGTCCTGCACGTCGGCTGCGGCTTTGGCTACCGCCGTCTGCAATACGGCTGCGGTGCTGCGCATTTCGGCAAAGAACGGAGAGGGGCTTGACATTCTGCGCGAGGCCATCAGCGTGGCTCACATCGGCACCGGCATTGCCGGCCAGGCAGGCTACACACACGCCGGGGCTGCTCAAGCAGGGCTCACACACGCCGGGGCTGCTCAAGCAGGGCTCACACTCGCCGGGGCGGCTCAAGCAGGGCTCACACTCGCCGGGGCGGCTGACGCCACCCTCGTCACAAACCAGCGCCACTACGAGGCCCTGCGCCGCGCACTCAGCGCCCTCGACACCGCCACTGCAGGCCTTGGCGCCGGCCTCAGCGCCGACCTTCTTGCCGAGCACGTACGCGAAGTCATCGCCATCCTCGGCACCATCACCGGTGAAATCTCAAGCGACGAGGTGCTCGGAGAGATCTTCGCGAAATTCTGCATCGGCAAGTGACCCCTTGCTTGAAGTTGCTATAAGCAAATAGCGCGGGCCAGCCAATTGCTCCAACAACATCTCGATGTTCGGCAACAAGTATGCTGACGCTCTGAAGAGCATCGCGCCTAGGAGCCCCCCGGCAATGAAGCGCCGTTGCGGAAGCCCCTTCCCTGCGCTTCCCGCCGCGGCGACGAGGCACGTGCCGAAGAACTTTTCAACGCATACCGCAAGGACGACTTCGTGGACGAACTGCTCGAAAGCCGCGAGCGCGAGCTCTGCTAC
>JAGHTP010000096.1 GCA_018065265.1 Candidatus Cryptobacteroides aphodequi | reverse complement strand
TCAGAACACAAACCCTACGGAGAGCACAGCAGCCACAGCGAAGGCAGGCCTTATGGCGAGCGCAAGAGCTATGGTGAGAACAAGCCCTACGGCGAACGCAGGAGCTATGGCGCTTCCAAGCCTTACGGCGAAAGGAAGCAGTACGGCGAAGGCAAACCCTATGGCGAGCGCAAGTCCAACGGTGAGAACAAGCCCTATGGCGAACGCAGGAGCTATGGCGCTTCCAAGCCTTACGGCGAGCGGAAGCAGTACGGCGAAGGCAAACCCTATGGCGAGCGCAAGTCCTACGGCGAGAACAAGCCCTACGGCGAGCGCAGGTCATTCGGCGGCAACAAGCCTTACGGCCAGCGCCGTGGTCCGGCTGCCAAGAACCAGACCTGGAGCAAGGCCTCCGATGAAGGAATGGACCGTATGCTCAGCCGCAAGCCCCAGGTGAACGGAGCCGAATACTCCGACGCCGATACCGTAAAGACCCCCATCCGCGAGGAAGTACGCCTCAATAAGTTCATCGCGAACTCCGGCGTATGCTCCCGCCGCGAAGCCGACACCCTCATCGAGGCAGGCGTAGTTACCGTCAACGGCGAGGTTGTCACCGAACTCGGAACCAAGGTCAACATCTACAAGGACGATATCCGCTTCAACGGTGAAAAGCTCAAGGGCGAAGAGAAAGTCTACATCATAATGAACAAGCCCAAGGGCTATGTCACAACCGCTTCCGACCCTCACGCCGACAAGACCGTGATGGAACTTCTCAAGGGATGCCAGTACCGCGTATTCCCTGTCGGAAGGCTCGACAAGAACACTACCGGCGTGCTGATGTTCACTAATGACGGCGAAATCGCCGCACGTCTCCCCCCCCCTTCATACGACCAGAAGAAAATCTATCAGGTTCTGCTTGACAAGCCCCTCAGCGACGAGGACCACATCAAGATACTTACAGGCATCACCCTCAACGACGGTCCCGTAAATGCCGACGAACTCGAGTTCATCGAAGCCGAAGACCACCGCAAGCTGGGCATCGAGATCCACAGCGGCAAGAACCGCATCGTTCGCCGTATCTTCGAGAGCCTCGGCTACGAAGTGAAGGCACTCGACCGCGTATATTTCGCAGGCCTCACAAAGAAGGGCCTCAAGAAGGGCGAGTGGCGCCAGCTTACCGAAGGCGAAGTCAACATACTCAAGATGGGTGCTTATGTTTAGGTCCGGGTTCGTAAGTATAATCGGCAACCCCAACGTGGGCAAATCGACTCTGAGCAACGCCATCCTCGGCGAAAAGCTCAGCATAGTCACAGCCAAGGCGCAGACCACCAGACACAGGATTATGGGAATAGTGAACGGGGAGGACTACCAGATAGTCTTCTCCGACACTCCCGGAATCCTCAAGCCGGTGTACCGCCTGCAGCAGGATATGCTTGACTGCGTTGACGGAGCCATAGGCGATGCCGACATCATACTTTACGTCACCGACACCGTGGAGACGCCCGACAAGAATGCCGAATACATCGAAAAACTCTCGCGCGTGACCTGTCCGGTCATCGTAGCGGTGAACAAGATCGACATCAGCGACCAGAACAAAGTTATGGAGCTTATGGCATTCTGGCAGAAGACCCTGCCCGCCGCGAGAGTCATCCCCATCTCGGCCCAGGAGCGTTTCGGGCTCGAATCCATAATGGACGAGATCATCTCGAAACTCCCGGTTTGCCCGCCCTGGTACGACCGCGACACCTTCACCGACAGGAACCTGCGTTTCTTCGCAGCCGAGATTGTTCGCGAGAAGATCTTCCTCAACTACGGCGAGGAGATTCCCTACTGCTGCCAGGTGGTCGTGGAGACCTTCAAGGAAGGGGCCGAGCGCTACGACATAAGCGCTGTAATATACGTGATGCGCGAGAGCCAGAAAGGCATCATCATAGGCAAGGGCGGCTCCGCACTCAAGAAGACGGGCACCCAGGCCCGCATCGAAATGGAAGACTTCTTCCAGAAGAAGGTCTTCCTGTCGCTTTACGTCAAGGTCGATCCCGACTGGCGCGAAAGCAAGAAGGAACTCCGTAAATTCGGATACGAAGAATAGAAGAAGAGATTTTATGAGCGAAGAATACGAAGACATACAGATGGACGAGGAGCTCGACACCGACGTTGAGCTCGAAGTAAGCGACGAGAACGCCGACTCCGGCAAGTACGACCGCCTCCTCGACGGAGACAGCCGTAAATACAAGCTGTCAGGGATGTTCAAGGACTGGTATCTCGACTATGCCTCCTACGTCATTCTCCACCGTGCCGTTCCGCATATCGTGGACGGTCTCAAGCCCGTGCAGAGGCGTGTTCTGCACGCGATGTCCGAAGCCGACGACGGCTCTTACACGAAGGTGGCAACCCTCGTGGGCCGCGCAATGCAATACCATCCGCACGGCGACGCATCCATCCTCGGAGCAATGGTCACCCTAGGCCAGAAGGGCTATACCATCGACTGCCAGGGTAACTGGGGAAACATCCTTACCGGCGATTCCAACGCCGCACCCCGATACATCGAAGCACGTCTGAGCAAGTTCGCGAAGGAGGTGCTCTTTGACAAGAAGATAACCCACTTCATGCGCTCCTATGACGGACGCAACGACGAGCCGACCGAACTGCCGGTACGTTTCCCTCTGCTTCTCGCACAGGGCACCGAGGGTATCGGCGTGGGAATGTCCTCAAAGATTCTTCCGCACAACTTCAACGAGTTGCTGGACGCTTCGGTCGCCATACTCGAAGGCAAGCCTTACGAGATCTACCCCGACTTCCCCACCGGAGGCTTCGTGGACTGCTCGAAATACCAGAACGGCCGCCGCGGCGGCAGCGTGAAGGTCAGGGCACGTATCGAGAAGATTGACAAGAGCACCATCTCCATAACCGAGATACCTTACAGCAAGACCACCCATATCCTCATCGACTCCATCCTCAAGGCCAAGGACAAAGGCAAGATCAAGATCAAGAAGATCGAGGACATGACCACGGACAAGGTTGAGATTCTTATCCACCTTCCCGCGGACGTTTCGCCCGACAAGACCATAGACGCACTCTATGCCTTCACCGACTGCGAAACCACTATCGCACCCAACGCCTGCGTAATCGTGGACAACAAGCCGCAGTTCCTCTCGGTCAACGAAATACTGGAATACAGCACCAATCACACGAAGGAACTTCTGCTCGCACAGCTCAACGTACGTATGAGCGAACTCGAGCGCGACTGGCATTACACCTCGCTCGAAAAGATTTTCTTCGAAAACGGCATATACAAGCTTCTCGAGGGCAACCAGAGCAGCTGGGAGGAGCAGAAGAACGACATCCTCAAGGCGATGAAAGCCTATGAGCAGCTTCTTCACAGTCCCATAACGATGGAGGACATCGACCGTCTGGTCGAGAAGCCTGTCCGCAAGATCTCACACTTCGACACCAAGGCTATGGACGAAAAGATAGCCGAACTCGAAGCCGAGATCAGCAAGGTACAGGACAACATCGACCATATCGTACGCTACACCATCGACTGGTTCAAGTCTCTCAAGAAAAAATACGGCAAGGACTTCCCCCGTCTCACCGAACTCACGGGATTCGAGACCATCGCGGCCACCAAGGTCATCTCCAACAACGCCAAGCTTTACGCCAATATGGCCGAGGGCTTCGTGGGAATCGGCCTCAAGCGCGAGGACGGTGTTCAGTTCGTATGCGACTGCTCCGACCTTTCCGAAGTGGTGGTCATCCGCAAGGACGGCAAATACCGCATCACCAAGGTCGAAGAGAAGGCCTTCTTCGGGAAGGACCTCCTGTACGTGGGCATCTTCAACCGCAACGACGAGCGCACCATCTACAACGTCATCTACCGTGACGGCCGCAGTTCGGTCTATTACGCCAAGCGTTTCGCCATCACATCCATCACAAGGGACAAGGAGTACGACATAACCACCGGAGCGGAAGGGTCCACGATTGTATGGTTCACGGCCAACCACAACGGCGAGGCCGAATCGGTACGCATACAGCTCAGACCCCGCGCCAAACTCAAGAAGAGTTCGATGGAGTACGACTTCTCCACCCTTGCCATCAAGGGAAAGACCTCGAGGGGTAATCTCGTGAGCAAGAACCCCATCCAGAAGATAAGCCTCCGCAGTGCCGGAGTTTCCACAATCTCGGGCAAGGACATCTGGTACGACACCGATATCCAGAAGCTCAACGACGAGAGCCGCGGTCTGTATCTTGGCTCATTCGGCACCGAAGACAAGGTTCTGGCCGTTTTCCGCAACGGTACGTTCTACACCACTTCGTTCGACGTATCGAACCGCTACCAGGGAGATCTCCTGAAAATCGAGAAACTCGATACCGAAAAGGTTTACACCGCCCTCTATTACGACGGAGCGGCCAAATCGTACTATGTAAAGCGCTTTGCGTTCTGCACCTGCGACAACACTCCCACAAGTTTCATTGCGGACAGTCCCAAGAGCAGGCTCGTGGAGCTCACCGACGAGGCGCACCCGCAATATCTGGTAACCTTCGGAGGCAAGAGCGCGCATCGCGAACCCGAGGCAGTTGACGCCGAGGAGTGGATTGCACGCAAGGGCATTGGCGCGAAGGGCAAGAAATGCCACGCCAACCCCGAAGTCAAGGGCGTCAAGTTCATCGAGCCCCTTATCAAGGAGGAGCCCGTGGTGGAAGACCCCGATGAGGAGAAGACCATCGAACAGATTGCCGAGCTGAACACCGAAGCTCCGCTCGAAATCATCAACCTTGAAATAGACCAGACGGCTATGGACCTCGTGGACATTCCCGAAGGCGTGATAGACGAACCCACTCTCTTCTGATGATAGTTACTCTGACAGGTTTCATGGGTTGCGGAAAGAGCACGGCGGGCGCACTGCTTGCCGAAAGGCTGGGCTGTGAATTCATCGACCTGGACGCATACATCACACACAAGACCGGCTCCAGTCCGGCCGAAATCCTCACCCGCAGCGGGGAGACAATCTTCCGCAGCGTGGAGGCCGAGGCCGTGAAGGATATCATCACTCTGCACGAGATCAACGGGCAAAGCGTTGTCCTCGCGCTCGGCGGCGGCACTCCTATGACAGGCGCCCTTCGCCCTCTCATCTTCGAGAGGAGCATCTGCATCTGGCTCAAGGCACATCCCGACACCATAGAGCGACGCCTGCAGGGCGGAAGCGGACAGCGTCCCCTCTTCGAAAACGGAGACTGGCGAGCCCTTCTTGCTCAAAGAGAACCCGTTTACGCAAAAGCCCATCTGCATGTCATCACAGATGACAGCGAACCCGCGGAAGTGGCGGATATGGCCTTTGCGCTTTTGCAACAAATTGCGTAAATTTGTAGGATATGGCCAAGGAATGCAAATGGATAGTCAAAGCACCCTCAAAC
>JAGHTP010000049.1 GCA_018065265.1 Candidatus Cryptobacteroides aphodequi | reverse complement strand
GAATTTTGCATCGCGGTATAGGCGATACGAAGACCGCCCTGGTCGGCGATGTTCTCGCCGAGCGTCGCCGCACCATTTGCAAACACGCCGGGCAGAACTTCGACCTTGTCGAACTGCGAAACGAGCACGTCGGTCTTTGCCTTGAACGCGGCCGCATCAGCCTCTGTCCACCAGTTGTTCAGGTTGCCGTCCTTGTCGAAAAGACGACCCTGATCGTCGAAGCCGTGAGTCATCTCGTGGCTTATCACAACGCCTATCGCACCGTAGTTGACGGCATCGTCTGCATTGGTGTTGTAGAAAGGAGGCTGGAGGATTCCGGCAGGGAAACAGATCTCATTGGTAGTGGGATTGTAGTAGGCATTGACGGTCTGCGGAGTCATCTGCCACTCATCCCTGTCGACAGGCTGGCCAAGACGCGAAAGATTGTCGCGCAGGTCCCAGGCGGAAGCGCCAACGATATTCTCGAAATAACTCTTCGAGCTGTTTATTACAAGTGTTGAATAGTCCTTCCATTTGTCGGGATAGCCTATCTTGATGGTGAAGGCTGAAAGTTTCTCTATGGCTTTCTGCTTCGTTTCAGCGCTCATCCAGTCGAGAGCCTCGATATGCTCGCCAAGAGCCTTCTGGATATTTCGTACGATGCCCAGCATCCTCTCCTTGTCGGCCTCGGGGAAGTATTTTTCCACATACATCTTGCCTACTGCCTCGCCAAGAATGGCATTGGGGACGCGCATAGCCCTCTTCCACCTGGGTTTGGGTTCCTGAACGCCCGCCATCTGGCGAGAGAAGAAATCGAACGAAGCGGCATAGAAATCATCGCCCAGACTTCCGCAGGCCTCACGCAGCGAGGCTGCCTGGAGGTAATGGCGCAGTTTGGCAGGATCGGTCTTCGCCACTATGGCATCGAGAGCCTTGAAATACGAAGGCTGCTCCACAATCACCTTTTCCTGAGGAGCGATGCCGAGAGCGCCGAAGAACACATCAAGATGCAGGTTAGGATATGCGGCAACCAGATCGGCCGTGCTCATAGGGTTGTACTGTGCCTCGATGTCCCTCTGCTGGACCATCGACCAGAAAGGCACGGCGGCCGCCATCTCCACTTCGAAGGCATCTGCGGCGCGAAGAGCGGCATCGTCGAAGCCAGCAAGTTCGAACACCTTCTGAAGGAATTCGAGATAGCCTTTGCGCAGAGCCTCGTGCTCGGGCAGGAGGTAATAGTCGCTGTTATGCATAGCAAGACCGCTCTCGCCAATATAGAGTACATTCACATCGCTGTCAAGCATATCTGCCGTGACATAAGCGCCGTACAGGCTGCTCACGCCAAACTCCTCGCACTTGGCACTGGCATAGGCAAAATGCTCGGAAGCATTGATATCCTCGAGTTTCATAAGATAGGGAATGATCGGCGCAGCACCCTCGCGATTGAGCCTCGTGGAATCGAGTCCCATCAGATACAGGTCGGCAATCTTCTGCTCGACGCTGCCGGGCTTGGTCTTGAGCTCGGAAAGGCTGCTGAAAAGTTCATTGAGCCTTATTTCGTTATTCTCGGCGAGCACATCGAAAGCGCCGTAGCGGGAATATTCGGGTTTGAGGGGATTGTTCTTCTGCCATCCACCTGTGGCGTAAGCATAGAAATCCTCACCGGGAGCAACCGATGTGTCAAGATTGGCAAGGTCGATAGCAGGAACCTTGGTCCCATTGTTACAAGCGCTGAGTGCAGCGGCACAAAGAATCATTGCAGCAAAATACTTTTTCATATATGATAAATAGAACTTTGTTTCATTAGGATATTTTCGTTCTCAAATTTTGTCGAATCCTGAATAATACATACCTTTGCATCAACGATAATGATTTTAGCAATTGAGAGGAGGCAAGTTCTCAATGCTTATTACAACAGGGTATTTATTTTCGAAAGGAATGGATACCCTGTCTTTTTGAAAGAAATCGGATGGTGTACTCTATGCAAGCCGCCCAATGCTCTCAAATTGCTATTAATCATTAAAAACATGAAAATCATTATCGTTTCAAAAAGCATTAGGGAGCGCCTTACAATAGTATGTGAGGAAGATTCCCGTAAACTTAGCCGCGTCAAAGGCCACTTCAGAGTGGTTAACGGCCGGAAAGTTTACGTAAGAACATATTACCGGAAACGGTAATTGAATATACTCCTCCCCATCCGTTCGGAAGTCATCTGTATGCCTACGGGTGGCTTCCGTTATTTTCCATCCATCAGTAAGACATTTGCGTATTGCAATGGTCTCAATCCTTTTCAAAATCGTAATGTAAATATAGTGATTCTACATCAAACCACAACTCCCTGACTATGTTGAAAACAACAGGGAACGTTGTTCCAATCTTTTCCCGGGAGTTAGAGGACATTATTGGACGTACTCTGTATTTTGACTGACAGGGTACGTCCATCAATTATCCAGTGTTGTGCCAACAGAGTATGTGTATTGCCGATATTTGATTTAACGTTGGACGTACCCTGTTGCCCGAAATGCAGGGTACGTCCAAAATAGCCGCCAGTCGCAATGGGGCGCGAGTCTATGGACGTGATAAAACGGCGGCGGGGAGCCGGAGCGCGGCCAGCCCGGGTTCCAGGCAGCGGTTGTCATGCCGGGGCCCATGGTCGCCCGTGACCATGTGAACGGGTAGCACGAGCATAGCGAGTGACGGGATGGAGCCGGAGCGCGAGTTGCGTGGTGAGCGATTTTGAGCGCCGCGGATTAAGGCGAGTGTGAGACGGAATGCCGGTTGCGCGCAGCGCAATTGCGAGCATGTCTGAGCACGTAGTGCGAGTTGCGCAGCAAAGGTCTTCCGGCCACGCGAGACCCGCATCGCGAAGCATGAGCGAACCTGCGACCGCGTCTCCGGGTCACCGCCGCCGTCCGCAGTGTGAGCAGACGTGCGGATATCCGCCTCCCAATTATTCAACAGTTTCCACCTTGTCTTCGCGCACATACCAGAGGTAGCCGCGCACGTCCTTCTCGCCCATAGCGCGAAGAAGGTCCATATAGCGGCGCACCTGCCTGCGGTACGAAGGAAGAGGCTCTCCGAATTTGTAGTCTATCACAAGAATGCTCCCATCGGGGCGGCGCACAACACGGTCGGGCCGGTTGTACGAACCGTCAGCAGCAAGGATTTCCATCTCGTTGTGCACTTCCTGATCGGGAGCGAACCAGTCGGGATGCGCGGCGATACGCTCGCGAAGCAGACTCACAGCAGGCGAACCGTCATCGTGCAGGTCATCCGCACTGTGAACGGCAGAAAGCAGTGCGTGCAACTCGATTCCGGCAATTCGTGCGGATGCAGCACTTCCGACGCCTTCTTCGCCAAAGAAATCGGCGGCCTCCTGGGAACAGGCAAGTCTCGGAGCGGATTCGTCCGGATTGATGGGGGTCGAGCACCACTCCCCTTCGAAGGGAAGAGAATCCGAAGACTCAGCCTTTCGTTCTATGCGCGCAAAATCGACCTCCTCGCCGAAATGATGGCCGTGAGTGCGGCACCAGGCATAAAGGAACTGAGAGAAGTTCCCCCACTCCGGTTTTTCCTTGTCCAGACTCTCAACGAACTTTTTTGCAGGCTCGGCAGCTATGACGTGCAGCGAGCACTTGGCCCTGGTGAGAGCGACATAGAAAACATTGATATTGTCAACGATCTGAAGCTTGCTTTCCGCTTCGTAGTCGGCCGCAAACCAGGTACCCGCACACTTGTCGCAAAGGTTCACCGGATAGATGCCGTGCAACGCCTCCGGGATGGCCGGACTTGACAGTTCGCACCACGAATCGGTATCGTGCCAGAGTTCGACTTTCTCGGCATAAGGGAAGATGAGATAGTTGAATTCGAGCCCTTTGCTCTTATGGACGGTGATGATACGCACTGCATCGAGGTCGGCGGGGCCGGCAATGGAAAGGTTTTCACCGGTCTCTTTCCAATGGCGCAGATACTCGTGCAGATTGTTGCCGTTTGTCGAGGACCAGGTCAGAACATCATCCATGAAAGCCTGGATGAAAAGTGTCTGTCCATCAAACAGCTCCGGATCGGAAGTTCTGAGGCCGCGAAGCAGAGCCTCGCAGAAATCTACAAGTGAATGATAATCCTGCGGAGCGCTCACATTCAGTTCTGCAGTCAGGTACGCACTTACAGTGTCGGAAGGATTGTCCGAAGCGCTCATCAAAGCCAGGAGAGTGCGCACCAGGGCGGACTCGCCTACCATCAGCGACTCGTCCGACACTACCGGAACGCCCTGTTCAAGAAGGAAACGGCTCAATTCCCTGCCCTGCCTGTTTCCGCGGACAAGAACCGCTATGTCGGACCATCGGGCATTGTGCTCACGGGCGCAGTATATCGAAGCGAGCACCTGGTCGGGTATCTCGCCGGACGGCACAAAATCCACTTTCACCTCGCCGCGCTGGTCGTACGAGCGGGCGACTTCCTGTTTTGTATCAATATAGATGTCCTTCTGAAGGCCGAACATCGGAGCCAGGTATTCGAAGAACCTGTTATTGAAATCGACTATTTCGGGGTAGCTTCTCCAGTTGTACTTCAGCGACTTGCGTTCCGAGTCGGGGAACTGCTCAGGCAGACGCTTTGCCATAAGGGACCAGTCGGAATCGCGCCAGCGGTAAATGCTCTGCTTGACATCGCCTACGATGAAACTTTCGTAGCCGTTGCTCTGGGACTCGCGCAGCATAGGGAGGAAATTCTCCCACTGTATTCCGGATGTGTCCTGGAACTCGTCCAACAGGAAGTTCATATACCTCACGCCCATCTTTTCGTAGACGAACGGAGCGTCGGAACCGTCGATGATATCCCTCAGGATGGTATTCGACTCGTCAAGGCACAGCAGGTTCTTTTCCTTGAGCAGGGCATCGAACTCCCTGTGGAACTCGGATGCAAAGCCGAGGCTGAAAAGACTGTCACGTACTATGAACGCCGTATTGTACAGGCGGAACTCTTCTGAAGCAAGAAGGTCCGAAAGGAGCGAGCCGTCCGATTCTTTGGCAAGCGTAGCCTTCATAGGGGCTATCTGAGCCGAAGGCGTAGCGGCGATATATGGCTCTATCTGCTTGAGTGAGTTGACCTTCTTCAAGCAAGGCTTCAACTGCTCCGCGGCAGAAACAACCTTTGAAGTGAACTTTTCAATTATGCAATCGCACTCCCCTCGCACGGCAGACAGCCTTTCCTTCGAGAAAAGGCTCTCCGCACTCAGGCCGGTGCGTTCCGAGAGGATGCGGAACTTCTCGTTCTTCAGACGCATACCCATAGCGTAGATGGGCTCGTCGATGGAGAACTTCTCACCCTTGCTCAGTTGCTCGTCTATCTGGCGGCGAAGCCAGTCGAGCAGTTCGGTGCTTTCGGGGGAAAGCGAGTCGAGGACGCGGTCCATCGCCTCTTTGATGAGCGATGCGCGGTCGAGTTCTATCTGGTAGGCCGAACTCCAACCAAGTTCACGTGAAAAACTGCGCAGGGCCATCTGGAAGAACTTGTCGATGGTCATCACGCTGAACGCGCTGTAGTCGTGCAGCAGCTCGAGAAGAAGCTTGCGGGCCTTGGGATTCGTGCGGCCCTCTTCGAAAAGATCCTTGAGGATGCGAGCCTTCATCTCGCCCGTGGCCTTGTTGGTGAAGGTCACAGCCAGGATGTTGCGGTACGCGTGGTCACGATCCGCTTTGAGAAGCAGTTCGAGGTACTTGTGCGAAAGTGCGTATGTCTTGCCGGATCCTGCCGACGCGCTGAGAATATTGATCATCGTCCGCAGATTGTTTTGAAATCACACCACTGACAGACCTTTTCATTCTCTGTCCGCCTGAACGGAACGCCAGGGTCGGCTATCTCTTCGAGCAGGGTCTGCAGTCTCGAGGACATAAGCGTACGGAAGGTGTCGCAGAGTTCCACCTCGGGAGGTATCTCCTTGAAAACACGCGCCGTCTGATATATGCTGTTTACGATACGCTTCCGTCCGCGGGCGAAGTGCTTGTCGGCAATGCAGTCGTACAGATACAGCTGCAGGGCGATCTTCGGTCGTTTGGCATCATCGGTGCCGAAAAGAGCATCGACCACCGCCGCGGCATTGCTCTCATCTATTTCCAGGTCGGTGTCGAGCACTTTGCCGGTCTTGTAGTCCACGACGCGTAGTACGCCGGGCACGAAACTGTCAAGACGGTCGAGTATGCCGACAAACTTGAAACCTCCAATCTCGAGGAACTTGCACTGCTCGAGGCTCTCGACTGTAAAGAAGTCCAAACCCAGATTCCCGAGCTTTTCAAGGTCGCGGCTGACAATCTTCGAAGCATAACGCTCGATGATGTCAAGGTACACGAGGTTACGTCCGCTCACCTCTATGCTCCGCAGTTCCTTGCGTATCTCCTCCTCAACGATGCCGTGTATGCGGGCGCTGTCGGAAAGGAGCGACTGAAGATAAGCTCTGTCAATGCGGCCACCGGGACGCTTGTAGAGCGTTTCCATAGTGGAATGAAGAACACGGCCTATCGCTCCCGTGTCGAGCGAATCGTTAAGTTCTTCGCTCTCCTTGAGGTGCTTTACGACGTGATAGTAGAACTTGGCCGGACAGCTCAGATACGACTGGAGCGACGAAGCCGAAAGCGTCGCATTGCGTATGGTCTGGACATCTTCGTCGGTCTTTTCTATGGGAAGGGGAAGGCTTCCGCCTCCGGCAGGGGCATTGAATGAGTGATGCACGAGTTTAAGGCCGAAGTGCATCTCAAGCTGCTTTATGAAACGCGACTCCTCGCCGCTGCGGCTCATTTCGGTACGCGAATCGTAAAGTAGCCAAACCTTCGAAGCACGCTGTATGCTACGATAGAAATAATATGCCCACATAGCATCCTGCAGTTCGTAGGTAGGCAGGCCGAATCCCTGGCGTAGCGTCGCGGAAATGAACGACTCCCCTACGCTGTGGCGCGGGAACACACCCTCGTTGCAACTGAGGATAACGAGATTGTCAAAATCGAGTGAACGCGTTTCGAGCGGGCCCATTATCTGCAGACCCGAAAGCGGTTCGCCGTGGAAAGGCACGGTCGAGCGGGAGAGCAGCGAGCCGAGCAGACGGTAATATGTCTTTGGCTGAATGTCCAGCGACAGGGACGAGAGCCTCTCGACGGCCTCATAGTAATGCTTCGCAAAGTCCAGTTCGAGCATCATCCCCGGAATCGACTTGATGCGCGAAGCAATGACACGTATCACCTCCATCTGGTTCGCCCCAATCTCCGGAACGGTATCCAGTTTTTTGAAGAGGAGGGCCGGAAGTCCTTCGGAGCCGAAATCTCCGACGGGTATATAGTACTTCGCGTCTGCGGTGATCCTTTCTGTAATCTCCTTCTCGTCCCCGGTCAGGGCAGCCTTGAACACGGGGTTCGAAAAGATTGACTGCACGTGCCTGTGATACACATAGGTACCGCTCTCACGCACGCGCATCTGCATCTGCACGAGCGAAAGGTCGTGAAGGAGCGACCATATCTGCGATCCGCCCATAGGGTAGCCCATCGTCACGTTCACCTGCGCGAAGCGTTCGGGAATGGAGTTCAGCACACCTCCCAGCAAGGTCTCGTCGGGCAGCACAATGGCGGTTTCCAGCCCCTTCGCACCAAGCTCATCAAGGATTTTAGGCAACTGCTTTGCCTGCCCTATGCCTGACGGCACGCTCATAACGTGTATTTCGGGAACACTTGTGATGGTGCCGCCGTCGGGCTCGAAGGCCTGCGGGAACTCCGCCACGTTTTCCGACAGGAAGAGCGAAGCCCTGCCGTCGGGGTCTTTTATCAGCGATGAGCTGTAATCCCAGCAGAACTCGGCCAGATGGGCATTGCGTAAACGCCTGAGAACCTTCTTCTCCGCTTCGCAAAGTGTATTGAGGCCGACGAACACGAAACGGCTGCAGCCTTCGAAGCGTGACGGGAAGATGTCCGCGGCACTTTCACTCTCAAGCCTTTCGGCAAGGCGGCGGTAAACCATACCCTCATAAGCCCTGCCGGAAGCGGTCAGATACTCATTGAATGCCGTATAGAGAGGGTAAAGAAGGTCCCAGATGCGCTGGAAAGCCTGCTTGATGCTTCCCTCGCCGCGAATGCTGAAGTTCTGGACGAAACGCTCGATCGCAGCCTTCTGTCCTTCGGAAAGGTAGGATGAGAAATCCTGCATTTCCTTGAACTGGGCGATGTTCGCGAAAATGCCTTTCGCATCGACCAGATATTTGTCGACGTCGGAGAAATCGGCAAGAATCATATCGCCCCAGAACACGAACTCATCGAGCGGTTCGGGGTTCTTGCAGACAGTCTTGTAACAGGTGTACAGGTCGATCAGCAGCTGCACCCTGTCGGACTGACGGCTGCCCGCTGCACGGAAGAAGAAATCGTTGATGGAGAGCATCTGCGGAGCGAGCGACACGCGCCCGGCTCTGGCTGCTTCCGCGCCGAGGTACTTCTTGAAGAAGACCATCGCACGGCGGTTGGGGAACACGAAGCAGCGGTCGCTTATGTCCCCTTTTGCAAAATAGTGCCTCGCGACCTGCTCCAGGAAAGCTTCCATCAGCGTAAAACAACCCTGCGAATACGCTTGGGAACAGAGGTGAGTATTTCGTAAGGAATGGTACCAAGGATGCCGGCGAGTTCACCTATGGTAGGGTCCTCACCGAAGATGGTGACCGTATCGCCTACGGCGACATCGACTCCGGTGACATCGAGCATACACATATCCATACAGATATTGCCGATGGTGGGCACGCGCTTGCCATTCACGAGGAACGAAGCGTGACCGCAGCCAAGATGCCTGTCAAGGCCGTCGGCATAGCCGCAGGGGATGGTGGCAGTGACCGTACCTTCGGGAGCGATATGCCCGTGACGGCCGTAGCCTATTGTTCCGTCGCCATCTTTCAGATGCTTGACCTGCAGCACTTTGACCTTGAGCGATGCAACCGGAGAAAGTTTAACGCCCTCAAGAGCGCTTATGCCGTAGATACCTATGCCCAGACGGACCATATCCATCTGGTACTGAGGGAAACGCTCTATTCCGGCAGAGTTCAGTATGTGTCTCATCGGCCTGTAGCCAAGCGAGCCTTCCATCTGGTCGGCGCATTCGTTGAAAAGCCTTATCTGCGAAAGCGTGAATTCATCCTCGGCGGGGTCTTCGGAGGCAGCGAGATGCGAATAGAACGACACCACCCGCACTTCGGGGCTCTGCCCTAGGCATTCGATGAGTTCGGGCAGTTCGTCTTTCATAAAGCCGAGCCTGTGCATTCCGCTGTCTATCTTGATGTGAACTGGATAGCCGCTGATGCCTCTCTGGCGCAATTTGGCAACCAGGGCCCTCAGCGTATCAGCATTGGGGATGCCTGGTTCGAGCCTGTTGTCTATGATTTCGGGGAAGGAATCGCTTCCGGCGGTGAGCACCAGCACAGGCAGCGAGATACCGCCCTTGCGCAGTTCCACCCCTTCGACAGGCAGGGCGACGGCCAGATAGTCGGCCCCGGCGCTCTGCATCATCGAAGCGAACTCGACCGCTCCGTGCCCGTAGGCATTTGCCTTGACAAGTACGAGCAGTTTCGTGGACTCCTTGAGAAGGCCCCGGAAATATCTGTAATTCTTGAGCGCGGCCGGAAGATTGAGTTCCAACCGCGTGAATTCTTCTTTATTCATCTTCGTTGGTGTGGTGGTGGCAGTGGCACTCGTGATCACCATCGTGGTGGTGATGGCAGTGGCACTCTTCATCTTCCCCGTCGCAGCAGCAGTCGTCTTCCTCTTCATCTTCAGGAAGACAGGCGTCGGCATCGGGGTTTATGTATTCATCTTTCTCTTCCAGACGGGGCACGCTGATTTCGAGGACAGCTGTATTCTGCTGGAAAGGAGTGATGATGAAATCGGGCAGCTCGGCCGGAATCAGCAGGGTCTCCCCCGCCTTCAGGCGGTACGGCACGTCAGCGATTCCCTCTATCTGCACCTGGAACGACGCCTCGCCATAAAGGCAATGGTAAAGCAGGAAGCAGCCGAACTGCTCCATATAGATGTGCAGCGGGTCGCTGAGAGCTATCTTGTTGACAGTGAAGAGATCGGACTCGCACAGATGGCGGACCATATCCTCCTTGTGGCTATGCGACTCAGGGGCGGTGTAAGCCTTCATATCTATGAAGTCGAGGGCCTCGATCAGGTTCTGGTCGGGGTCGAACTCATCCTCGCCCAGGCTCTGTCCCCAGGCGGTAAGGCAGAAATCGAGCGCGGAGGATTCGCTGACCTCGATTATCGTCACATCGCCTTTTGCTCCGTGCACGGTGCCGGGCATAATGCGGAAACAGTCACCAGCCTTGGGCTTGATGGCGTTCAGATCGGTCTCGACCGAACCGTCGGCGCAGCCTTCGAAAAGCCGGGCGGCATCAACATCGTGCGCGAACCCGAGCCAGATTGCCGCATCCGCTCCGGCGCTGAGAACGTACCAGAACTTCTCCTTGCCGAGCGAATCGTAGCGGTCGGCGGCCAGACGGTCGTCGGGATGCACCCGCAGCGGCATCTTTCCCTTGCAGGTGATAGTCTTGAGCTGGAGCGGGAACTGACGCCCGTAGTACTCATAGACATTGTCCCCGACGACTCTGTCGAGGTAGGTGTCCATCACCTCGCTTATGGTGTTTGCCGCGAGCCATCCGTCACGCACAAGCGAATCGCGATAGCCCAGGTCGGCAAGGCCATACGTCTCCGTACCCCAGGACCAGTTGTCCTCGAGCCGGCAGATATGCATAGGATAAAGTTTCTTCTCTTCTATCATAGAGTTCTATTCAACAGGAAGCAACATTGCGGCACGCACCTTTTCCGCAGTCTGATCATCCTTGACCGCACGGATGATCTCAAAGGCGAAATCGAGCGCATATCCTGCGCTGCGTCCGGTTATTATGCGACCGCTGCGTACGGCAGGTGCAGCCACAAAACGAGCACCCTTGGAAACAGGCTTGTCCTCAAAGCCGTCGAAGCAGGTGAAATCCACGCCTGTAAGGTCGTCAAGCTGTCCGAGGACCAGTCCCGGGGCCGCGCAGATTGCGGCAAGGGTTCCACCGGCGGCGTAATGCTCTTTCATAGCCTTGATGAGCGGCTTGCAGGCCGCAAGATTGCGGCTGCCGTCAAGTCCGCCGGGAAAGATCATCACATCGTTATGGTCGGTTCCGCGGGCACTGAGGTCGAGGTCGGCAAGGAATTCCTCAACTCCTATGGTGACCCTGCGCGATGTGACCACGAAAGGCTCGTCACTTATTGCTACGAGACGGACCTTCAGTCCGGCACGCCTGAGCGCGTCATTCACCGCCAGAGCTTCGATGTCCTCGAAGCCGTCGGCAAGAAAAATGTTGATTCCTTTCATCTCTATATATTACCTCGCTGCAGCGAGATTCTTTACGATTTCCTGCATACGGGGATACTGTTCCTCCATGCTGCAGAGCAGCTTGTACTGGGCGCGGGTACGCACGAGGTTGTGGTCTGCGCTCTTGATCTTGTAATATGTGTCGCCGTCGATGTAGTCCATAAGGAAGCGGAGCACCTGCTCGTATGTTATGTACAGGCCGCTGAATGCAAGATACTCTATCTCCACCGGAGTGAGGGTGTCACGCCTTTCGGAAAGATATCCGTCTATATAGGCCTGGAAGATGTTTATGTCCATTGAAACCTTGCTGAGGTCGGGATCGTCCTCGGCGCCTGTATTGGTGTAAGAACGCAGGGCATCGCCTACGTCGTTGAGCGAAGTGCTGCTCATTGCAGTGTCAAGGTCTATTGCACAGAGCACCTTGCCTGTTTTCTTGTCAAAGAGGATGTTGCTGAGTTTGGTGTCATTGTGAGTGACCCTGGTAGGAAGGGTGCCGTTCTCAACGAGTTCCCAGAATGCGAGCATCTTCTCGCGGCGGCTCTCGATCCAGCTGATTTCTTCGGCGAGGTCCTTCACGCGTCCGGCCTTGTCGGCCTTGAGGCTCTCGTCCCACTGCTGGAAGCGGAAGCGTATGTTGTGGAAGCCTTTGATGGTTTCGGCAAGGGGCTCGGTGAAATCTGCAAGCAAGGTCTGGAAACGGCCTATGCCTATGCCTCCCTGACGGGCCAGTTCAAGGGTGTCGGCCTTGTCGTATGTTACAGAATCGGGAATGAACACGCATACGGCCCAGTAATTTCCGTTCTCATCGCGGAAATAGTACTTTCCGTCAGTTGCGGGAACCACGGTAAGAGTCTCGCGCATCGGGTCGGCAACCTTGGCTTTGATATGCTCCGTAACACGGACTATGTTGTCCATCATTGCGGGAACATCGGGGAACACAATGTGGTTCTTGCGCTGGAGGATATAATCCGGAGCGTCACCTTCGGTCTTCACAATGAAAGTATCGTTTATGAAGCCCTCTCCGAGTGGTTTGATGCTGGCAACTTTGCCTTCAATGCTGAATTTGCCGATAATGTTTTCTACTGTCATATTGTTATTGATTATTATTGTTTTCAAATTCTTCCCAGAGCGCATCAAGCGTGCGTCTGTCCTTCTTGGTGGGGCGGCCGGTACCGCGTTCCCTGCGCACGAAGAAAGTCTCCACAGGAGCGTGCATCTTGGCCCTCTCACTCTCTTCCGTCAGGTCTTCGGCATACTGCGGCACAAGAGCGGCACCGACACGGCTTGGCGGAAAATCCTTCACCCTGTACTTGAAAAGCACCACGCCCTTGCGCACCTCGAGCATATCGCCGGCCTTCACAGCCCTCGACGGCTTGCACGACGCGCCGTTGAGTTTGACCTTGCCTCCGGAGCAGGCATCCGCCGCTTCGGTCCTTGTCTTGAACGGCCTGATAGTCCAGAGGTATTTGCCTATGCGTGCTTCGTCAGCCATCTGTGACTTTAATTTCTTCTGGCTATGCCTATATAGTAAAGCAGTGTTGCAAGCGAGCTCAGTGCCGCGAGCACGTAGGTGTACGCAGCCCATTTAAGAGCATCAGCGGCCATAGGTGTCGTTGCGGTATCGGTAATGCCCGAGGCGGAGAGCCAGGCCACGGCACGGCGGCTGGCATCGACCTCAACGGGCAGAGTGACAAAACTGAAGAGCGTTGTCATCGCGAAGAGGGCGATTCCGGCCCAGAGCACCGCGGGGAACACTTCTATGAGAAGGCAGCCGAGAAGCAGTACCCAGGACACTGTCTTGTTCGCGAAATTGACCACGGGCACCAGCGAACTGCGCATCTTTACAGGAGCATAGTTCTGATAGTGCTGCACGGCGTGGCCGGTTTCGTGGCAGGCCACGGCAACGGCGGCTATACTGCGCGCATTATAGACGTCCTCGCTGAGATTGATTGTGAGGGTCTGCGGGTTGTAGTGGTCGGTAAGATGTCCGGGGGTCGAAGTCACCTTGACATCACGGATACCGAAATCATCGAGCATCTTGCGCGCCGCCTCGGCTCCGGTCATCGTGCAGGGCTGTTTCGAGTATTTCGCAAAACGCGAGTTCAGCATCTGCTGAACGAGCGCGCTCAGCAGCATTATTACTATGAGAATGATCCAGATCATAATGCCGTAAAGATAGCAAATCCGCAGCGGAAATGCTACCCTTTGCGGAAAGATTTCCACATCCGTTCATTGACCGGCATCAGTGCGCAGAAGTTCAGCCGCAGGCTAGCTACTGGTGCTCTATGTATTTCTGCATAAGTCCGCGCATCCGTTCTTCAAGAAGGCGGGTCTGGGATCAGGCGCAAAACCCTGTGTCTTGGCCCAGTCAATCTCGGTCTGGCCGCAGACCTGTGTTCGTGTCGATGGTTGCAGGTGCCGAACCCCAGACGCGCAACTCAATTCAAGCAGCGAATGATGGGCAGTAGTGAAAAGCGTGATAATTCAAGCGGAGATTGGTGAACAGTAGTGATTGGCGTGATTTGTAAGTCATTGATAAATAGCAATATCCGTAAAACCGGCGACCGGAAAACACACGCCCCCTCTGCATTATCTCCTGTAATTCAATAGGTTATGAATCACGGGGCAAAACGCTGTCGTTACTGCCTTCGATTACCCAATGTTACGGAAGCCGACTTGATTAGTAAAGTGAGAAGTCGCCGAAGACGTCTCTCGGATATGCGTATTTGTGGGGCCGGAGATGTGGATCCGGAGAAGTGAGGCCAGAGGGGGAAGCCCGGAGATGTGGGGCTGAAGGAGTGTGGCTGGAGAAGTTGCTCCTGAGGAGTGAGAGCGGAGTGGTTCCGGAGGAGGGGTGCCCGCGTGAGGTCGCGCTTCTGCTGCCCGGAGACGGGTGCCGGATGGACGAAGTGACCGCGAATCGTGCCACCCCCGGCTAGGGGGAGGGCCAGCTTTGCTGGCGGGGGTTTCGCGGTCACTTTGACCACCGGCACCCGCACTTCTCCGACACAGCAAGAAAATACGCTTCAACTCAATTTTTTGTTCAAACTGCCCCCCGGATTTGCTGATAGTTAGAGCGAAAAATCAATCCAAGAGTCATTTGCTGCTGCGTAACGATTCGCCTAAAGTACCAGACACAGGATTTTGCGCATGAGCCGAAGAATGCAACCAATTGTGGAACTCAATGAAGCGTGTTGCCTCAGGTGAGAGACATAGGATTTTGCGCGTGAGCCGGAATGAGAGATGGTAAACGCGGTCTAACGTGGGACTGAGGCTGTTTCGGGGAGCCGAATCAAAAAGAGGCCGCCCGGGAAGGGCGACCTCTTATTCCTTTTGACTGTGTCAATT
>JAGHTP010000062.1 GCA_018065265.1 Candidatus Cryptobacteroides aphodequi | reverse complement strand
GATGAACTGTTTTACGACTTTGAAGCCTTTTTCCGTAAAACTCACGGCTGCACGTGCGGAGTTTTACGACTTTGAGGGCTTTTTCCGTAAAACTCACGGCTGCACGAGCGGAGTTTTACGACTTTGGGGGCTTTTTCCGTAAAACTCACGGGTGCACGAGCGGAGTTTTACGACTTTGAGGCCTTTTTCCGTAAAACTCGGGGTTGAAGAGCGGAGTTTCACGACTTTGGGGGCTTTTTCCGTAAAACTCGGGGGTGAAGAGCGAAGTTTTACGACTTTGAGGCCATTTTCCGTAAAACTCCGCTCCGCAGCCAAGGGACTGCGAGGAGATACGACCACCGAACTGCAGATGAGACGGAGTCTGCACCGCGAGGCGACACGCCGGCAGGCTAGAACTTATACTGCAGGCCGAAGCCGAGGGTATGCTGACCGTATGATTTGTCTGCGAAGGTCAGATACATGTAAAAGGGGCTTAGGGTGCACTGGTCACTGACCTTGAAGTCGGACCCCACATAGTAGCGGGTTTTCTGCCAGCGGTCCCAGGAGAACACTTCCACGGCAAGATAAGGTTTGCATACCCCGTCATCGGCCGTATACGATACCGTGAGCTTGCTGCGAAGGATGTGCCCTATGGTAAAATAATCGCCGTCCCCGATACTGTAGTAACCTGTCGGGGCCGAGGAAGCGGGACTTTCCGCCGGGCCGTAAATGCCAGGAAGATCAATTGTAAAGTCGTCACCCATCAGTTTGAACGAGCAGATATATCGTTCACGCACCGACGCGCTGAGTTGCCCGCTCTTGAGCGTACCGGTACAGGAAAGAAGGATCTGCTGGAAAGCCGGCGAACCGTTATGCTTCCATATCTGGTCAAGTGCGATATCGGTCTTGAGCCAGGGCGTAATGCGCACGCCGAAGATAGGACGTATCATCGTCAGGTCGTCGGTACGGTCTTCGATGCGGAGCGTAGCGTAGCAGCGTTCTCCGACGTTGGTGTTGAAGGTAAGGTAACTCCAGAGGCTGAAGGTATCCTGTGCCCGTGCTCCCGCCGGGAAGATCAGCAGAAGCGCGGCGATTGCAGCCAGGCCACGACGGCAGCCAGGAGCCCCGGAGAGGGCAGAATCGCAACGGCATCCGGGAGCCCCAGAGCGGGCAGAATCGCGATGGCGGCCGCAAGCCAAATTGTCAAAGCAATGTTTCATCGTGCGCGACGTTCCGATTTGACTGTCAGGGCCATAAAGAAGATGGCGGCGAGGCATCCGAGCAGCACCACGACAAAGTTCACGCCCCAGCCGAAGCGCTGTACTATGAAGCCGAGCACCGTGTTGGCAAGAACGGCAGTGCCGAGCAGGTAGGTACAGAATCCGATAAGGCCCACTGCGGCGCCGGCGGCATTCTTGGGCACAAGGTCCATAGCCTGAACAGCCAGAAGCATGATAGGTCCGTAGATGAAGAAGCCTATGCAGATAAGGAAAGCTATCGCCGTTCCGGGCGTAGTGCCGAGTTTCCAGTAAAGCAGCACGCAGATGGCGGCGCATACCGTATAGATGATGTTGAGCAGAGCCCTGCGTCCTTTGAAGAGCTTGTCGCTGAGCCATCCGCACAGAAGCGTTCCGGGGATGGCGGCGAACTCATAGGCGAAATAGGCCCAGCCCGCATTCTTGATGTCGAAGCCGTGCGCTTCGGTCAGATAGGTAGGTGCCCAGTCAAGGCAGCCGTAGCGCACCATAAATATGAAAGCATCCGCCAGACACACGCACCAGAGAAGCTTGTTCGGGAAGATGTACTTGCCGAGTATCTCGCGCACCGAGAGGGTCTCCTCGCTCTTCGCGGAATAATTGGCCGGCCAGTCATTCTTGTATTTCTCAACGCAGCACAGACCCTGGCTCTGCGGAGTGTCGCGCACCAGGCACCAGGCCAGGACGGCGACCAGCACTGCCACGGCGGCCGGGAAGGCGAAAGTTCCAATCAGGAAATAATTGTCCGCGGCCTGGCCGTAGAACCAGTTTCCGAACCACATAGCACCGTAAACGGCCATAGGGCCCACCAGCGCTCCGCCTATGTTGTGGCTGCAGTTCCAGATGCTCGACATCGTACCACGTTCAGTCTGGCTGAACCAGTGTGTGATGATACGCGTGCAGGGAGGATATCCCATTCCGTTGAACCATCCCACGAGCGCGTTCAACACGCACATCACCACAATGCTGAGCGTATGGTTGTGGATATAGGCGATCGGCACTATCATAAAGCACATCGCCACTGCGGCGCAGATGAGCCCGAGAGGCAGGAATTTGCGGGCATCGCTCCTGTCGCTCACAGGCCCCATTATCAGGCGGCTGAACGCATAGGCGAACGCGTTCATCGACAGCACTATACCAAGTTCACCCTTCTCGAAACCGAACTGCGTAAGGAAGGGAATAGCCATCGAAAAGTTCTTGCGGACCAGGTAGAATCCGGCATAGGCTATGAAAGCGCCGATGAACACCTGCAGACGCAGGCTGCGGTACTTGCGGTCGGCGGCGGGGCCGCTCTGTTCCGGAAGGTATTTCGGCTGTGAGAGAAATCCCATACTATCTATTAATTATGCTCGGCACGCCAGCGCCTTGCGAGTTCATAACCGAGGAACATATCCACGTCCTCCTTCGTGGTTATCTTGATATTGGACTGGTCGCCGTACGAGAAGTAGATGGGCTCGCCGAGCTCCGCCATCAGCGTAGTGGTGTGCGGCTCGATGCGGTCGATGATGCCCTTCTCCAGGCCCTCGCGGTAGATGCGCTTCGCATTGGCGAAGAGGAAGCTCTGAGGCGCGCTCAAGGTACGGAAAGTGTCGCGGTCAACCACCTGTTTCGAGCAATCGCCGTCGTTCGTGCCGTAAAGCAGATACGCCGGGCAGCACGACATCGCATTGCCCTTTTCGCGGCAGACGCGTATGTTGTCGGAGATGATCTCCTCGCTCACGAAAGGACTCGCGGCCCAGTGGATCATCACCACGTCATCTTCTGCTGCTATGCCTTCCATCCCCCGTATCCCGTTCATCACCGAGTGCTGGTAATCCTCACCGCCCTCGACAACCTTCACCACCTTGGTGATGCCGTTCTCCTCGCAGATGCGGCGCAGATTCCCCTCAAATCCCTTCACGCACACCAGGCATATGCCATCGATCTGCGGATGGTCCTGGAAACGCTGGAGCGTGTATGCGATAACGGGCTTTCCGAGCACCTCGATAAACTGTTTGGGCACCTCGGCCCCTACCCTGCTGCCGATTCCTCCGGCCAGCAAAATCATATAATTCATTTCTTTTCCTTGCGTACACGCACGAACGCCTCGAAAAGCTCGAGGTCTTCAGGCGTGGTGATTTTAATATTCGACTGATTGCCGTAACTCAGGTGCAGAGTCTGCCCCATACGGTAAAGCAGGCTTGTGGTATGCGGCTCGACCTTCGAGAGAAGATTGCCCTCGGAAGCGGAGTCGTACATACTCTTTATATACTTGTAGACGAAGGCCTGCGGACAGGCCAGCTGGACTATGCTGTCGCGGTCGAGCGCGCTGCGCGAAGTGCCGTCGCCCTCGTTGTGGCCCAGCAACTGGTAACAAGGCGTGGAACTGATGGCATTGCCCGACTCGCCCGCCACGCGTATTGCATCGGAGATGATGGCCTCGGCCGTATAGGGCGCGTTGCCATAATGGATGAGCACGAGATCATCGGGACCAATTTCTTCTTCAAGGTTCTGTATCGCATTGTAAACCGAGCCCTGATAGGTAACGCCTCCCTCACATATCCACTGCTCTTTCCAAAAACCGTATTTGCGTACGAGGCGCTGAAGGGTTTCGATCTGTCCTCGGTCGCAGACAAGCTCTATGGCATCTATCCCGGGGTGATTCTGGTAGAGTTCAATGGTATAGGCTATCAACGCCCGGCCGTCGACAGGGGTGAGAAGGAACGGGGTTTCCTGACGGCCCGACTGTCCGCCGGCAAGGATAACACCTATGTTGCGACGCTCACAGGGGTCCTTCGCAGCAGAGGTATTGGAAATATCCTCGCCCAGGGCGCCGGAGATTCGCGCTATGTTCTTCTGCGAGATACCCACGCGGCCGCTCATCCAGCGGCTCACCTCAGCCTCGGTCTTGCCAAGCAAGGCTGCAAGTTCGCGCTGGCTCATACCCTTTTCGGAGAGTATGGCCCTTATTCGTGCTATCTGTGCCTGAGTATTCATAACATTTGCGCCCCGGTCGTGTTAACCGAGGCGCAAATATAACAGTATTTGTTTATTATTCTAAAGACGAAATGTTAAGTTGCCGATTTTCTTAACAATTATAAGCTGAAACTTACTGCCTTTTCATAATCGTTCCAGTTGCGGATGCTCAAAGTAAGTTCCTGCTGGTCGTAGACGCAGCTGTACTGGGTATCCTCTACCATACCGTTATCCCATACAAGGTCCTTCCAATGCACGAGCGCCAGGCATTCAGCGGCCTGATCGGCGGTGAGGGTTCCCTCGTGCGAGGCGAGATACTCTCCTGCGGTAGCGTAACGCCACCAGCTGCGGCTGTGCGTATTGCCGACCGACTGGTCGGGGGTTTCGCTGTAATATTTGGGATCGAGCAGATGGTTGGTCACGTGCATATATTTCGCGTCCTCCGCCTTGCGGACGATCATCGTCTTCCAGCCATCTTCCTTATCGAACTCAACGACGGCGCAGGCGCCAAGAGCATCAGCCACCATATAATGATAGCCCGAGCCGGCGGCGACGTCGTGGCGCACGTCATATTGCGAGAGCAGTTCGAGCGCCTCGTCAACAGTGGCGCAACGGTCGAGCCAGAGACGCATAACGGTTGTGGTGCTTATCTTGTGCTTGCCGCTCTCCTGCTGTGCGGGCATCTTGGGCAGAGCCATAATCGAAGTGCAGAGACCTTTCTCGTTCATTCCGTCAACGGGCGCGTAGATGGCAGCAAGGCACAGCGCCTTGGAGAGGAACTTCTCCGGCAGTTTGTCAAGGCTGTAGCCGAAGTGCGACATATCGCTCACACCTATCGATGCGTAGCCGTTCTTCGGATGCGAGATGGTAACCATTGTCGGATTCTTGAAGAAGTCGTAGTTGCGGCCGTACAGGAAGCCGTCGGTTCCTGCCTTTGCGGCCTGGAAACTGGTACAGTTCACTTCCACACCCTTCGGGGCTGACACCTTGATGGGGATACCTTTGCCGATACGGCCAACTATGTATGCCAGAATGCCGGTATTGTCCTGGATGTCCGCAGCGATGACATCGTCAAGGTCGTACTTTGCCTTGTACTCCATTGTGTAAAGGTATTTGTTGCCATCTACGCTCTTCACTGTCGAGATGGTAGCAATTTCCCTTCCCCAGATTGCGGCCACTGCCACTACAAGTGCCAGTATTACGCCGCCGATGATTGCAAGTGCCTTTTTCATATTTTCTTCGATGATTTGTTGTCTGTTTTGCTCTGGAAACGCTCGTAATCGATGATGAAGCGTTCGTGAGTGCCCTCGCCAATGAGGCCGCACTCGTCATAAGCCGCCACCCTGAAAACGAGCCTGCGGCGGTCTATTTCGATGAGTTCGCTCTCCACGTGGAATTTCATTCCGAGAGGGGTCGAACTGCAGTGGCTGACATCCACGCGGGTACCTACCGTTCCCTGTCCTTCGGCGAGGTAGGGTTCCACGCTCAGAAGAGCGGTCTTTTCCATCAGCGCTATCATCATAACGGTGGCCAGGACCTTCACTTTGCCGGAGCCTACGCCGGTCGCGAGCTTGTCGGAAGTGACCACATCTTCCTGCCGGCCGAGTATGCCGGTATGCAATTCCATTTGTGCCATATGGGTACAAAGTTATTGTTTTTTGCCGATTATGGCGTAACTTTGAGAGTTATACGAAACAAACAACCAATATGATATCTTTTAAAAAACTCTTCTTTTCAGCCGCAGCGGCCCTGATTTGCCTTTGCGCAGCGGCCCAGGAACAGCGCACCATCAAGGTGCTCGCCATCGGTAACAGTTTCTCTCAGGACTCCGCTCCGCAGAACCTTCACCAGATTGCCGCAGCAGACGGTACCACAATGGTGATAGGCAATATGTATATAGGAGGATGCTCCATACAGAGACACGTGAACAATGTCCGCAACGATGCTCCCGCATATCAGCTGACATACGTTGCAGCCGACGGCAGCAAGAAGGTGATCGAGAACTGCAAGCTCTCCGAGGCTATAAAGATGGAGGATTGGGACTACGTATCAGTCCAGCAGGTCAGCGGAATGTCGGGCAAGGGTGAGACCTACGCCCTTCTTCCCGAACTTGTCGACTGGGTACGGGCACAGGCGCCTCAGGCGGAGGTTGTATTCCATATGACCTGGGCCTACGCCGAAGGATCGAACCACCAGGACTTCCCCGCCTATGACCGCGACCAGTGGAAGATGCTCGACGCCATCAAGAAAACAGTCAAGGAGCAGACCGCAAAGGTGGGAATCACCCGCATCATTCCGACAGGTATAGCAATCCAGAATGCCCGCATCGATTTCAACGACTTCAACCTCACACGTGATGGTTTTCACCTCAGCCTTGACAAGGGCCGCTATATCGCCGCACTCACCTGGTACGAGGCCCTCTCGGGCCGCAGCGTGGTTGGCAACAGCTACCTACCAGACGGCAGCGAAGCCGGCACAGCCGCAGTCAGCGCCGAAGATGCGGCCATCTGCCAGAAGGCCGTGCACAGTGCTGTGATGCACAATCTCACCCCTGCGCAGGCCGCAGGAAGGTTCACCCTCTCGCCCGAGGAAATCGCTTCGCGCGAGGAATTCTCGAAGAGCCGTCTTGGCATCTTCATTCACTGGGGCGTATATTCGCTGATGGGCGACGGCGAGTGGGTTATGGCTTACCAGCAGCTCGACAACCGCGAGTACGGGCATCTTGCCCAAGCCTTCTACCCCAGCAACTTCGACGCTGCGCAGTGGGTCAAGGCATTCAAGGATGCCGGCGCCGACTACATCACTTTCACTTCGCGTCACCACGACGGATTCTCGATGTGGGACTCCGACGCATCGGACTATAACATTGTCGATTACGCTCCCTTCGGGCGCGATGTCATAGGAGAACTTGCCAAGGCCTGCTCGGAGCAGGACCTCAGGCTTCATTTCTACTATTCACACCTCGACTGGCACCGCACTGACTACTGGCCTCGTGGCGAACAGATCGGTTCAACCTACCCCCACGGCCGTCCCGACGGAGACAACACTTCGTGGCGCCACTACGAGCAGTTCATGCTGGACCAGATTACCGAGCTCCTTACCAAATACGGCCCCATAGGCTGCATCTGGTTTGACGGAGTCTGGGAGAAGACAACCCGCGCCGACGGCGTCCGCGAGTATGAGAGGTCTCCGTACGAGTTCAATCTTTACGAACAGTACGAACTCATCCATTCGCTCCAGCCGGGCTGTCTGGTTGCGAACAACCACCACACATCTCCTTTCCCCGGAGAGGACGTTCAGGTGTTCGAGCGTGACGTTCCCGGATGCAACGAATCAGGCTGGAGCATGAACCAGGAGGTCGCCGTGGCTTTCCCTCTTGAGACCTGCACCACCATGAACAACACCTGGGGATACAATATCAACGACCATAACTACAAGAGCACCGAAGATATTCTCACCCTTCTGCTGCGCACCGCTTCGAAGGGCGCCAACCTGCTCATCAACATAGGTCCCCGCCCGGACGGAACAATTCCCGACGAGGCTATGAACATCCTTCACGGAATGGCAGAATGGATGAACCGCTATGGCAGCACCGTCCGCGGCACCGAAGGAGGATTCGCTCCCGAAGCCGAATGGGGTGTTCAGACCCGCAAGGACAACGTCATCTACGCTCACATCCTCAAAGAGACAGCCACTATCGAGCTGCCCTACAAGAATGTCAAGAGCATAACAGTATTTGATGGAGTTCGCACAGACGCGAATCATTCGCGTAATGTACAAGTCAAATTCAAGAAAACGGCGACAGGCATAACCGTCACCGTTCCCCAGCGCGAGGAAGGCTGCTTTGACCAGATCCTCGCTATTACTCTCAAGTAAATTCTAGCGTTCGAGCATCCAGAGATTCTGCTCGAAGGCTTCGGACACATCCGTACGTGAGATGAGGTCCCAGAAGCTTGTACCATCGGCCACGAGAGCTTCCGTTGTGCCTATCCAGGTCTCGATCCATCCGGTAAGCGTGCACCAGGCACCCCAGCCCTTGTCGGCATTGGAGCCCCAGTACTCCCAGCGGCTGTAGTCGAACGCCCTGAACCAGGCGCCGTCGAATTCGGGATAACGCTCGCTCTCTGCCTGGATGCGTACGAGGAAGTCCGCCAGCTTTTCCGTAGCCTTTGCATACTTGCTGTTACCGGTAGCGGCAGCGGCTTCGTTCAGCGCCAGGAACGCAAAGTTGCAGGTGTAAAGCATATCGGCAACAGGGTCACCGTTACGTGCGATGAGCGATGCCTCTCCCTTGCCGTACTCGGCATTCGAGCCTATGAGCATATTGTTGACATCCCCGCCCTTGCGACCGAGTTCCTCGCGGATTGCTCCGCACTCATCCTGTGCGTCAAGCAGATAGCCGACCATTGTGTCGAGCCAGTCGCGATGTTCGGGCGTGTCGTCAACCCTGACGAGCCAGGCAAGGGGAAGTATCATCCTGGCCCTTTCCTGCTGCATTCCGTTCTGCGTTATCCACTCCGGATAAACCTGCATCATATGCTCGATGCCGGCGCGGGTTTTCTCTAGCAGCGGAGCGTAACCGGTGCGGTCGTACAGCCACAGATACAGCGACCACATATAGGCCATGAAGTGCGGCGAAGGGTAGCGGAACTGTTCCAGGTCGGCCCACCACTGCCAGCCGAGCCGTTCCATATCGCCCTGCACGTTGCGCGGGTAGGTGAAGCCGTGGCTGTTGGACATTCTGAAGGTAGTGAGGATATTGGCCACGATCTCCTTGTTCCAGCGGTTCTCGCCAAGGAGAGCCGAAGCGCCTATCGCACCCATTACAGCGCGGGCATTGTCGTCGCCATAGAATTCCTCCTGATGGGTACCGCCGTAGCCCCAGCCAATCATTCCGTAAGCGGGATGCGAGGGATCGCGTCTCTGATCGGCGCAGTATTCCGATTCGTAGAACAGCCAGTCGAGCAGATTGGCAGCGGTTTCGTTGTACTGCTTTTCGCCTGTGATGGCTCCGGCAGTGGCGAGCAGATAGGCGCTTTCGCCCTGCACGTCGGCGCGCATGAAGTAGCGGTAGTCCTGCCAGCCGTCTTCCTGAATCGTGGAGAAGTGACCTTCCATCACACCGAGCGAGCCGTCACCGTGCATACGGGTGCGCATTTCGCGGTCTTCCTTGGGCAGACGTCCGCCATAAGCGCCGTCCTTCCACTCGGGGCGAACCAGCAGGCCGGCGTTCCAGAGCCAGTCGGCGGCCTTGACGGCAGACTGGCGGTACGCACTGCGAGGCACGCGCTCTCCGCGGCCATAAGCCGGATGCGGGTCTTCGGCAAGTTCGGGATTGGCGATTATGGGATTGCCGCAAATCCAGCGGCGGATGTAGCCGGTAACAGCCTCCCACGAGTCGACGGGGCCGTAGCGTCCGTTGACACAGTTGGAGATGGATGTGGTTGCGATGAGAGTATTATCGTCAGCGAAGTATAGAACCGGATAGCTTTCCTCCAGGTCATCAACGCCGAAGATGGCGGTATCGTAGCCGGCCACCTTGCCCATTATTATCAGCGGAGAGTTCGCGGCGGGGGCGGGAGCTGCGCCGGCTTCTGCGGGGGCAGTCTGCACGGGCACTTTCACAAGGCGGCAGCCATTGATGCCGAGTATGCTCATAGGCTTGAGCCCGAACACATCCGGAACTGCGACGGCGCGCTCGATATTGGCCGTAAAGGTTTCAGGAGCGGGGCCCTCAGGCAGCTGCGAAGGATACTCGACAAACAGCTTCACACCCTTTTCGCGGGCAAGTGCATAAACTTCGGCGCTCATCGGTGCGCGCTGCGCCGGATATCCCGGAGCCGCAACCACGACCACGCCGCCCGTGGCAGGCCTTTGCGCGTCAGGATGCTTCTTTTCCGCTGCCGCAAGAGCGCGTTCGGCGCCCTCGGCCGCCTTCGTGACGGCGTCCATCGGATCGGACACATACACGACCGGACGGTGTGTCGCCTCCAGCTGTTGTGCCAGAAGATTGTCCTGCGGTCCGCAGAAATAAATGGTTCTCAGTTCTTTATCGTTACAGGATACTGCGGCGAGGCAAACTGCCATCGCGGCCACAATGCGAAAGATATTATTCATATCCACAAAGATACACTTTAGCAGCGGAATTGACAAAAACTCCGCAATCAGCCCCCCTGCGACCGGAAGCTGTTATTTTCCCGAATAGATTATTTCCTTGGTTTCGGGATCACGCGAGAACATCTTGAAGTATTCCCACATCATCCTTGCGCCGGGCACAAAGTTCCAGTGGCCATAGTTGTCCACAGCCACCAGACGGCATACGGGCACATCACCCACAACTATGTCTCCCTGGTCGACGGTAAAGCCCTTGGCCTGCGTGGTGATACGGTCGGAAAGTTCGATGCCGAACACGGGGTCAACCGAGAAATCCACCTTTGTGCTGACAGGAGCGCCATTGAGCCTCTGATACAGTTGCCAGGCCTTGAATCCGAAACTCTCCTCCGGTGCCACTACAGGGCTCGAAGAATATGGGTTACGAATATCCATATGGCTCACGAAAGGAACAGCGTCATCGGCTGTGCCGGAGATATAGAAATACGGCATTGTGACCTTGCCACGCTTCTGGGCGGCATCGGCATTCAATGATTTTTCCGAATAACCGGATCCCAGTATGATTTTCTCGCCAAGATGTCCGGTTACAACTCCTCCGGAATGACAACCGACAGCCGCGAAAAGATACGATTTGTGCACGCCCACAGCCGTGCAGCTGAAGCCACCCGCAGACATTCCCTCGGCATAGATGCGGGAAGGATCGATCTGGGGATACCTTGAAAGAATATCGTAGATTGCGACTTCGACACCATCCATGCCCATCCAGGCATATTTGCCGGGGCGCCCCCCCTGCCATTCCATCTCGGCCACGAAGAAGCCTTCCTCTGCGGCAAGGTTCAGGAAACCGGAAGTCTCAGCCTGGGTGCGAGGATCGTTGTAGTTTCCGTGGAGGAGCACAACCATTGGCACGCTCTTCTCGGCCGCACCCTCGAAAGTACCAGGCAGATATTCGTACCACATATAGTCCTTACCTGAAAAACCTAGATTGCGTTCGACCATATTGACCTTCATACCCAGCCTTTCGGGAATCATATACGGTTCAAGTTCGTACTCCGGATATTGCCCGAGGCGAGCTCCCATATAGCCGGTATGCCCGTAATTGGTGTACCTGACGTTCTTGCAGAGGACCTTGTCCCAGGAATCGGCGAAGATATCGCCCAGGCTTTTGAGCCCGGAGGCGGCCGTAACCACCTGCAGGAATTCGTCATTGCTGGCCGCATTGCGCTTGCGATAATCCTTGGCAACGGCCGAGGCATTGCTGCCCGCGATATATGCCGGTACGGTGTTTCCGGGGATGAACTTCTTCGGGGCCTTGCCGCCAATACTCAAAATACCGGCTACTTCAGCCGCCCTCGGCGCGATTGCGCTGTTGACAAAAGTCGCACCGTTTCCGATACCGATGACCTTCAGATTGACAGAGACGAACATCGAATTGAATGCTGCCTCATAACGTTCAAAATCTGCCTTGTCATCATATTTCGCGCCGGCAGGATTTATGAAATAGACCGCTCCGAGATTCTCTCCCGGTTCGCCCTGGGCAATACCGAGTTCTTCAAGCAGCACATCAGCCTGTTCAATGGTGCAGCGGCTGTCAGGGAAGACGAAATAGACCGGCCGATAGAACATTCCACGGCCTTCATACCCGGGCTCGGGTACTCTGTACGCGTAGATGTCAGATGGTAGTTTCGGGTGTGTCGAAAGAGTGATGCCATCCTGTGCGCCCAAGCTGAATGCCGGAATGAGGGACAGGGCTGCAAGCAGAGCAAAGAATCTTTTCATCCGCTGATTATTTAAGGTTGTCAACCAGGAAATGGATTGCCGGAACCAGGGCCTCACTCACGTTCGAAGTGTAGCAATGGTCGTAACCTTCCCTTATGAACATTTCCATCTGGGGCAGGTAGTCCTTGTACCTGAGCGCATCGGTGTAGAGGGTCGGCATGTCGGCATCTCCCTGAAGCAGACATACGGGCCCCGAGTACGGAGCCGTAAGTGCGTGGATGTCCATCTCGCGTGCCACCCTGAAATATTCCTTGTTAAGTGAAAGGCCTTTGACAAAAGAAATGGAATCGGGCATTTCCTCGAATTTCGGAAGATCGAAACCGAGGAAGGTGTTCTGCAGGGCATAGGTATGAATGCAGGCTGCAGGCGAAAGCAGAGCAAGGCATTTTACTTTGTCAGCGCCCAGTTCGCCGGCCTTCATGCCGGCTACGGCGCCTCCCTGGGAATGTCCGGTGAGTCCGATCCTTCCGGTATCGACCCAGGGCAGACTGCTCACATAGTCGAAAATAACCTGAAGGTCATCCATCTCCTTTGCAAGCGTATGCTGCGAGAACGGAGTATCATATTCTCCGTGGCCGTTAAAGTCGAAACGAACAGAAGCCACGCCATAACTCTGAAGCGAGTCCGCAAGCGTGGTAAGATGCAGTTCATCCTTGTGCCCGGTAAGTCCGTGGCAGATTATCACAACGGGCAATTTTGCGCCACGGCGCATTTCGGGTCGTTGTATTCTGACTACCGTATTGCCATACGCAGCCTCCATTTTTATTGTCTCAGTAGAAGACGGCACAGTGCAAGCCGCTGTCAACATCAATGTTGCGAAAGCAAAAAACAAATGTCTCATAATTACTCAGCGTTAAAAACTATATGGTTGGGATTTTCTTCAGTCCATGCCTTCCATTCGCCGCCAGGGTTTCCGGTCTTGGCGAAATCGGTCCAGTATCTGACCATCTCGCAACTCAGGCGCAGGTCATCGTCGGTAAAGGGTCTCGAGCTGTACTCCATAGTTCCGAACATATACCACAGTTCGCAGGCGTGGAATGCTCCGGCCTGGATGTCTCCAGGAAGTTCCCTGTTGAAATTGTATATGTACACCGGTTTTCCACCTGCCGAAGAGCGGCTGGCGGCAAACTCATCCATTCCTTCACCGAGGCCGAGCCAGTCTCCGGCCACGCCACCGAGGAGGTAAGGCACGTCAGCAACGGCGCCTGCCGGATACGCCCGGCGGAAATCCTGAAAAGATGTGCCATTTGCCGTATGCCACCACGGGAACGGGAACGGAATGCTTGCCCTTGCCTGCTCGGCGAATGAATGCACTTCTTCGGCGCTCAGGCTGCGAAGAGCCGCGATATCATCCGTACCGGCAGCGGCAGCCAAAGCCCTGGCAGCGTACAGAGATCCTTCGACACCGCGGGCGCCGAGCATATTGTCACTTCTGAATCCGCCACTCTGCATAGCGGCTTTGTTGAAAAGCCCTGCGGCAAGAGGCGAAGACACAAGAGCCATAACGCTGATAGCTCCGGCGCTCTGGCCAAAGAGCATTACATTGTCGGGGTCGCCTCCGAACGCAGCGATATTGCGTTTAACCCACTGAAGGGCTGCAATCTGATCGAGGAAACCGAAATTGCCCGCGCTCTCGGGGTTCTCCTCAAGCACAGCGGGATGAAGGAAGAATCCGAATTCGGCAAGACGGTAGTTCACGCTCACAAGGATGACGCCGCTCCTGGCCCAGTCCTCGCCGGAGAATTCTATCTCCGAAGACCAGCCGGACTGGAGGCCGCCGCCGTGTATCCAAACCGCAACCGGCAGTTTGGATGAAGACGTGGCATCAGCAGGCTTCCATATATCAAGTGTCAGACAGTCTTCGCT
>JAGHTP010000092.1 GCA_018065265.1 Candidatus Cryptobacteroides aphodequi | reverse complement strand
GGTATCGCATCTTCTTACGTGTTCACACGCAAGCCCGGCGACAAGGTTAGGATCAGCGGTCCTTACGGAGAGTTCCTCCTTCCGAAGAACGATCCCGAAGATCAGGAGTACATATTCGTCGGCGGTGGTGCCGGTATGGCCCCTCTTCGCAGCCACATCATGGAACTGTTCAAGACCCTCAAGACCGGCCGTCAGGTACACTTCTTCTATGGTGCGAGGGCACTCGTCGAGGCATTCTACCTCGAGGACTTCGCCGAAATCGAGAAGGAGTTCCCCAACTTCCACTTCCACCTCGCCCTCGACCGTCCCGATCCGGCAGCCGATGCAGCAGGCGTCAAGTATGTTGCAGGCTTCGTTCACAACGTAATGTACGAGACCTACCTCAAGGCTCACGAGGCTCCCGAAGACATCAAGTTCTTCATGTGCGGTCCTCCGATGATGGTCGGTGCAGTTGTAAATCTGCTCGACAGCCTCGGAGTCGCTCCTGAAAACATTCTTTACGATAACTTCGGAGCATAAAGAATTCGCACAAAAAGCGTAGTCAAATACACTTCAATCAAAAAAAACGTATCTATTTCAGGTACGTTTTTTTTGTTCCTTGCTGCGTCCGGGAGGTGTGCATACATTTGCAATATGCAAAGGAACCGAAACGGCCGGATTCATATGTGCTTGCTTTGGCGTTCGCCAGGAAGAATTCTTCTTCAATCGATGTGTGTTCTACTCTCTTGCTGTGTCTCAGCACCGGCCGTAACGGTTTCTTCCGACGAAATCCCCTCGGAAATCGAGCATCCCTCCCCCGCCCGCATACAGGTGGCGATAAAGACTCCTCCAGGCCTCGAAGACATCGAAAGGCTCGATCTGTTCATCTACGAAGAAGGGGGCGTGCAGCAACTCGTTTCGCACACACGGCATAACCGTCCTGCCGGAATCATAGAACTTGACGCCAGCTCCTCGCCTGTCCTGTTTGCCGCGGTGGCGAACTGCCCCTTCGAATTCAACACCGAGGCTCTCAAACTCTACTCTTCGCTCGAGAGCCTTTCCTTCAACCTGTCCGACGACCTGGGCGCACAGCCTGTTTTGACGGGTCTGGCGACCGCCGGGCAGAGCGAAGATACGTTCATCATAGCAATCGAGCCGCTACGCGCCGAAATAAGGCTCAGAAGCGTCACGAATCGCTATGGCGGGGATTCTCTCATCGAGGAGCCGAAGGCGCGTCTGAGCGGTATAAATACGGCTTGTGAAGCCTTCCGCTGGTCGGGCTGGTACGGGAGCGAGCCTTCCGACACGCCCTGGCAGCCTCTGCCCTGCTGGATAGGCCTTTATACGCAGTATCCCGGCACCACGCTCTACTGCTACCCCAACGACGCCTCACAGGGCCCGGGAGCGGCTTTTCTGGAACTCTCTTACCGCTTCGAAGGGCGCGATATGACAAAACGCATCACCCTCCCGCGGGTAGGTCGTGGCGAGACAATAGGAATAGATGTGGATTTGCCTTGAAGGCTCCGGGGCCGGCTGGCGCATTAGCAGGACCTACCTGCAGTCGCGCAGGATCTGCAGGGTGCGTACTATTCCGCCGCGGATATCGTACAGAGGCCTCCAGCCGAGGGCGCGCAGACGCGAACCGTCAAGACGGGCCTTTACAGCAGTACTGAAGCCGGCTTTCTCTGTTTCGGACGGCAGTTCGAAGATGACCATCGTGCCAGTTTCGGCAGCGATGAGAGAGGCAAGGTCGCGAAGAGTGACATCGCAGCTCTCGTCGGCGATATTGTAAGCAAGCCCGCTCTCTCCCTTCAGAATAATATGGAGCAGCCCACTCACCGCATCAGCCATATAGGTATAGGAATAGAACTGCTTCCCTTCGCTCTTGAGGACAATATCGACTCCATCCACGCCGTTGCGTATGAACTGCGTGGCAGCCTTGGTGTCCGACGAAAGCAGAGTGGGCCCGAACGAGCGTGTAAACCGAGGGATGACGACATCCAGCCCGTACTGGCGTGCGTAGGCCTGGCAAAGAGCCTCACCGCAGCGCTTGCTCTCGGGATATCCGGCGCGCAGGGTGTTGGAATCGATATAGCCGCAGTAGTCTTCCTTGAAAAGCTCGCAATCTCCCCTGTTCTGGCCGTAGATCTCGTTGCTTGAAGCAAATGCGAAGCGAGCACCGGAAAGCCGTGCGGCCTCAAGCATATTCATCGTGCCGCCGATGTTGGTGGTAATTGTGCTTACCGGCTCGGTGGAATAGGCGACGGGATGGGTGTTGCTGGCAAGATGGATGACATAATCGAAGCGCCTCCCCTCAAGGTCAAGCGGCAGATTGATGTCGTGGGAGACGGATTCGAAGTCCCCGCTTCCCAACCACTGTTCGAAGACGGAAGCAGCGCGCGAAGCATTGCGGCCAAGGGCGCAGACTTTAGCGCCTTTGAGCATCAGAACGTCAACCAGGAAACTTCCCAGCAGGCCCGTGGCACCGCTTATCAGAAACGCGTGACCTGCAACCTTGTCCCAGGGCAGATCAAGCTTGCAGACCTTCTGCAGGTCTTCCAGATACAGGCTATGCTTGTTTGCTTTCATTCTTCGAGCGTATGTATGCCTTGAAGATTTCAAGGTCATCGGGTGTGGTGAGTTTGATATTCTTGTCCGAACCGGCGGCGAAATAGAGCCTTTCGCCCAGTTCGACCATCATTGTATTCGTATAAGAAGACCCGTAGATGCCAATCTTCTCCTCAAAGGCGCGATGATAGGCGCTGTCCAGTTTGCCAAAGCGGTATGCCTGAGGGGTCGAGACGCGGCGCAGGGTCTCGCGGGGGATGTACTTTATGGTGGAGATGGCATCGTCCACCAGGAAAATCTGCTCGTTATAAGGCAGCGAGGTGACGGCGTTGCCGTACTGCCTTGCCTTGAGGATAACGTCGGTAAGCACTTCCTCGTCGACAAGCGGCCTGATGCCGTCGTGGATGACCACGATGTCGTCATCGGCGCAAAGTCCCTCGAGCGAGAAAACGCCGTTGCGTATGGATTCCTGGCCTGTCGCCCCGCCGGAAATAATGCTCCTGAGCTTGGTGATTCCGGCCTTCTGCGCTTCGGCGGCGGCATAGTCGTGCCAGCCGTCTATGCACACAAGGACTATTTCATCCACAAGGGGATGATTCTGGAATCCGATAAGAGTATATATGAGCACCGGCTTGCCAAGTACAGGTATGAACTGCTTGGGAATGGACTCCCCCATTCGGGAACCCACGCCTCCGGCGATAATGACTGCTACTGTTTTCATCGGCCGCAAATATACGCAAATTAATACCTATATTTGCCCTGATATGCAAAAAACGGAAATGTCACTCGCAGATATTCAGGCTGTAAGCCTTGATCTGCTGGTAGAATTCGATTCTTTCTGCAGGGCGAATTCTTTAAAATATTCACTTGCCTACGGTACCCTTATCGGAGCGGTCAGGCACAAAGGATTCATCCCCTGGGACGACGACGTTGACGTGGTCATGCCCCGTCCCGACTATGAACGCCTCTGCAAGCTTTACAAAGAGAGCGAAGGATTCAAACTCTTCTACCCCGGCGACGGACAGTGCATGCTCAGTTATGCACGCCTGTGCGATATGTCCAGGACCGTTGTCGATTCAAAAGCACCCTGGATCCTGGAACAGGCAGGCGTGTGGATTGACATCTTCCCCATCGATGCGGCTCCGGACAGCGCCAAGGCCACGGAATGCTGCTACAAGCGAATGCAGAAGCGCTACCGCCGGCTTCTGCGCACCCGCAAGCATATCGGCTGCCACGGGTTGGAAAAGATTCTGTACCCCTGCGCCTGCGAAGAAACCGCACGCCTCAGGGCGCTCCGCTACGACAATCACAGCAAGAAACTGCCCTACGGCAGCACCAAACGCCTTTTCAACTGGGCGGCACCCTTATGGAAGACAGCCGTAAGCTACAGCTCCGACATCCTCGACGAGATGACTGAAGTCGAGTTCTGCGGCCACAGTTTCCTCGCCGTAAAGGACTGGAACCAGGCCCTCTCGAACCAGTACGGCGACTATATGCAGCTCCCTCCTGTTGAGCAGAGAGTCAGCACTCACAAGGCACACACCTATTATTGGGAATAATAAGATGTCCTCGGCTTTCAAAAGACTTCGCTACCGCTGTTTCGTAGTGCCTGCAGCACAGCGCAAGCAGCAGATCGCAATTCAGCATATCAGGCAGCAAGGCAAGGCACGTGTGGTCCTGCTCGCTTCGAGCCTTTCGATGTGGAGGCTGGAGGAAGTCCGTGCCCTGATGCTCAAAAAGCCGGAGCATTTCGAGGTTCATGTCATCCTCGCGCCCTTCGCGAGGTTGTCAGAAGCTGAAAACGAAGCCGAGCTTGGCAGATTACGCGAATATTTCGTTTCAAAAGGCATAGAATACGAGCAGGCCGATGCCTTCAGTCGGATTGACCCCGACATTGTCTTCTATCCGCAGTTCTATCGCGGCTCCTACGCCGGCGCATTGCGGGCAAAGGACAATGAGCAAAGACTGTTGTGCTACAGCCCCTATGGAATGATGTTCATAGACGAACCCTGGCAATACAACAGCCGCTTCCACAATGTTGCCTGGAGGATATTCCTTCAAAGCGAGGCGCACCGCCAAACAGCTTCGAAGCTCTGCTTCAACAGGGCATCGAACGTATGCGTGGCAGGAGACGCCGACTCGGACGCATTCCTCCGCCCCGCCTGCGAAAACGTCTGGAAGGGCCAGGACGGCGTCAAGCGCGTCATCTGGGCGCCACATCACAGCTTCGGGCAGTCGAACCGCCTGGGGCGCGACAGTTTCCTCTGGACTGCGGGAACGATGAAAAAACTGGCCGAAGAGTACGCCGGCCGCATTCAGTTCGCATTCAAGCCGCACCCGAGGCTGAAGACCGAGCTTTACAACCACCCCGACTGGGGCAGGGAGCGCACCGACGAATTCTACGCATTCTGGCAGAATTCCGGGAACACGCAGCTCGAATCAGGCTCGTTCACAGAACTTTTCAAGGGCTCGGACGCACTCATACACGACTGCAATTCCTTCCTTGCCGAATATATGTACACGGGGCGCCCTGCGCTGTTCCTCAGCCACGACATCGAAAAGGTCAAAGCCCCCTTCTCCGCATTCGGGCGTGACGCGGTGGATGCACACTACCTCGCATCCGAAGCCGAAGGCATACGCGCATTTATAGACGACGTGGTCCTGGGCGGAAAAGATACGATGCAGACCAGACGCGACGCATTCAAAGACAAATACCTCACAGCCGGGTCAGGGCTCGGATTTGCGGCAAGGGTGGTTGACGAGATCGAGAAATCTATCTGGCCAGAACAGCGCTGACAAACGCCTTCACGGCATCGAGGGCCTCGGGAAGCGCCCTGTCAAGCGAGTTGAAGCAAGCAAAGCGCCAGTCCCCTTTCCGCGCGAGATGGCGTTCTACATAGCCCGGTTCCGGCTTCGCCTGCAGATAAAGAAGATTCTTTTTCCACGAAGTCAGCTCGGCGCCGCCTTCTTCAAGAAGCAGCATATAGTGAAGGGTATCGACCCTGAACTGATTGCAGCTGCGGAAACGCTCCGAAATATTGCGCTCAATCAAGCACGGCCTTTCGGCATAGGTCTTTTCGAAAAAGCTCTTCAGATAAGGCCTCGGAGTATGCTCCAGGAAAGGGAAACGGAGCGGATTCCCGGCAATGGCAACCGACTGCAGCATTGTTGTCTTGATGGTAACGGGGCGCACGCCTCCTTGCGAAGGCTTGAGGTCGCGGAGCAGCTGCATCCAGTGGCGCGAAACCATCCTAGCAGCACAATATGGGCGGCCTTCAGGGGTGAAGAAATCCTCGGGAGAGCACTCGCGCAGCAGCATCAGGTCATCATTGAAATAGATGAAATGCTCGCTCAGACCGGGAATCCTCCACATCATAGTCTCTATTGAAACCGAATTGAACGTGGGCAGATACTCTTCGTACCCGGCAAAAATCGTCTTGTGATCGACAATTTCAACTGGAATGGAACTCTGCACGCACGGGTTCTGACCATCGGTAACTATATAGATGCGTCTTATCCAGGGGGCAAAACGGTTTATCGATGCTATGCACCAATGTATCTCGCCAATGCTGGCAAAGCGTGTGGCTCCGCCCACATCCTCCCTCTCCAGCGACGAGGCCGGCGCGTAGGCACGCCTCTTTTCGGCAAGAGTGGGGTCATTTCCATCGACCCAGGTGATAACGGCATCTATTTCCATCATTTCTGCAATTCGAAACGGCTGAACTCAGGCAATATTGACTCAAAGGCAGAGAGGAGTTCCCTTTGGAGGCTCTCGAATTTCTCCTGCGGCATCTGCACATCGTTGATGCAGACAAGCGCGCAATCCGGATTCTTCAGGAACTCACAAACCTTTGACGCATTCGAAACGGCAAGTGAGAAATGCTTGTTTGAAATGCGTTTATGGTTGGTCAGGCCCTTGTAATAAACATAATCGGTGAAGAGATACTGGTTGAAGTTCCCATTGCGGCGCAGTGGCGTCACCGAAGCAAGAATCGCATCCGTGGCTTTACCGTAAAGTTCCTCGCACTGAGAGCGCAGCATAGGGGTAACGGTATGCTGAGGGCGCACATAGAAGAGCGAACGGCAGGGGCTTGCGGCCATCTTCCTTGCGAAACGGTCGTCGTGGCGCACCAGCGCACGGAAAGGATTGCGGAGCACCAGCAACTGCCGGCGCATACCTATGTTCGGCTTTCCCCCTTCGAAGAAATCCTCTTCCTTGCAAGGCAGGACCGGAAATACATCGTCATTGAAATACAGGTATTCCTCCCCAAGGCCCGGAATTCGGTGAATGAACATCTCGATTGCCGAGGCATTGAACACCGGCAGATATTCCTCCGGAATAATGTCGCTGTGCAGGACGATACGCACCTTAGAGCGGTCCACCCACTCCGGCACCTGGCTCTCGCGGGACACAAGGAGGAACACATTCCCGACGAAAGGCATATTCTTCTCTATCCCACGCAGCAGGTAACGGAGCGTTCCCCAATCGCGGAAGCGCTTTGTCAAAGCCGTGCCACCCACAGCGGCAGCGTAATCCTGCTGCCACAGCGGGTCAAGCCCGTTCACGTATGTTATTACTATATCCATTCGATTATCATTGTTGCAGGCGGCTTTTCTTCCAGCGCTTGTGCGTCCAGAGATAGTTATGGGGCTGGGCTTCGAGGTCGGCCTGGAGAAGGGCATAATAGCGCTGCATAGCCTCCTCGGGAGTCATCTGCGAAGCATCGGAGCAGATGGGCACGAACTCGATCGTATAATGTCCGCGCTGCGTTTCGACCATCCTCTGGTACAGCAGTGCGAAATGGAATTTCGCGGCGATTGTGGCGGCCGCGGCCATCGAAGCGCATTCGCGGTTCATAAAGTTCACCTTGACGGCACCACGGGCATTCTTGTAGGGCCGCTGGTCGGTGTTTATGAAATAGAACTTATGAGCATCGCGGTGGCTGATGACATAGCGGATAAGCGAATCGGCCTCCAGATAGCCTTCGAATCCGGCCCTGTCTTCGAGCGGAGCGAAACGCAACATCTTCATCAGATCGTCCCAGACCTTGCTCGAAAGAGCCTTGTAAACAACGCAGGTGTTGCCTTCGTTCAATATCGAGCCGCAGCCCTCGGGCATATAAGAAGCAATGCCGCCAAGAAGCTCCCAGTTGCCGGCGTGTGAATACATACACACAACCGAAGGGGCTGAAGCGGCCGCCTCGGCGAGCACCTCGGGATTTACAACCCTGACCACTCCGGAGCGGCGCAGGCGGCGCGGCCCAAGGCAAGAGCCGAACCAGATGGCCTCGCAGAAAATCTCCGCGAAATGCCTGTAGAAGCGTTTCTCCACTTCGTGTCGGGCAGCCTCGTCCATCGAGGGGAAGCTCTTTTCGAGATTGTCACGCACGACATCGACCCTGTAGCGCACGACCTTGCGCAGCAGCCATCCAAGCGGACGGGCCAGCGCAATGTGCACACCCAGTGGCAGCAGCCCCGGTATGAAGAGCAGCACTCTGAGCAGATATGTCGCTATCCTGCGTATCATTTGCCAAAAACGTACTGTGATGTGAACGTACCGGACATATCCTCCGGCCGTCCCTCATATACCACCTGTCCACCGCGGTCTCCCCCGTCAGGGCCAAGGTCAATGACCCAGTCGGCGTTGCGGATTACGTCCGGGTTGTGCTCGACAACCACGATCGTATGGCCTTTCGCAAGCAGGGCGTCAAACGCACGGAGCAGTTTTTCCACGTCGTGGAAATGCAGACCGGTGGTCGGTTCATCAAAGATAAACATTATTTTCTCTCGCGCCGCCACCTGCCCCGTTCCGGTAGCAAGGAAGTACGCGAGTTTGATTCGCTGGCTTTCGCCGCCGCTGAGCGTCGAAGAACTCTGGCCCAGCTTGACATATTCGAGGCCGACATCAGCAAGCGGGCGCAGGCTTTCGGCAATCTGCTTTGCTTCGGGCTCGGGTCCTTCGGCGAAGAACGCCATCGCCTGGGCGACGCTCATCTCGAGAATGTCGTACACGTTCTTGCCGCGGTAGCGGACCTCGAGGATTTCGGGCTTGAAACGCATTCCGTGGCACTCTTCGCACACGATGGTGACATCGGACATAAACTGCATCTCTATGCTCACCGTTCCCTCGCCCTGGCACTCGGGACAGCGCCCGCCTTCCTGGTTGAAGCTGAAGAACAACGGCCCGAAGCCGTTGATCTTTGCGTACTGCTGCGAAGCGAGCAGCGAGCGGATGGCGTCGTATATCTTCAGATAGGTTACGGGGTTGCTGCGGCTGCTGCGGCCTATGGGGTTCTGGTCGACATATTCCACCCGCGCTATGCGGTCCAGATTGCCTTCCAGGCCCTTGAATGCGCCGGGAAGGTCGCCGCTATCGTGCAGACGCCGGTACATCGCCGGATACAGTATGTCGCCCACAAGGCTCGACTTGCCGCTGCCGCTCACTCCGCTCACCACCGTCAGCACTCCGAGCGGGAATGCGACATCTATGTTCTTGAGGTTGTGCTCCATCGCGCCGCAGACCTTTATTGCGTACTGGGCCGTGCGTTTTTCGCGCGTGTAGCGGTTCCTCGCTCCGGTAATGTACTGGAGGGTGAGCGAACGGTCCAGAACGGGCTTCGGAAGCTCCCCGGTACCGATTGTGCCGTTGAACACCACCTGTCCGCCGTTCTCGCCGGCAAAAGGGCCCATATCGAGCAGCACGTCGGCGGCGCGGATTATCTCCTCGTCGTGCTCGACCACAACGACCGTATTGCCAAGGTCGCGGAGGCTGCGAAGCACGCCGATAAGCCTCTCGGTGTCGCGCGGATGAAGGCCGATACTCGGCTCGTCGAGGATGTACATCGACCCGACAAGGCTCGAGCCGAGCGCCGAAACGAGGTTGATGCGCTGCGTTTCGCCGCCGCTCAGGGTGTTGCAAGCACGGTTGAGAGTCAGGTAACCGAGACCCACGTCGCAGATGTACTTCAGGCGGGAGATGATTTCCGAAAGGGGTTCGCGCACTATCTGGCGTTCCGCTTCGGAGAGCTCGAGCGAAGAGAACCACCCGAGAGCCTCCTCCACGCCCATATTCAGCACCTCGGCTATTGTACGGCCGCAGACCTTCACGTAGAGAGCCTCCTTGCGAAGGCGCGATCCGTGGCAGGACGGGCACACGGCACGGCCGCTGAAACGGCCGAGCATATATTTGAACTGTATCTTGTAACGCTGGGTTGCAACCCATTCGAAGAACTCATTGATGCCAATGAGACGATTCTCATCCTCCCCTTCTTTCGGGCGGTCGCCCTCCCAGATGAGGTCCTTGATGTTCTGCGGCAGATTGCAGTAAGGCTCGAAAATGGGAATGCCGTAACGCGGGGCCACACGGCAGAGGTGATCCTTGAACCAGCCCATCTTCTCGCCGCGCCAGCACGCGATGGCTCCATCGTAAAGGCTACGCGTCTTGTCGGGGATGACCAGGTCCTCGCTGATGCCTTCGGTCTTGCCGAGGCCACCGCAGACCGGACAGGCTCCGAGCGGGCTGTTGAAGCTGAAAAGGAACTCGTCGGGCTTGAGAAAACGCATCCCGTCAAGCTCAAAACGCGATGAGAAATCCTTTCTGAGGCGCCGGGGGCCATATATGAGAGCGATGCATCCCTCGCCGGCGCTGAATGCGCTTTCAAGCGAGGAAAGAAGCCTTGCGCGGTCGTCAAGCGACGAGAAGCGGTCGACGAGCAGCATCGCTCCGGCGGGTTCATTCTGGCACTGGAGCACGTCATCGATGCGCGCCGGGCCTTCCGCGAGGCCTGATTCGGCGCTGTCGGTTATGTACAGTCGGCTGAAACCCTGCTCCTTGAGCGAGAGCATCAGTTCGGTGCGGTCGCTGCGCGAGGGCCAGCCCAGTTCGGCAAGCAGCATCACAGGCAAAACGTCCTGCTCTGCAGCAAGCCAGGCGGCCACATCGGCAACCGTGTCAGCGTGCACCTCGCCTCCGGAAACCGGGCTGAAAGTGCGGCCGATCCTCGAATAGATGAGCCTCAGATACTCGTAGAGTTCGGTAGTCGTGGCAACGGTGGAGCGGGGATTCTTCGTATTGACCTTCTGCTCTATGGCCACGGCCGGAGGTATGCCCTCGATGCTGCCCACATCGGGTTTGCTCATACGCCCGAGGAACTGCCTCGCGTACGAAGACAGGCTCTGGGCGAAGCGCCTCTGGCCTTCGGCGAAAAGCGTATCGAACGCAAGGCACGACTTGCCGCTGCCGGACACACCCGTAATAACCGTGAACTTCCCTCTCGGAATCTCGAGAGAAATGTTCTGCAAGTTGTTGACACGGGCGCCCTTTATGGAAATATTGTCGGACATAGCTTACAAAGATACAACGCTTTTTGTTATATTTGCGGCCCGGAAATTCATTTTATTCAATATGATCAAAGTCAATCTCTCAGGCTGCGACACTTTCGTGTCAAAAGCCGATGTGCAGAATTACACAGCAAAAGCTCTCGACGCATTCGACACCCTTATGGCCGGCAACGGCGAAGGCAATGACTTCCTCGGCTGGAAGACCCTTCCCATCGACGTCGACGAGGCTCTCATCAGTTCAATCGAATCGGTTCGTGACGACTGGAAGGCAAAGGGAATCGACCTCGTCATCACAATTGGTATAGGCGGCTCGTACCTCGGTGCCAAATGTGCCATCGAGGCCCTCAGCCACAGCTTCGTGCGCCCCGAAGGCGTACCCCAGGTGGTATTCGCAGGCAACAACCTCAGCGAAGACTACATCGCCGAGCTCATGGACCTTGCAGTTATGCGCAACACCGCAGTCGTTGTCATCTCCAAGTCGGGCACCACTACCGAGCCCGCCGTCGCATTCCGCATCTTCAAGGAATACCTCGAGAACAAATACGGCAAGGCCGAGGCCGCAAGCCGCATCGTAGCCGTTACAGACGCCAAGAAGGGCGCCCTCAAGACCCTTTCCACCCAGGAAGGCTACCGCACATACGTAGTTCCCGACAACGTAGGCGGACGTTACAGCGTTCTCTCCCCCGTCGGTCTGCTGCCCATCGCACTCGCAGGCTTCGATATCAGGGCAATGCTCAGCGGCGCCGCCAAGGAGCGTGAAGACCTTCTCGTCAAAGGCGAAGACAACGCAGCCGTCAAGTATGCGGCAATGCGCAACCTCCTTTACAGCGTAAACGGCAAGCCTGTCGAGATTTTCGTAACATACAGCCCCAAACTCGCATTCGTGGCCGAGTGGTGGAAGCAGCTCTACGGCGAGTCCGAGGGCAAGGACGGCAAGGGCATCTACCCCGCCAGCGTCAACAACACCGCCGACCTCCACTCCATGGGTCAGTTCATCCAGCAGGGTTCACGCATAATGTTCGAGACCGTTCTGAACGTGCAGAAGGCACAGAGGGAAGTTGTCATCGGCACCGACCCCCAGAACCTCGACTGCCTCAATTACCTGGCAGGCAAGAGGGTCGAGCACTGCAACGCAATGGCTCAGCTCGGTGTCAAGGTGGCTCACATCGACGGAGGTGTTCCGCAGATGGAAGTAAGTATGGAGAAGATAGACGAGTACAACCTCGGCGCAATTTTCTACTTCTTCGAGTTCGCCTGCGGTATCAGCGCATACACTCTCGGAATCTATCCCCTCAACCAGCCCGGCGTGGAGGCGTACAAGAAGAATATGTTCGCCCTGCTCCGCAAACCCGGTTACGAAGCTGAGACAGAAGCTATACTCAAGAGAATCTAGACGAGCAATTTGCGGCCGCGCATCAGTATGCGTCCGTCGCAGATTACCGTGTCAATGCAGGAAGAGTCGGCCGAATACACCCAGTTGGCCATAAAGTGATGCAGGGGTTGCATCCGCTCCTCCGAAGTATCGATAAGAAGGCAGTCCGCAAGACGGCCTTCTTCTATTATGCCCCCGTCGTTGCCGAAGCCCATGGCTCCGTTGCGGGTGGCCCATTTGAACGCCATATCGGCAGGCAGGCACTCCACGTCGCCGAGGGTCTTTGAAAGAAGGGCGGCGAACTTCATCTCCTCGCCCATATCGAGGTTGTTGTTCGACGAAGCACCGTCGGTGCCGAGCGTGACGCGCACACCGGCCTCGATCATCTTGCGGTATGGGAAGATGCCGCTGCCGAGCTTCATGTTCGAGCAGGGACAGTGCACCACGGTGACATCGTGCTTCGCAAGGACCGCAATCTCGGAATCGTCAACGTGCACGCAGTGGGCAAGGATGACATCGGGTCCGAGCAGGCCGAGCGAGTCGAGATAGTGCACGGGGCGCATTCCGTGCTCTTTTATGCACTGCTCCACCTCGCCGAGCGTTTCGCTCAGATGCATATGTATCTTGAGGCCGTGCTTGCGTGCCAGGCCGAACGAATACTTCAGACCTTCCGCGCTGACGGTATATATGGCGTGAGGTGCGGCCGTGAGGCATATCCTTCCGCCCGAGGGGTCCTTCCACTCCTCTATGAAGCGCGTCTTTTCGTTGCGCACGGCCTTGGCGTGATTGTCCATAAAGGTAACGCCTATCGCCGCACGGACGCCCATACGGTTGACGACATCTATCGTTTCGGGAATCTCGAAGTACATATCCGAGAAAAAAACCGTTCCGCTCTTGATCATCTCCCTAATGGCTATCTCCGTACCCTTGCGGATATCATCCGGGGTAAGCGTGGCTTCGTAGGGCCAGATGTAGTCCTCGAGCCAGGTCTTGAGGGGCATATCGTCGGCATAGCCGCGCAGCAGAGTCATCGCCGCGTGGGTGTGCATATTGTAAAACGGCGGGACTATCGCATAGCCCTCGCCGTCAATCACCTCGTCAGCCTCGTAAGAGACCTCGCCTGCAGGTGAGATATGTGAAAAACGATTGCCCGAAATGAGGATGTCGACGTGACGTTCCTTAAAGAAGACGTTGCGGATAAGGATAGTTTTCATAGCAGGCAAAGATAAACAAATTTTGGTTATATTTGTAGGATTGATAAATTAAAAATAACGAATGAAACGTCTGATTTGCACAATTCTTACAATACTTGCCGCTTCGCAGGCTTTTGCCCAGGTATCACCCCAATGGATACGCAGCAGCAGCATTTCACCCGACGGCAAGACCATCGCATTCGCCTGGCAGGGCGACATCTTCACGGTCAGCTCCGACGGCGGACAGGCAAAGCAGATAAGTTCCAACCCCGCATACGACTCAACCCCCATCTGGACTCCGGACGGCAATTCCATAGTGTTCAGTTCCTTCCGTGAGGGCAGTCGCGACATCTGGGTGATGAGCGCACAGGGAGGCTCTCCCAAGAGGCTCACGACCTATAACGGCAACGAGACTCCCCTCGCGGTCAAAAAGGACGGCACGGTGCTCTTCAAGTCATCCATCCAGGCCGATCCTTCGTACGGCGGATTCCCCGGCGACAGCCAGGTCTGGTCGGTCGGTCCCGATGGCGGCGAGATTTCGCTCGTCACTTCTATCGATATGGAAGCCCTTTCGGTCAACGATTCCGGACTCATCATCTACGAAGACTACAAAGGTTACGAAGACCCTCTGCGCAAGCATCACACCTCATCGGTGACCCGCGACATCTGGACCTACAACCCCAAGAAAGGCAATTTCACACGCCTGAGCACCTTCAATGGCGAGGACCGCGAACCAGTTTTTGCCGCCGACGGCAAATCGTTCTTCTATCTGAGCGAAGAGGATGGAACGCTGAACGTCTGGCGCAGTTCAACAGCCACTCCCGACCAGAAGATGCAGCTGACCCACTTCACCACGCACCCCGTGCGCGGTCTTTCCGTCAGCAAGAACGGCATACTCTGCTTCTCGTGGAACGGACATCTGTACACCTGCGTGCCCGGGCTCGACCCCCGCGAAGTGCGCATCAGCCTTTATAAGGACGACACCGAACGCGAGACCGTGCGCCGCTCGCTGACTTCGCGCACCAACGACTTCGCAGTCAGCCCGAACGGCAAGGAAGTGGCCCTGATAGTGCACGGAGACGTGTTCGTCACATCGGTCGAGCACGAAACCGTACGCCGCATCACCGACACTCCCCAACAGGAACGGGGCCTTAGCTTCAGCGCCGACGGCCGCACCCTCTACTACGCATCGGAGCGTGACGGCAACTGGGGCATCTGGCAGTCTTCGCTGCGCAGCGAGGATGACAAGCTCTTCACCTACTCCTTCAATTTCAAGGAAGAGAGGCTGACGAAAAAGGGTCAGACCTGCTTCCAGCCCGTGGTTTCGCCCGACGGTGAGAAGATAGCCTACCTGCGTGACAGGGCCGACATCGTCGTCAAGGACATCCGTGGCGGCAAGACCGACGGCAAGGAAGACTACCTGCTCAAGGGAGTCAATTACTCCTACAAGGACGGCGACCTCGACTTCGAATGGAGCCCCGACAGCAAATACATCCTCAGTACCTACGAAGCCGAAGGCGGACGTCACAACACCGACGTTGCTGCCATTGAAGTAGCCAATGCCCGTGCAACCAACCTTACCGAGAGCGGCTACAGCGACGGAGGTTTCCATTGGGCACTTGACGGCAAGGCGATGATATGGTGCTCCGACAAGGCCGGATACCGCAGCCACGGCAGCTGGGGCAGCCAGGACGACATCTACATAATGTTCTTCGACCGCAAGCTCTGGGCTTCGTGGAGCAAGGGCAAGGAAGGCGAGGCTATTGCGAAACTGATGGCCACCGAAGACAAGAAGGCCCAGAAGGACTCCGTCAAGGCAGAGAAGAAATACAAGCCCGACTTCAGCAATCTTGCCGACCGTACAAAGAGGCTCACAGCATTCTCAGGCTCAGTCTATGACGCCTGTCTGAGCGCAGATGGAAGCAAACTGTACTACATCAGAAGCACCGAAGGCGATATGAGCCTGCGCTGCCTGGACATAAAGGCCGGAGACACCAAGAGCATTGCCAAGGTGTCAGGCGGCAGACTCGTTCCCGACAAGGAGGGCAAATTCGCCTATGTCCTGACGGCCGGAGGCCTCGGCAAGATCAACCTCTCATCCGGAAAGTGCGAGACCATCTCCGTCAAAGGAACTTTCGACTTCTACACTGCCGCCGAGCGCGAATACATATTCGAGCACGTATGGAAGCAGGTTGAAGACCGTTTCTACGACAAGAGCATACACAACCTCTCCTGGAGTGCCCTGCACGATAACTACAAGGCATTCCTCCCCCACATCAACAACAACTTCGACTTCAAGGACCTCCTCTCTGAAATGCTTGGCGAACTCAACGCCTCGCATACAGGAGCCCGCTACTATTACCGCAGCGAGCTGAACACCGGTCATCTCGGAGTCCTGTTCGAGACATCGTTCCGCGGCAAAGGCCTCAAGATAGCGGAGATCCTCCCTGGAAGCATCCTGGCAGCGGAATACCCCGACCTTGTGGCGGGTGACATCATAACCAGCATCGACGGCGAGGACATTGCCGAAGGCACAGCCTGGTACGACGCCCTTTCCATGAAGGCAGGCAAGCTTGTATGCGTAGGGTTCAAGAACGGCGCAAGCGTTCTGGTGAAGGCCACTTCGAACGACAACGACGCGCTCTACAAACGCTGGGTACGCCAGCGCGAGGCTATGGTCGAGAAGCTATCTGGAGGCAAGGTCGGATACGTTCACGTCAAGGGTATGAACTCCGAAAGTTTCCGCGAGGTTTACTCAAGGGCTCTTGGCAAATACCGCGGATGCGAGGCTCTCATTGTCGATACCCGTCATAACGGAGGCGGCTGGCTGCACGACGACCTTGCATCGTTCCTCGACGGCAAGGCATACATTGAATTCCGCCCCCGCGGCCAGTACGTTGGTGTCGAGCCTTATAACAAATGGACAAAGCCCAGCTGCGTGCTTATCGGCGAGGACAACTACTCCGACGCCTGCGGTTTCCCTTACGTCTACAAGACTCTTGGAATCGGCAAACTCATCGGCGCACCCGTTCCCGGCACTATGACGGCCGTATGGTGGGAGTACCAGATAGATAACAGCCTTGTATTCGGAATCCCCGAAATCACTTCCTGGGGCCTTGCCGAGGACAGGGCTCTGGAGAATCTTCAGATCGAACCCGACATTCTCGTTTACAACACTCCGGAATCGATGCTCAAGGGCGAAGACCAGCAGCTCGAGGCCGCAGTAAAGGAAATGTTGCAACAGATAAAGGAAAATGGCAGAAAATAAAAGACTTGTAATAATCCCGACATATAACGAGATTGAGAATATCGAGGCCATCTGCCGTGCGGTATTCTCGCTCGATGGAAACTTCAGCATACTCGTTATCGACGACGGCTCCCCCGACGGTACCGCCGCTAAGGTCGAAGAGCTTCAGAGCGAATTTGCCGGCAGGCTGCACCTTCTGCAGCGCAGCGGCAAGCTAGGCCTCGGCACGGCCTATATTACCGGTTTCAAATGGGCTCTCGAGCACGGATTCGAGCATATCTGCGAGATGGATGCTGACTTCTCGCACGACCCGGCCGATCTTCCCAGGCTTTTTGAGGCCTGCGAACAAGGCGGGGCGGACTTCTCCATAGGTTCGCGCTATAAGGACGGTGTGAGCGTCGTAAACTGGCCTATCGGGCGCATTATTATGTCGTACTACGCCTCGGTCTATGTAAGGGTGGTTCTACATTCCGGCATTATGGACAGCACGGCCGGTTACGTATGCTGGTCGCGCCGTGTGCTTGAAAGCATCGATCTCGACGCTGTGCAGATGAAAGGCTACGGTTTCCAGATTGAGATGAAGTACACAGCCCTCAAACTAGGTTTCAAGGTTTGCGAAGTACCTGTGATCTTCGTCAACCGCAAGCAGGGCACCTCCAAGATGTCCGGCAGCATCTTCGGCGAAGCCTTCTGGGGCGTCCTCAAGCTCCGCTTCAGGAAGTTCAAAAAGAATTGTTATATTTGCAAAAATGTCGACTGATATTAAAAAAGATGCTGAAAATAAGCCTATTGTAATCAAGAATCCCTCTGAGAAGATGAAGTCTTTCATCAAGAAGATGGAGGAGGACAAGATTAATAGAAGGCAGGAATTGCTGA
>JAGHTP010000100.1 GCA_018065265.1 Candidatus Cryptobacteroides aphodequi | reverse complement strand
CCCCCTCTCCCAAGGCCCTGTAGAGGCTCCCCGTGTTTTTCGAAGCCGAAAAAATCGACCTCGAAAAACATAGACCCCCAATAGAGCGCGCTCTTTCAGGGGGTCATGCACTTCGGTTTTGAGTTTCGTCAAAAATGCGAACGACCCGGAAGAATGCGGTCAATTGTGGGACTCAATGAAGCGTGTCGCTTCAGGTGCGAGACAGGATTTTGCGCGTGAGCCGAAAACCGCATTCTTTTGCAGAAAGAAAGGGCCGGCAAGTGTCAGGCTATGTTCATAAGGATGCGGCGGCCCTGCGGATGGAGATTGTTGCAGCGGTTGCCTAGGTTGTTCACGAAACCGAGAGAGTGACCAAGGTAACTGATCAGCACGAAGCCGCGAGGAGCATCGGGCAGAGAGAAACTGTCGCGGTGCAGGAAATGCAGCGCCGTCATCCTGTCGACTTCCACAGCCGGATATGAGCCGTCATAGGCGAGGCTGAGAGCGAAGTCGGCGGACGGGATGAATTTATCGCCCTTCTGCACGCCTTTCATCACACCCTGGCGGATAGGATGCAGCGAAGATAGGGAAACCTCGGCCGAACGACTGGGAGAGGCGTAGCGAGCGGTTCCCGTGCCAGAGGCGGGAATGAAGCGATCGGAGCGCGGGCCGGCATCGGCAGTATCTCCATCTTTGCGCATCGCGCCAACCCACTGGCCTTCGCCGGGCACTATGCCCGCCCGGAGCAGATTTCCGCATTCGGTGGCTTCGACTCCGTACGAAGCGAATTCGTTTTCGGGCTCGAGTATGGTGCCGCCGAGTTCACGCGAAGCCCAGAGCAGATTGTCATCGTTCTCGCTTCGTTCGTAGGTGCAGGTGCTGTAGACGAGCCACCCGCCGGGTTTAAGGGCCGGCCAGACATCGGCCAGAATGCGTTTCTGCCGCGCGGCGCAGAGATCGACCACCGCCGGGCTCCACTCCTTTACGGCGCGCTCGTCCTTGCGGAACATTCCTTCGCCGCTGCAGGGCACATCGGCCACGATGATGTCAAAGAAACCGGCCAGACGCGCAAAAGCGGCCGGATCGACGCTCGTCACCACCACGTTCGGGTCGCCCCAGAGCGCAACGTTGTCGTCAAGCACCCCGACGCGGGCCTTCATCACCTCGTTGCTTACGAGAAGGAAGCTGCCTCCAAGCCTTTCGCGCAGAGAGGCGGCCAGATCGGTCGTCTTGCCTCCGGGAGCGGCACAAAGATCGAGAACACGAAGCAACGGGCGGTCGGCGCAGCGGTCGAGAATCTTACGGAAGATGTGGCCCACGTACATAGCGGAGCTGTCCTGCACATAGTAGCAGCCCGCATGGAAAAGAGGGTCAAGCGTGAAGGAAGGCCTTTCGGCAAGAATGCGGCCCCAGCGGTTCCAGGGCACGGGTTCGCCTTGCGGGAAAGGATCCGGCACAAGGGCTTGTCCAGACGAAAGAGGAGCGCCGGCTGCAGGAAAAGAGCCCCCGAACTTGAAGGGATTGAGGCGTATAGAGACGGATGCGTCTGACATCGGCAGAGAAAAGGCTGAATCGGGACTATCAGAATTTTCCGCTGAACGTCGAAGGATCGAAACCTTCGGGCATCCTGCCTTCGGACGCGGCCACAAGACCGTCGACTATCTGGTCGATAGCCTGCTGGATCTTGCTGCCGAGCATCATCTTCATCATCATGTTGAGGTCGGCATCGACCTCGATGTGAAAGTCGGTGCGAACCGGAGCTATGTCGGCATCGAAATGGAACTCCACCCTGAAGTGGAACGGAGCGCCGTCATCCTCTATTGCGATGAGATGGAAAGGCTCGCGTGCGGTCACCTTGACACCGATGCGAAAACCCTGTACCACCGCGCTCAGAGTGTCGTACGTTGCCTCAACCGAAGCCTGTTTGTCGGCCGGAAGCATATTCTTGAAGGCGCGAAGGTCCACGAAACCCATATAAAGTTCGCTCTGGGTTTTCAGAACCATTCCGTGTTTGCTCGTATATTGTGCTGACATAATTATTTTGTACTTTTGCAATCGCGAAGATAGTAATTTTTCTATGCATAAAATCTATTTCGAACACAGGTGCATCATCATTTGCGAGCCGGGCAACGAAATGCTTTCGGACCCTAACGCCGTGGTCTTCCACCCGGGAAGCAGCCTTGACATCCGCACTCTGGTGGCAATGTTCGAAGCCGGACAGTCCATCTCACGCATATATGTTCCTTCAAGCGATACACAGGCCACATACCGCAGCCTGTGCAGCGAATTCAAGGAAGTGAACGCTGCTGGCGGACTTGTGTCGAACCGCAGGGGCGACTATCTGCTCATACGCCGCGGCGGACTCTGGGACCTGCCGAAAGGTCATCAGGAAGCCGGCGAGGACATATCCGTCACCGCACTTCGCGAAGTGCAGGAAGAGACGGGCGTGGACCAGCTGGAGTTGGGCAATCTGATATGCGTAACCGACCACTGCTATCTGCGCGACGGCAGCTGGCACCTCAAACACACCTGGTGGTACGAGATGCTCTACAATAACCCCACAGACCTTACTCCGCAAACCGAAGAGGACATCAGCAAGGCGGCCTGGGTGGCGAAATCGAGCCTGCCCCCGTTCCTCAAGAACACCTTCCCGTCAATCCTCGAAGTGTTCCGCGAAGCAAAAGTGTGAAACTTTCGGCCTTGAGTTGCCGTATATATAAAGTGTATTTAACTCAAGGATATGAAACTTTCACAATTCGACTTCAATCTTCCCGATGACCGCATAGCACGCGAGCCCTCATACTGGAGGGACGAGTGCCGTCTTATGGTACTCCACAAGGACACGGGTGAGATCGAACACCGCCAGTTCAAGGATATAATCAATTATTTCGGCAAGGGCGACACCTTCGTCCTCAATAATACCAAGGTCTTCCCTGCCCGCCTCTTCGGCAAGAAGGAAAAGACCGAGGCTGACATTATGGTGTTCCTGCTTCGCGAACTCAATGTCGAGCAGAAACTCTGGGACGTCATCGTCGAGCCCGCCCGCAAAATCCGCATCGGCAACAAACTCTATTTCGGTGAAGATGACAGTATGGTAGCAGAGGTCATCGACAACACCACTTCGCGCGGAAGGACTCTGCGTTTCCTCTATGACGGACCCTACGACGAGTTCAAACGCGACCTTTTCGCACTCGGAGAGACTCCCGTTCCCGAATGGGTGAAGGAGCATCCCGATCCGGAAGATGTCGAGAATTTCCAGACCATCTTCGCCACCGAAGAAGGCGCCGTGAGCGCTCCGGCAGCCAGCCTGCACTTTTCAAGGGAGCTCCTCAACAGGATGATCCTCAAGGATATAGACAAGACATTCATTACCGTTCATATGGGCCTCGGGCACTTCCGCGAGGTTGATGTCGAAGACCTCAGCAAGCACCGCATGGACTGCGAGAGGATGATCATCACTCCCGAAGCGGCTGACAAGATCAACCGCACCAAGAAGAACGGCGGCAAGGTAGTGGCCATCGGCGCCACCGTCGTACGCGCACTCGAGACCTACGTGACCACAGAGCACGAGATACGCCCGAACGACACCTGGACCAACAAGTTCATCTTCCCGCCTTACGACTTCAGCATCCCCGACGCATACGTTTCGAACTTCCACAGACCCAAATCGACCATGCTTATGAGCGTAGCCGCATTCGGAGGCTTCGACAATGTGATGAACGCCTACGAAGTCGCCCTCAAGGAAGGCTACCGCTTCGGACCTTACGGCGACGCGATGCTGATTTTGTAAGACAGCCGCCAGAACGATTGAGGAGGACAGCCACATGGCCGTCCTCTTTTTTTTACAAAAAACACCTCCGGACACTAAACAAAAAGCCGGATTATACATCTTTATTATATAGTGACACGAAACTGATGACCGCAGAACTCAAGGAATTATACAGGAGTGCTTTCTCCCGGTTGTGCTCATACGCCGCCATCCTTCTCGGCTCCGAACAGGAAGCCGAAGATGTCGTGTCCGATGTGTTCCTCACCCTTCTGCAACTGCCCGACTTGAATATCGACAATGTCGAAGCTTATGTGACAGTCTGCATAAGGAACCGCTGCCTGCAGATTCTGCGTGGGAGGAAAGGAGAGGAAGCCAGGCTCAAACTGGCAGAAATGATTTCCGAATCGACTCCGGACCTGTCCTGCATACAGCAGGAAAATGACGCCCTGTTCGAAAAGGCACTCGGCGGACTTCCGGAAATGACGAGGAAAGTATTCATAATGAACAAACAGGAAGGGTATTCCTACAAGGAAATCGCCGCCCGTCTGAAAATATCGGAATCGACCGTCAGGGTACATATATTCTGTGCGATACGTTCCCTTACGAAACAACTTGAAAACAATCTGACGAACAATTGATTATGGATGAAAAACTTGCAAATCTCGTAGCCGGCTGGCTGTCTGCCGACATTGCGGAAAGCGACTGCGCACGACTGTTGGAGGTGATTGCTTCGGAAGGCATTTCACCCGACGAACTGTCCGCTATGGCCGACGTCTCGGCCAAGGCCGGAGATTATTTCACCCGCAAGAAAGCGCGCAGGAGAATTATCCGTCAGAGGGCCTTCGGATGGTCATTTGCAGCAGCCTGCCTGGCCATGGTCCTTTGGATCGGGTCCGACGCCTGGATTTCGTCTTCCAGGACATATAGCACCGAAGCCGGACAGACACGGTCCGTCTGCCTCAAGGACGGGACGCGGGTTGTCCTGAACAGCGGCAGCACCCTGTCTGTACCAAGGAATTACAGTGCCGACAACCGTTCTGTAACCCTTGACGGCGAGGCTGCATTCTATGTCCAGAAGTCATCCTCCCCTCTTTCGGTAAAGACATCGGACCACGGCGAGATAATCGTTTACGGAACCGTGTTCAACGCAAGGACATATTCGAACGACACCCGTGTGGAGATAGCCCTGAGCGAAGGCAGTGTCTCCTACAAGCCCGATGCATCGATAAGGCCCTTCACCATAGAGCCCGGAGAAAGGATAATCTTCGACAAGACAGCCCACGTGGTGGACATCGACAACGCAGACCTGGAGTCCTGCTTCGCCTGGAACAGCGGCAGAATCGTATTCTCGGATATGTGTTTCAGCGACATCATCAATACGCTCGAGCGCAAATATGGATGCAGCGTGAGCCTGAAGCTTTCCGACCTCTCGCTCATGGCAAGGAGATTCTCTCTGTCCATTGGCAGCGATGACAACTTCGAGGCGGCAGTAAGCCAGCTCGCCGATGCGGCAAGTATCAAGATAAACGCCGAAAATGGCAAAGTGACAATATTCAACTGATTGCAGGATCATTTATGAAAAGGTTATTGTGTTTCATTCTGCTGCTTTGCCATATTCCGGCCTTGTTCGCAGCCGTACCGGTCAGGGGGTTCTCTCTCACATCCGATGACCACGAAGGAGGATTGCGTGCAATCGAAGCCGCCGCATCGTACGGAGTAAACCATCTGCAGCTTTCGCACAAGATCGTTATGGACCTGTGCGAGATCAAGGACAAGCAGAAAGCGGCGCTAGTCAATTCGTTCATAGATGAAGCACACTCCGCAGGCATAGCCGAAGTGGTTCTGTGGGACCATTGCCTTTACAAGATGGATTACTATCCCGCCGAATTCAAGGTGAAGGACGGCAAGAAGACCAGACTCGATTTCGACAACGAAGCCTTCTGGGAATGGCTGAAGGACGATTACCGCGATATGCTTTCCCGCGTGCCCGAAGCCGACGGCCTGGTGCTCACTTTCATTGAGACTGGAGCCAGGGCCGAGCAGCAGGTCTCGCAGCGCTACAAAACAGGCGAGGAGAAGATCGCCGCTGTGGTGAGCGCGGTGTCGGAGGTCGTCTGCAAGGAACTCGGCAAGAAACTGTATCTGCGCACATTCGCCTACAGCCGCGACGAATACGCCACAATAACAGCGTGCATCAACCTTCTTCCCGAATCGGACAGCATAGTCCTGATGATGAAAGAGACGCCGCATGACTTTATCCTCACACATCCGCACAACCCGCTCATCGGCACAATAGACCGTCCGACCATAGTAGAGTTCGACACCTGCGGCGAATTCCACGGCCAGTGCATCATCGCCGGAATGGTGCCGGAACTTTTCGCGGAAAGGCTGAAAGATTATCTCGACCGTCCGAATGTCATCGGATACACGGCCCGCACCGACCGCTACGGCGACACACAGATTGTCGGCACTCCTGCAGAAATCAACCTCTTCGCCCTGAAGTGTGTGGCGGATGACCCCGAAGTGAACGCGGACACGATTTACAGGCGTTTCATCTCGGAGCGCTACGGTGCCGGGGCGGTGGAACTGCTCGAGCCTGTGTTCAGAGGCGCATATGACATCCTTACGTCGTGTATGTATGTGATGGGACTCAATATGGCCACGCACTCGAAGATGTCATTCGACAATATGTCCATCTATTCCCGCCACGTGTCCGGCCGCTGGACAGAATCTCCGGAGGTTTTCATCGGGCACGACATCAACAGGACATTCCACTACTGGAAAGACATAGTCGAGCACATCGCCCCGGCGGAATGCAAGGAGCTCCACGGGCGTTATGCAGCCGAAATGAAACATATCATATCCTACGGATGGACCACACCGGCCGAATGCATGTCCGAAGAGTATCTGTACCTCATCGACAAGGAATACGCCTTCTCGCAGAGGAAGGCCGAAGAGTCGCTCGCACAGATACGCAAAGCGGAAAACATCCTCTCCCCGGACAGATATGAAGAACTCGTCCTCCTTTACGAGCGCACCCTTATGACAATTCGTCTCAGGCGCGCTTCAGCCGCCCTCTACTGGGGAAGCAGGACCGATTGTCCCGATGAATATCTCGATGAAGCCTCCGCTTCACTCGAAGCTATACTGAAAGAATACGACTCCTACGACAAGCCTTATCCGAAGGGACAATGGGATTGGAAAGAGGATGCCGAAACAGCCAAAAAACTACTCGGTATATGAAACCCAAGTACATCATAGCCGCTTGCCTGCTGCTCCTTCTGCCTGAGGGAAGCCGTGCCGAACTGCCCGAACAGCAGCAGACCCTCATCATCATCGGGGACCAGTCCTGTTCACGCAAGAACAATCTCGGAGCCGACCCAGCCAGCACTCCTTATGCCGGTTGGGGCGAGGTCCTTACGCCATATTTCCGCGAAACGCTGACCATACTTGACAAGGGTCGCAGCGGCCGCAGCACCAAATCGTTCATCGAAGAAGGTCGTTGGGACGCGGCGAGCACGCTCATATCCAAAGGTAACGTTGTGATGATACAGTTCGGTCATAACGACGAGAAGGATTTCGACCCTTCCCGCTATACCGATCCCTACGGCACCTACTACGACAATCTGAAACTGTTTGTTGAAACCGTCAAGAGCAAGGGCGCCACGCCCATCCTGCTTACGCCCATCGCAAGGTACAACTTCAGCGGTGGAAAACTGGTCGATACGCACGGCGATTATCCAGACGCAATGCGCAAGGTGGCAAAGGAAACCGACTGCTACCTGATCGACCTCACGGCAATGACCTCCGCACTGTACTCGCGGCTCGGCGAGAAAAAGGCGGCAGAGCATTTCTATGTCCTGGATGGCGACAAGGATGTCGAGACGAGAGGCGTTTCACGCCACAGTTACCTCGGAGCGAAGACCGTCGCGAAGATGATAGTCGCCGAAGTGAAGAAACAGAATATCGAAGAACTGACAGAATACCTGCAATAAATGTCAAAAAGAGCAACAATTCTATTATTATCTGTTGTGCTGTGCGTTCCCGCAACCGCCCAGGGGTGGTCACAGGAACGCTATGACAGCCTGCTCGCATCCATCACGGCCCCGTCGTTCAGGGCCGATACGACCTGGATCGCGGCACCCGGTTCCAAGGGCGCAATCAAGGCCCTGCGGAATTCGACGTACACAGAAATCATAAACACAGAGATAGAGAAATGCAGCGAGCGCGGTGGCGGAGTCGTCGCCCTTCCGGCAGGCGTTTACAACACGGCCGGCATAACACTTCGCAGCAACGTGGACCTTCACCTATGCGAAGGGGCCACGCTCAAGTTCTCTGGCGACCCACAGGATTATCTGCCCGTTGTGCGCACCCGTTGGGAAGGTGTGGACTGCATGAATTACCGTCCTCTCATCTACGCTTGCGGCCAGAGCAATATCGCCATAACCGGCAACGGAGAGATAGACGGTTCGGCAAGCAGCGAGAACTGGTGGTGGATGAAAGGGCGCAAGGAATTCGGCTATGTAAAAGGAATGCCGTCGCAAGGCAATACCGGAAGGCCACTTCTGATGAAATACAACGATGCCGGCACACCCGTCGGAGCCCGCATCATGGGCGAAGGAAAGAATCTCCGTCCTCAGCTTATAAATATAATAGAGTCCGAGAATGTTCTGATTCAGGGAGTAACCCTCAGGAATTCACCGTTCTGGGTGGTTCATCCCCTGCTCTGCCGCAACTTCACTATGCGCGGAGTGACAGTGTGCAGTTTCGGCCCCAACAACGACGGCTGCGATCCTGAATCGTGCAACGGTGTGCTTATAGAGGACTGCACTTTCTTCACCGGAGATGACTGCATTGCGCTCAAGTCCGGCAGGAACAACGACGGACGCCGCTGCGCCACTCCTTCGAGGGGCGTAATCATCCGCCGCTGTCATTTTGCGGCCGGACACGGAGGAATTACAATAGGCAGTGAGATTTCCGGCGGCTTCAACGGCCTGTACGCCGAAGACTGCAGTTTTGACGGGGAAGATCTCCAGCACGTACTGCGCTTCAAGAGCAGCCGCGTACGCGGAGGCGAGATAAGCAATGTCAATGTACGCAATTTCGATGTGGCAGTCTGCTCGCGCTCGTGCATAAACGTGGATATGCAGTACGAGCCCAAGGAAACATCCGACAAAGTATATGAGCCCAAAGTCAACGGTGTGAACATTTCGGGCATCACCGTGGAATCGTGCCGTTCGTTCCTTGAGATCAAGGGTACAGGAGCAGATGGCTGCATATCCGGTTTCAGAGTATCCGGATGCCGTATTTCCTCCTGCGAAGAACAGTTCGTTTTCGACCAGGCCGAGCCCGAAGAACTCACCGACATAGTTTTCGAATAAGATGTTCGCCCGTATCCTGATTCTTGCCACAATGCTTGCTTACTTCAATCCGGCCGGATTGAAGGATGAAGCGCGTGTGGCTTCGGAACAGATTACGGAGCGTTTCGTAACCACACCCCACAGATGGTTCCGCGAAGGCGAGCCACTGAAACGTATCACCTATTCCGAGGCTGTGACCTGGGCCGGAGCCCTGAGAGTCGCGCGGCTTGCAGGCGACGAAGATGCCTTGCATGCACTGAAGGCCCGGTACGACAGCCTCTGTACAGAGCACCCCGAACTCGTTACCAAGCCCGTCCACGTCGATCACAGCGTATTCGGAATCATACCACTCGAACTTTATATCTCCACACACGAAGAGAAATACCTTGCCCAGGGGCTGCGTTATGCCGATGCCCAGTGGGGCGAGCCAGGATGGGAGAAATACGGAAAGAGCAGCCGCACCGCTCTCTACGACTCCCTTTCGACAGAAGGGCTCAGCTGGCAGTCGCGATTCTGGGTGGATGATATGTATATGGTCACAATCCTTCAGCTGACCGCCTGGCGCGCCACCGGTCAGGAAGAGTATCTGCTCAGGGCGGCGCACCAGATGCGCCACTACATTTCCGCCATTGAGCAGCCCGGTGGCCTTTATTTCCACGGCGCACAGGCGCCGTACTACTGGGCACGTGGCAACGGCTGGGCGGCAGCCGGCATGGCCGACGTTCTGATGGAACTGCCTGAAGATAACCTGAACTATGAGTACATTCTTGCGGCGTACCGCAGGATGATGGCAGCGCTCAAGACCCATCAGAGCCCCGATGGAAGCTGGAGGCAGCTCATCGACGGCCCCGACAGCCGGCCGGAGAGTTCCGGCACGGCGATGTTCACCTATGCCCTGCTTACCGGCCTCGGTATGGGCTGGCTTTCCGACGAGGAATACGGGGAATGCACTCTCAAAGCCTGGAAGGCGACTCTGTCTTTCCTTGCGCCGGACGGTGATATGACCGCCGTCTGCGAAGGCACCGGCAAGAGGGACTATCGACAGTGGTACCTTGACAGGAAATTCCTCAAGGGCGACTATCACGGCCAGGCCCCCGCCCTGTGGTGTACCGAAAGGATACTGGCACTGTGCGCACGCCCCGTTCCGGCATTCCCTGGAGCCGAGGGAGGAGGAATGTATGCCAGCGGAGGACGTGGCGGTCGAGTTCTTGTGGTGAACAAGCTTTCCGATGACGGAAGTGAAGGAACGCTCAGATGGGCCGTCGAGCAGGAAGGCCCGAGAATCGTGGTGTTCGCCACCGGAGGCCTGCTCGAACTGTCCTCAGACCTCTGGATTAAGAATCCGGACATTACCATCGCCGGGCAGACGGCCCCCGCACCGGGAATCTGCGTCAAAGGCTACACGACGCATGTTGCCGCGGACAATGTGATAATACGCTATATGCGTTTCCGTATGGGCGGCGAGAACAAAGTCGGCACCGAAGAAGGCGATGTGCTTACCGGCAAATATGGCCGCTCGCGCATTATCATCGACCACTGTTCGATAAGCTGGGGCACGGACGAGAACGCTTCATTCTACACCAACAGCGACTTCACGATGCAGTGGTGCATAGTTTCGGAAGCGCTCAGGCTTGCCGGACACAGGAAAGGCGCGCATGGGTTCGGCGGAATCTGGGGAGGCTGCAATGCAAGCTTCCACCACAATCTCCTCGCACACAACGACAACCGCAACCCCCGCTTCGACCCGGGCCGTAAAGCCGGAAAACAGAGCCGCAGCAAGTTGCTCTCGAATGTTGTCGATTTCCGCAACAACGTCATCTACAACTGGGGCAGGAACGTGGCTTACGGCGGCGAAGCAATGAAAATCAACCTCGTGGGCAACTACTACAAGGCCGGGCAGGCCTCTTCGGCCGACGGCAAACTGCTGGGGTTTGATTGCGAGACCGAGAAAGGGAGTCCCATCCGCGGAGTCTGGGGGAAGGTTTATCTGGAGGGAAATGTCTATGATGTGCAGGACGGGCATACGAGCCGCACGACACTGGACAATGTAAAATACGGTCTTGTCGAGCCCGGAAACGAAAGGCTCCGTGCTCTGGATAAGAAAGAACGCAAGGCCCTTGTAGCAAAGGAGCCGTTCCCCTGCACCGCAATCGCAGAACAGGATGCGCATTCAGCCTACGAGGCCGTTCTCGATGATGCAGGATGCTCCAACCACAGGGATAGGATAGACAGCCGTATAATAGATGAAGTACGCACGCGCAGCGCACGTTTCCGCGGCAGTGACAGCCACAACGGTATGGCGGAAGACAAATCGGGGTTCAACTGGAAGAGCAAGGGTTATCCGAAGCCGGGAATCATTGACACCCCTTACGACACACGGCCACAGTTCGCCCCAGCGGGCTGGAATCCCTGGTCCTGCTACGATGCGTCCGGAAAAGCCCCGCGCGATGGCGACGGCGACGGGATGCCAGACAAATGGGAGAAGGATCACGGCCTCGACCCGCATACATACAATCCCGCATCGAGAGACCTCGACCCCGGATATGACAATATAGAAATATACATCAACAGCATAATATGAAAAGAACAATAATAGCGGTACTTGCCCTTCTGCTTTCCGGAATTAACGCCGGTGCTGCCATACAACTTCCTCAGAGCGGCCCTTCCCTGAAATCCGATGCGTTTTCAGAGTACATGGAGAATCTGCAGAAAGACGCGCTCAAACGTCGCGATGCAAACTGTTCCCTTGCCGAGACAAGCCCGGCCGCAATGCAGGACTATGTTGCTCTCTGCCGTAAGAAATTCGCGACCCTGGTAGGCGAGTTACCTGAACCGGGAGAACTCAAGGCCGTGGTGACCGGAACGGAGCAGGGCTCCTGCTGGCGCGTGGACAAGGTGGTTTACCAGAGCATCCCCGGCAGATACGTTACCGCACTTCTCTTCATCCCCGACGAAGCCTCGATTGACAATCCAGCACCCTGCGTGGTGCACACCTGCGGACATACCGAATTCGGAAAGCGCTCGTATGCTGCCGCTGCCTCATATCTTGCCGATAATGGAATAGCCTGCATTGTGGTCGATCCGTTCGGTCAGGGAGAGAGGGTCCAGGAGATTGACGCTCAGAACAAGTCGCTCACCCGCGGTCCTACCACAGAGCACGGTATCGAAAACTTCGGATGCATACTTACCGGCACTCCCCTTTTCGCCCGCATCCTTCAGGACAATATGAGGGCTATCGACTATCTGCAGACACGCCCCGAGATAGACTGTTCACGCATTGGCGCAGTTGGTACTTCCGGTGCTGGCGTGCAGACACTCCTCTTCACTGCTTATGACACCCGCGTAAAAGCGGCGGTGATGTCCAGTTCCATCGCCTGGGGTTTTGCAGGCACAGGTCTGGACGGCTGCGGCCTTATTCCGGGAATTGCAGCCAGAGGGATGAGCCTCACGGACATTGCTATGACCATAGCTCCGCGCCCCATCCAGTACATGAACGGACAGAAGGACTATGTGAAGATAGATGACGGCCGCCGTGCAATAGCCCAGATACGCAGGAGTTACGCGCTCCAGGGCGCATCGGAGGCCGATGTACGGATGATAGAAGTCCCCACCGCCCATCCTTATTACGTCCCCGGCAAGCAGGAAGGAATGATCAGGTTCTTCTGCGAAACCCTGCTCGGCCGCAAGGATGTCGACTGGACCTTCCCCGGCGACGTGGACGGTTCCGGCAAGAGCGAGAAGAAGTTCCCCTCACCGAAATTCAACTGTACCGCAGCGGGGCAGGTGCTTGGCGAATATGCCGATGCCAAGAGCCTTTATGAAGAGAATCTCGAGTTCTTCGATTCACACGCAGCCGACCGCAAGAAGTTCGTATCCGGGCCCATCGAAGCCATTTACGACAAAGTCTGTTCGCTGACAGGATATGTAGAGAGCGAAGAGGATGTCAATGCCGTCCTTACGGCAGATGCAAGGTATGATGGATATTCATTCAAAGCATACAGGCTGGAAAGGGCCGGACAGGTTCCGGTTCCGTGCAGCGTAATCGTACCTGACAACATAAAGCCGGACGCTCCGGTCAAAATATGGCTTTATGACGGAGGAATGGACGAACTGCTGCGCAGCCCTTCGCACATAAAACTGGCTCTCGAGGCCGGCGGACCGGTGCTGATTGCCGATCTTCGCGGTTTCGGCCAGACTAAGAAGCCTTCTTTCATCAGCGGCAATTTCAAGAGTTGGAACGACGAGTATCCAGAGTTCACAGGTTCGATGTTCCTTGGCACCACGCTTCTGGGCCAGAGGATAGGCGACATTGTCACCATCCTCGATTTCTGCTCGGAGACAAGCGGACTGCGTGGCAGGAAAATCAACGTGGTTGCATCCGGAGACTACACTCCGGTGGCCGTCCACGCCGCGTTCCTGGACGACAGGATTTCGGACACCCTGCTTATGCACGGGGTCAAGACCTGGCGCTTCTGTCTGAATCCCATCCAGAGAGATGTCTGCGGAATGATCGTTCCTGGCGTTCTCAAATTCTATGACCTTCCCGACCTGGCCCGCCTTGCCGGCGGCAGCGTCCGATATTCAGATTAAATCAGATTTATGTATATGAAAAAACTTTTCACAATTCTCTTTACGTTGTGCCTTGCCACGCAATTAGTTGCATCGGCCCAGGGCATACGCGTAACGGGAAAAGTCGTGTTCCAGGAAGATGACTCTCCGGCTGCCGGAGCATATGTCATCATAAAGGATTCCAACGAACACGCCGCAGTGGGTTCAGACGGAACTTACAGCATCACCTGCCCTTCTACGGAGAGCATTCTTGTCTATTCATTCGTAGGATACAGCCCGGTCGAAGAAAAAGTCGGGAGCCGAAAAGTCATCAATGTCTCGCTTGCGATGGACGGATCCAACGTTCTGAATGAGGTGGTCACCATCGGTTACAGCGGAGTCAAGAGGAGCGACCTCACCGGTTCTGTGGTTTCGGTAAGTTCCAAGGATATCGAGTCCACTGCGATGTCAACCGTTTCCGAAGCCCTCCAGGGAAAGATGGCCGGTGTGATGGTCACCACTGCTGACGGTGATGTCGACGCTGACGTATCATTCCGCATCCGCGGAGGCACATCCATCAACAACAGCAACGAGCCCCTCTACCTTGTTGACGGTTTCCCGGTCCAGAACATCAATGACATATCGCCTTCGGACATAAAATCCATCGACATCCTCAAGGATGCCGCAGCTACGGCAATCTATGGAGCACAGGGTGCCAACGGTGTCGTACTGGTAACGACCAAGACCGCCTATGACACCAAGGCCACCGTCAAGTTCAATTCCTATGTGCAGGCCAACGCCCTCGCCAGGAAGATGGATGTAATGGATGTTTACGAGTACATCCTCTGGAACTACGAGATGGACAAGCTCAGTTCGCGCAACGGTGCTCTCAAGAAATTCGGTTACCCCGATGATTTCTACATCTACAAGAAGTACGGCAAGGGTACGGACTGGCAGGAAAAGACCTTCGGCCGCACCACCATGGCTCAGTACTACAATGTTTCCATCGCCGGCGGCAGCACCGGCCTCAACTACCTTGCCAGCGCCACCCACTCCAACCGCGAAGGCATCCAGGTGGGAACAGGTATCAAACGAACCAACCTAAGCTTCAAACTCAACCATACCATTTCGCCTTCGGTAAAGATGCAGTACAACCTCATGTACACAAACACCGCCAACGAAGGCATATCAGTGGGAACTATCGCAGCACTGCAGTATGCTCCGACGACCGGCGTATCGGCCTTCCGATGGAGCCCGGACGATTTCGCGAACGAAGAGGAAACCGCATTCGAGGAATATGAAATGGACGAGTACTTCGAAGGCGTTGCGGAAGATTCCAACAGGCTCTACCAGCGCCAGCTGCAGATGCAGCGCGACCTGAAGACCGATGTTATCCGTGGTAACGTCTCGCTCAACTGGAAGATCAACGATCACTTCACATTCAACACCTCCAACCGCGCTACCAAATACTACACGCGCAACCACCTTTTCTACGGACCTTTGACAGCTCTTTCGACAAGGACATACGGCGGCAAGCCTACCGTGATACTTACGGACAACGACACCGACCAGTATATGACCACCAACACCTTGAACTATTCTCTGACAAAGGGTTCAAGCAACTTGTCCCTGCTGCTCGGTCAGGAGTATCTGGTCACGAACAGTTACCAGTCTTCGCACACTTATTCCGAATTCGAGGACGAGATTTCGATGGACGCCGCGTTTGCCAACCTGGCGCTCGGAAAGAACATGACCCAGTCTTCAAAGATGTCCGGAGACGAAAAACTGCTTTCGTTCTTCAGCCGTGCCAACTACTCGCTCAAAAACAGGTACATCTTCACATTCACGATGCGCGCCGACGGATCCACCAAGTTCGCACCAGGTCATCAGTGGGGATACTTCCCTGCCGGAGCCTTCGCCTGGAGGATTTCACAGGAACAGTTTATGCGCAGGGTCCGCGCCGTTTCCGACCTCAAGCTCCGACTCAGTTACGGAACCGTGGGCAACAACAGGATAGGCGATGAACTTTACCAGATGACCTATTCCGTGCTGTCCAACTCATACAACCCCGAAGTGCGCGGCGAAGTACTTTCATCCTATGTGCCTGCATCGGCCTATCTGGTGAACCCCAACCTCAAATGGGAGACCACAATCAGCCGCAACGTCGGAATCGACTACTCGCTCTTCAAACACAAGGTATGGGGTGCCTTCGAGGTTTACGGCAACACCACGAAAGACCTGCTCATCGCATCCGAGGTTCCCGCATACACGGGCTACACATCGGTCTATGCCAACGTGGGACAGACGACCAACAAGGGTGTCGAGTTCACCATCAATGCCAGCGTGATACGCAAGTACCGCTGCAAGCTCGACCTTATGTTCAACATTGCACATAACAACAATACCATCGACCATCTTGCCAGCGGCGAGGACTACTGGTTCAAGAACTCCAGCTGGTCGAACTACCAGAGGGAATTCACCGACTTCTACATCAATGTCGGAGGACAGGTCGGCCAGTTCTATGGATATGTAGCCGACGGAATGTACAGTGTTGACGATTTCGACTACATAGACGGCAGTTACGTTCTGAAGGAGGGTGTGGCCGATGACCGCAACATTCTCAATGTGACCGAGCTGCTCCCGGGTATGCTCAAGCTCAAGAAACTCTCCGGTGAGGGCAATATCGTGAATGCCGACGAAGACCGCCGCATCATTGGTTGCAATGTACCCAAGGCACAGGGCGGATTCGGGCTTGACTTCAGCTGGAAGAATTTCGATGCAAACGTAATGTTCAACTATATGATCGGATTCGATACTTTCAATGCGACCAAGGTGGCTATGACCTCGCTCGGAGTGTTCGGATACCGCAACCTCTTCACAACGAGCGATTCTTCCCACCGTTTCCGCTATTTCGACGACGAAGGCAATTCGCTTCTGACAGACCCCGAGGCCCTGAAGGAATTCAACAAGAACGCAGACATCTGGAGCCCCAATATGTACTCGTATGTAGTGAGTGACTGGGCTGTGGAGGATGCTTCGTTCGTACGCCTTACGAACCTGACCGTCGGATACACCCTGCCAGCTACCGTCAGTCACAGGATTCACATCGACAAACTCAGAGTTTACCTTACCGGAAACAACCTGTTCTGCCTTACGAAATACTCCGGGTTCGACCCTGAAATCAATGTTCAGAAGGGTCTTACACCAGGTATCGACTACAAGGGTTATCCCAGGAGCCGCAGCGTGACCGCCGGAATCAATCTCACCTTCTAAACCGGACTCATTATGAAAAAATCGCTTGCAATACTCTCCGCCCTCCTGCTGTTTGCAGGATGCGAACTTGAATACAATTCGCTGAGCACATTCACGGACGACTATGTTTACTCCACCGTGGACGGCATATCGACATCCATCAACGGAATATACAATCCCATACTTGCCAACTCAATGTACGGTTGGTATTCCTGGAGCTTGTTCGGGACATCCGACATCGAGTACCGCTCGATGTCCAAGATAGCCCAGAACGTCCTCGGAGACATATCACAGATATCGGCCACTCCGTACAACACCTATCTCAAGACCATCTGGAATGCATACTGGCAGGCCGTCGGGCATGCGAACAACTGCATCAACGGAATCGAGAACAGCGATCTGTTCAAAGACGGAGATCCGATGGCCAGACATTACCACGGCGAAGCCATAACGCTCCGAGCTATGCTTTATTACGACCTTGTAAGAGTGTGGGGAGACGTTCCCATGGTTCTCAAACCGATGACGGCTACCGACAACCTTTCCATTGCTCCCACCGACAGGGATGAGATTCTCTCGACAATGATCGAACAGCTTATCGACGCCGAGAAGGAGCTCAAGAAGTCTTCCGAGGCCTATGGAATCGAGCGTGTGGGCAAGGAATACTGCCAGGCCCTCATCGCCAGGATTGCACTCCTCAGGGCGGGCTACTCACTCCGCCCCGACCTCAATGACACGAACGCCATCGGAACGATGCAGCGCAATGAGGCCGACTATATGGACTACTACGTCATTGCCCGCGACTATGCCCGCAAGGTTATCGAATCGGGAACTCACAGCCTCAAGTCCGACTTCAGGACCGTGTTCAACAACGAGATGAACTATCTCGCTCCCGAAGGGGACGATGTCATCTTCGAACTGCCGTTCAGGTCCGGCCCCAATGGTGGAAGCAACGTCGGTTACCGCAACGGCATACGCATAGCCGAAGCCGCCGAGGAAGGAAACCATTACTGGGGTGCTTCATCGGGCGAAGTCCTCATCCCGCACATCCACATGTACACCTTCGACCCCGATGACCAGCGCCGCTTTGTAACCGGCTGTATGTATCAGATAATGAACACCGGCCGCAAGCAGATATGCAACGGAAATGTTTATCTGGGCAAGTGGGACAAAACACTCTCGACCGAAACCCTCAACCGTTCGCAACCTACGGGAGTCAACTTCCCTATGATGCGCTATGCCGACGTTCTGCTTATGTTCGCCGAAGCGCAGAACGAGATCGCCGGAGGCCCTGACGAGGAGGCCCGCGAGGCTCTCAAGACCGTAAGGCGCCGCGCCTTCTCATCTTACGCCAAGAGTGACGGCTATGTCGATGCCCTCACCGACCACGACAGTTTCTTCAATGCCATTGTGGACGAGCGCAGCTGGGAGTTCGCAGGCGAATGCATCAGGCGCACCGACCTTGTAAGGTGGAACCTTATCGGGCCGAAGGTACGCGGTATGGTCAAGGACTGGATTCAGCTCAGCAAGGAAGCCAACGCCGCAGCAGGCACTTACTCGGAGGAAGACTTCGTGCCTGTATTGAACAAGCCCTACCTCATATATTATTACTCGGGTCCGAACAACGAATTCGATCTGAAGGGCTTCGATGAGCAGCTGCTCGTAGCGCCCACTGCACCTGACGGAAGCGCCTATACCAAATATGACTGGTGCAGAGGTCAATGGGCGAAAGTGGAAGGTGTATGGGGTCCTTCGGAAGTGGTCCAGGCAAGTTACTATGCCTGGGGCGGCGGAGAATTGGATCCCGACTCCGATGTACCTGTCCGTTACATACTGCCCATCCCGCAGACAACGATTGACGCTTCGCACGGAGCCCTCAAGAATTATTACGGTTATTCCCAGAAATAGAAAGGATTATGAAAAGAACCATACTTGCAATACTGTCCGCGGCCCTTATGACCGTATCATGTGCCGACCAGTATGTTACCGAAAACATCGAGAACCTGTTCCGGCCTTCAGCAACAAGCTCGCCGGTTGTGGCCGGCAATACGGTTTCGTATTCGTGGTTCGGCATCGCCGATGCAGTCGGTTATCGTTTTCAGATGAGCCTGGGCGCCGACTTCGAAGAGATCGTGGTTGACGAGGAACTCAAGATGCCTAAAATCAAAGTTGAGAAACTCAGTTACAATACAATCTACTACGCCCGTGTGAAGGCACTTGCCTACAAGAGCGAATTCGATTCGAAATGGAATTCGCTCGAGCGCATCACCACTGACGCCCGCATTGTTCCGACCGTCCTCTACGAAGTGCTGGAAGATGAAATAAGCGCCACATCCGCCGTCCTCCGCTGGAACAACACGCACTACGCTACAAGGATAGTCGTTACCGGAATGGGCTCGTCCGACTTCAAGGAAGAAATCACTCTCGAAGATACCGACAGGCAAGCAGGCTGTGTTACAGTCGAAGGACTCAGCGCATCGTCTTCGTACCAGGCGGTCATATATGACGACACAATAGAATTCGAAGAAGAGCGCAGTTTCAATGTGGTCACATTCAAGACCACGAAATACATTCCCGGCGACGGCCGCGAGACCGGAAAACTCCTTTCCATTGGCGATGACCTCAAAGAGGCCATCGACCAGGCCGAGGACGGGCAGACACTCATCCTTCCCAGAGGCTACAGTTACGCTACAAGCACGACGGACATTATCACAATAGACAAGAACATCTGCATCCTTGCGGCAAGGCAGGGCGAGTTCGAAGTGGAAGCCGGGGCTGAGGACTGCCGTCCGTTCATAAGCGTCGCCGTGGTTTCAAAAGCCGCGCAGATTCCTCTGATGCCATTCCACATCGAAGGCGAACTCGAGCAGGTACGTTTCGAAGGAATAGACTTCCAGGCGACAGCCACCGGAAAGAACTGCGTGCCCTTCTATCTGGACGGAAAACTTTCGCTCGACTACCTGATAATTGAAAACTGCAGCTTCCGCGACCTGGGCTCGGGCGTACTGATGACCGATTCGGCCGAAGAGCAAACCATCGACAATGTCATCTTCCGCGACAACCTCGTGGACAACAGCGCCACCAACACCGGATTCCGCTACTTCACGCTTTGCAGCAGCAAACTGTCGATTGCAGACTTCAATATCGAACGCTGCACAATGTCGTTCTCCAAATTCGGTCTGTTCACCAATCTGTACCAGTACTCGATCAACGGAGGCACCTTCCCCGGAAACATCTCCATCACACTCAAGCAGTGCAACACCGCAAGTCTTTTCGGCTCTCGCAGCGGCGGCACGAACAGCACAAAAATATTCGATATGGCCGGATCGACCGGCGTTGTCATCAAGATGGACCGCTGTCTTTTCACGCGCAACGGCAACGCAGCCGGAACGAACTTCTATTCTCTCGGTACGGAAAGTTCAGTAACAGCTACAAACTGCTTCTACACAGCCGGTGACTTCTCCATAGTCCAGGCTGGCGGAGCCATCGCCACCGGAATCTTCCCCCTGGAAGGCAAACAGGCGAAGGACGTTTTCGCCGACTTTGAAAACAACGATTACACGATTACCGACTCTACAATCACGGCAGCCGGAGTGGGTTGTTCCCAGGACTGGTCGTGGGTTCCTGTAGCGAAATAAATGACATCTATGAGACGACTACTGACAATACTCGCCACTCTGCTGCTCGTCACGCAGACGCTCTGCGCCCAACGTCTTTCCTGGCCGGAAAGCGTCAAGGGAGAGCGCGTGCGCTCGAGCCTGGACAAAAGCGGCCAGATGGTCATGTTCCACGCCACAAGCAGCGATGAGCCCAGGCCTCTGATTGTTGTAATGCACGGATGGGGCGGAGCCTACAAGACCATCACCCCGCTGGTCAAATTCATCATTGACAAGGACTGGAACTTCATACAGCCAAATCTCCACGGTCCCAGCAGTTCACCGCTCTCGTGCGGCAGCGCAACGGCTATGACGGATATCGCCGACGCGATAGAATTCGCACTGACCCACGGGAATGTCGATATGGGCGAGATACACATCGTGGGCGTTCTCAACGGCGGACACAACGCTCTCGCGGCCTATATGACCATCGACTACCCCATCAAGAGCGTCAGCGCATGGGCGGGAGTGTCGGACCTCGAGGCCTGGTACAGGCAGATACACAAAGCGAAAGCCTATAAGTACATCTCCTTCTGCGACGACATGCTCACCGCCACGGGTTCCAGGGAGGACGACCTGAATCTCAAGGAATTCGCCCGACGCTCGCCACTCAAGATGAAACTGCCCAAATGCCGGAAGAGGACCAAACTGCTGCTCTATTCGGGCAACAGCGACGGTAAGCGCAACGGCGGCCCCGTACCACCTTCGCAATCGGTTGATATGTTCAACCTGGTAACCGCGGCCTTCGACAAGAAGAATGCCGTGCTCATCAGCGAGGACGAACTCACAGAAGCCGTGAACGGAATGAATGTCTCCCTGAGCGACGAGACCATAGGCGAACGTGAGATACTTCTCCACAAAGAAAACAAATACGCCGAGATGACCATATTCCGCGGCGGACACGAGATTTTCTACGACGAACTCTTCAACAGAATACCAGTAAACGAAAAATACAGATGAAAAAATTGATTATTTGCCTTGCTGCAGTTCTTGCTTGCGCCATTTCCTATGCAGCGGATCCCGTCATGCCCACAATAGTTGCCATCGGCGACTCCAACGGGCAGAACGAATTCGGGTGGGCGAACTCACTGCGTGACAAACTGCCCGACGCACGCGTCATAAACAAGAGCCGCTCCGGAAGAACCCTCAGTTTCACGAACCAGGGCAAAGCCGACAAGAACGGACTTCTCTACACCCCTATGATTCTCGAGGAACTGGACGCACTTCCTTATGCCACTTCCATCAAGTACATCATCCTCAACCTGGGCACCAATGACGCTCTCGTGCAGTATGCCGACCGCACCGACCTGTACAAGCCAAATCTTACCAAGCTGGTGAAGATTATCAAGAAAAGCCGCATCTGCAAGAAATACGGCGCCGAGCTCATCCTTATGTCTCCGTTCCCGGTAAACGAGAATGCTCCCAAATTCAAAAAGGACAAATATGAGGGAGCCGCCGAGCGCACCGCGTTCTTTGCCGAGCAGATGGAACAGGTTGCAGCAAAGAGCGGTGTAAGGTACCTCAATGTCCGCGGCACCGTGGAACCTCTTATGAACCGCAGCAACTGTGCCGACGGAATACACCTCAACGCAGAACTCAGCGCTGTGGTCGCTGATGAAATAATCAAATTCATTTCCGAATGAAAAGAATACTGACAGCACTCCTGCTTCTGTGTGCATCAGCCGTGCTTCGGGCAGAGACGACTCTACCCGCTCTGTTCGGCGACAACATGGTGCTTCAGCAGCAGACACAGGCCCGCATCTGGGGGTTCTCCGATGCGGCATCGGTTGGGGTCACAGCCAGTTGGGACGGAAAGACAGTCAAGGCTCCGGTCTCTGACGGCCGCTGGGACGCAACGCTTTCCACACCCAAGGCCGGAGGCCCTTACGAAATCACCATTGATGACGGCTATCAGACCCTGAAAGTGAAAAATGTCTTCATCGGGGAGGTCTGGATATGCTCCGGCCAGTCGAATATGGCTATGACACTTGCCGGATACGGCGGTCAGCCCGCTTATGGCGGCTATGAGGAAATCTTCCACGCCGGCCGTTACAAGGATATGATCCACGTATTCAGCTGCGGAGCCAACGAAGGCTGCGAAAGGCCTCTCGATGACCTGCCTTCGGGCGAATGGAAAGCCTTCGGCCCCCAGACAGCACAGGGGACAAGCGCCGTCGCTTACTATTTTGCAAAGCACGTTACCGAAGTCCTCGGCGTCCCGGTAGGAATAATCTGCAACGCCGTGGGCGGAGCGGCCATCGAGGCCTGGATGTCGCCGGAAATGGTTTCCAGAGTCAAGGGCGTGGACTACTCGGTTATCGACAATCCACGCAGCACCCAGGCACGACGTCGTCTCGCAAGGCTCTGGAATATGTGGATGAGCCCCATAGTCGGCTACACGGCCAAAGGGTTCCTCTGGTATCAGGGCGAATACAATGTCCGCACTATGGACCCCGTGGTCTACGGGAGGATGATGACAGAGATGGTACGCTCGTACCGCGAGTTCTGGGGCAATGACAAAATGCCGTTCTACTACACCCAGATAGCGCCCTATTTCTACAACGACTGTGGAGAGGACGGCATCGAGCTTCCGCTCTTCGTGGAGCAGCAGCTCGAGTGTCTGAAGACCATCCCGAATTCCGGTATCGCCGGAACCACCGACATAGGCGAAGCGCGTGTCATTCATCCGTGCCGCAAGGATCTCGTAGGATGGAGGCTCGCAATGCTGGCTCTCACCCGCACATATAAGATACTTCCCGCAAAGAACTTCCCCGACGGGCCTTTTATTGATCAGGTCAGCTTCGAAGGTTCCAAGGCAAGCGTCACATTCAAGGGTGCGACCGGCGGATTGAGCATAGGTGTACCCATAGAAGGATTCGAACTCGCCGGCGCGGACAAGGTGTTCCACAAGGCCGATGCGGTTTTCGAATACGACCGCACGCACATAACGGTCACCTGCCCCGAAGTGGCACAGCCCGTGGCTCTTCGCTACGCTTTCAGGAATGTGCCGCAGGCCACCCTGCGGTCTTCAACCGGATGCCCGGTATTCCCGTTCAGAACAGACAACTGGCAATAACAACTAAAAAATTATAATCAATGAAAACACTTGAAGAAAAGACCGGCTACAAAGCCCCCGAATGCAGGGTTCAGACATTGGTTCCCTGCAATCTGGTATGTACGAGCGTACGTACCGAACCCATTACCGAAGATGACGTTGTTTATGAAATGTAGGAGAAACGACTTATGAAAATGAAATCATACACTATCCTCGCGGCCGCGCTCGCCGCATTCGCAGCTTATTCCTGCTCGGACGTAAAAATCGACAACACCGTTCCGGAAGAAGGCAAACTGGTTGAAATGACCTTTACCGCCGGAGCTCCGACCTTCAGCAAGCCCCAGGCAGCACCTGCGGTCAAGACCTCGCTCGATGACCACAGCATTCTCTGGACGGCCGGCGACGCAATCAGCATCTTTGATGGTGAGGGCAACCGCCGGTTCACCACCACAGGCAGCGGCACCAGCGCAGAATTTACCGGAGAGGCGATGTCCACCGCCACGGAGTTCTATGCCCTGTACCCTTACGCCTCGTCGGCAGCCCTTTCATCGGGAGCCATTCTCACAAGCCTTCCCGCAGAGCAGGCGGCCGTTGACGGAAGCTTTGCTGACGACCTGTACATAATGGCCGGCAAGACTGACGGAGAATCGCTCGAGATGAAGAATGTCTGCTCGATTGTCAAATTCACAATTGAAGAGGACGGAGTTTATTCCGCCATCGAGTTCTCGGGCAACAACTCGGAATCTCTGGCCGGAGACCTTTCGATCACCATCGACGGTTCGGGAGTTCCTGCAGTATCGGTAGTCGATAACGCAGAGACGGCCATCACCCTTGTTCCCTCGGCTTCTACCTTTGCCGCCGGCACATACTACATGGCCATCGTGCCCACCAGCTTCAGCGCCGGTCTCAAGCTCAGTTTCGTACGCGCAGCCGACTCAGCAGCGGGTGTGAACAGCAAGAGCACGGCTGTCGCCATAGAACGCTCAAGGATTCTCGATCTCGGAAGCGTTGATGCGAATATTGTCTGGGCCGACAAGTTCAAGGGTTCAGGCACCGAAGCCGACCCTTACCAGATTGCCACCTACGACGACCTCAAGCTCCTCTCGGAACTTGGTGCCACTGGTGATGTGAAATACCGCGCCGCCTGGTACATCCTCACACAGGATATCGACTGCGGTCAGTTGAACGCCGACTACAGCGTCAAGGAGGGAGCAGAATCCTTCCAGCCTATCTGCCAGAACGGATCGGATGCAGCCATGTCGTTCCACGGGAACTTCAATGGAAACGGCAAGACCATAAGCGGCCTCTATATCAATGGTTCTAAACAATACACCGGATTGTTCGGGGTCCTCCGAAACGGTACCATCAAAAACCTTACGGTCATAGCCAATGTAGCAAGCAGCGCGACCGACACGGGTATCATCGTTGGAGATTTCAGCGCAAACGCACACGTCGAGAACTGTACGGCCAGCGGAATTCTGACCAGCACATCAAGTTCATCAACAGCCAGAGTCGGTGGCATCGTCGGACGCATGACAGCTACTTCTTCTGTTACCGGATGTACCAACAATGCTACCATCACCGCCACAGCCGAAGGCGCCGGGTACTGCGGAGGAATTGTCGGCCAACAGCTTGGCATCATTGACGGATGTACGAATAACGGAACCGTCTCAGCATACCAGTATGCAGGCGGCATTTCGGGATATCTGGGCAACAATAACGGCATGAACGGCTCCATAATCGTAAACTGCTGCAATCGTGGCAGCATTACCGCGACCAATTCATACGTTGGCGGAATATGCGGTTATATCACTTATGGCTGTACTTTGGCCAACAGCTACAATGCCGCTGCAGTCACCGCCACCAGCAATATCGGAGCGATAGCCGGAGGTATTAACAATACAGTTCCCAAGGGATCGGATCTCGCTGCAGGTGTTGTTGAAAACTGTTATTCTGACGTTGCAACAGGCATGGCAATGATAGGGCCAAGCTCAAACACTCCTTGGGTACGCCACTGCTATTGGAGACAGAACACATGTAGCAGTATTGGTAGTTCCCTGAATGGTAATAACACCAATGGGTATTTCTCCTGGAACTCTACTGCCTTAGTCCATAATGCGAAGAATGGTTTCAGCGATATCGTCAGCACAGACACGTTCTCCTCGAAGAATCTTCTCGAATCCCTCAACCACTACGTAAGCATCAAGACCATCGAAGGCGTAACGCTCCGAGAATGGGAAATAGTGGGAACAGCCACCCGAGAAAATTGCCCTGTCCTCAAGTAGGACTTGTTCCGATAATTTCTAAATTTGTGTCCATTGACCAACTACTATGGAAAATGGACACAAATTCTTTTATCTTGCCCGCAAGAAGCGGAAGCCTCAAGAATAGGTCGCCTTATCAAAGCAAAAGCTTTTCTATTACAAAATCAAATGATTTACTTTTCTATTCGAAAAGAAAAGTATTATATTTGCATCCTCTAAATAGAATCGCTATGAATAAAGGTGTAATCACAGGAGATTTGGTAAACTCTACAAACATTGCAGCAGAGTGGAGGCAGACCATTGTAAATTCGCTGAAAGCCTGCGTTGCAGACTTCGAGTCGATAACGCCGGTCAGACTCGAGATGTACCGTGGCGACAGTTTTCAGATTGTTGTGGATGATGCAGAGCAGACACTTGCCGTAGCCATAGCACTCAGAGCTAAACTGAAAGCATCCACGCCCGAAAACTCCGACATATGGGACGCAAGAGTATCGGTAGGAATAGGTACGATTTCTTTTGAAAGCGACAGCATCGTCACAAGCGACGGGGAAGCATTCCGGCTGTCAGGACGTGCATTTGACGCTATCGGCAAAAAGGGACTGAACATATCCACTCCCTGGGCCGAAGTGAACGATGCAATTGCCCTTGTCACCAGGTTTGCAGATGAGTTTGTTTCATCCTGGACAGAGCGGCAGGCAAAGGTCGTCTATCATTCCCTGCTCTTCCCGAAGACGCAAAAGGACATGGCCGATGACCTGGGTATGTCAAGGCAGAACTTCAATTTCCACTGGAGGGCATCCAATGCTCAACTCATTCTGGATTACATCACCTATTTCAAAAAACTTTTAGCGCAGCACAACCAGTAATATGGAAACGGCCATCATACTCATAAAACTGTTCTGCGCTCATCTGATTGCGGACTTTATCCTTCAATCCGACACCATCAACAACGGGAAACACAAAGCCGGAACTACTGGCATCTGCTTCCAGCTGCTTCACAGCGCCATTCACGCAGGTACCGCATATCTGCTGGTGGCGGACTGGTCCTGCTGGATTGTCCCGGCAATTATCTTTGTAACCCATTTCGCCATTGACACGGTCAAATGCAAGATTGCCAAAGAATCGCTGATCACATTTATCGTTGACCAGATCTGCCATATGGCAATTATCGTAGCGTTATGGCTTATCCTGTTTGCAAGGGATTTCGAACTGCCTTGTCTGGGAAACGTCTGTTCAGCCAGGATCTGGATAGTCATACTTGCATACATCCTGATGCTAAAGCCATCGTCCGTTCTTTTGAGCCTGTTCCTCAACAAATGGGTTCCGTCATCACCGAACACGCAAAGCCTGCCAAATGCGGGAAAATGGATCGGATACATTGAGAGAATACTAATTCTCACTTTTGTTTTGATCGGCAGCATCGAGAGCATCGGATTCCTTTTGGCCGCCAAATCAGTATTCCGTTTCGGAGAATTGAACAAGGCCAGGGAAATCCGCACTACGGAGTATGTGCTGATTGGCACCCTTGCCAGTTTCACCATAGCAATTCTGTCTGGGATAATCGTATCGCATTTGATATAGTTTCCGATAATTTCTAAATTTGTGTCCACCAAACCAACTACTATGGAAAATGGACACAAATTCTTTTACCCTGCTCGGGGCGTGCACGCTCGCCCGGGCATTCGGCTACGAGCCGAAGATCTCACTTCAACTCATCTGCCTTGCCGGAGGCATTGACGCACTCTTCTCGCTGAGCGAAGAGCGGCGCGATGCGCTTCTCCCCTACTTCAGGCTGAAAGGGCGTCTGGGCGATGCCGAACTCGAAAAGAGCCGGCGCGAACTGGAGGCCGCTGCCGCACACGGATGGGAGTTCGTCCACATCGGAGGCGAAGGCTACCCTCCTGCCCTGGCCGAGCTGGAAGACGCTCCG
>JAGHTP010000001.1 GCA_018065265.1 Candidatus Cryptobacteroides aphodequi | reverse complement strand
AATATGTACATCATCAGCATACCCACGATGGCTGTGCCCAGGAAGAGATTGAACATACCCTTCTTACCTATGCGCTTCTTGATGGCGGGCACCAGGGGCATAAATATGAAGGCGGGGATGGTTCCCAGCCACATGAAGACCGTGGTCATGAACGGAGTCGCTCCCACGTTGTAGGTCATGAAATATGCATCTGCGGCGTTGCCCACGCTCATCATCGCGAATGCGGTGATGAAGAAGAAGGCCACGACGCGAAGAGGCTTGTTCCTGCCGAATTCCATCCAGAGGTCACTCACTTTCACGTTCGAAGCCTCTTTCTGGTCCATTACCACCTTTTCCTTGCACTGGGTGAAGCAGAAGAACAGCAATATCAGGCCGGCCACGGCGAATATCGCCATAGTGGTGAACCATGCGGGAGCCGCTTCCACCGTATTGATGATGGCCTCCGTTTCGCCCGTTTCGGCATTGAAGGCCTTGGGTGCGAAGATGGCGATGACAAGGGGCAGCGACTTGACGGCGAGAGCTCCGAGATTGGCCATGAACATACGCGTGCTGGTGAGTATCGTTATCTCGTTGGTGTCGCGTGTCAGCGAGGAGTTGAGCGCTCCATAGGGCACGTTGACAAGGGTGTAGCACATACTCATTCCCACGTATGTGAGATATGCGTATATTACCGAACCGCTGAAACCGTTCCAGAAGCAGAGTATTGACAGTCCGACGAGAGGAATGCCGCCCAGTATGAGCCAGGAACGGTATTTACCCCATTTCGGGGTGCTCTTGTCGATGAAGGTGCCGACAACGGGGTCCCACAGCACGTCCACGAGACGCACTACGAGGAACATTGTTGCTGCGGTGGTGGGTTTCAGTCCGAAGATGTTGGTGTAGAAGAACAGCAGCCAGATGCTGATGGTCTGGTAGATGAGGTTCTGGGCCATGTCACCGGCGCCGAAGCCGATGCGCTGTAGCCAGCTCAGTTTGTAGAAGCCTTTCGCTTCGGTGGTTGTCGTAGCCATATCTTATATTTGTTCCAATTCTTTTTTCCAAGCCGAATATGCCTGCTCGAGGGGTTCCTTCCAGGTCTTGGCGGGAACCACGGTCTCAAGCGTGGTGAGGTTGGCGAAGGCTTCCTTCTCGTCGGAATAGAAACCTGCTCCGAGCGCGGCGCCGCGTGCCGCACCGAGCGATCCGTCGGTGTTGAGAAGTTCTATGTTCGCATCGCAGAGTGTTGCGAGCGTGCTCCTGAACAGCGGGCTGAGGAAAAGGTTGGCCTTGCCTGCGCGTATGAGTTTGGGGTCGAGTCCCAGATTGCGCATAATGTCGATTCCGTAGCGGAATGAGAATGCGATTCCCTCCTGGGTGGCCCTCAAAATATGTTCTGTGGAGTGCCTTACCAGGTCCAGCCCGGAGAAACGCGCGCCTACGTTGCGGTTTTCGAGCACACGTTCGGCGCCGTTGCCGAAAGGCATCACCCTGAGGCCGTCCGAGCCTGCAGGAGCCTTTGCGGCCACGTCGTTCATCTGGGCGTAGTCCAGATTAGGAGTGATTTTGTGGTGTACCCAGGAATTCAGTATGCCCGTGCCGTTGATGCACAGAAGCACGCCGAACCTGTGGGCGTTGTTTGTGTCGTTGACGTGCAGGAAAGTGTT
>JAGHTP010000111.1 GCA_018065265.1 Candidatus Cryptobacteroides aphodequi | reverse complement strand
CATAATTGACTGTGTTGACGTCTGCAACGGAAACTCCGTAGAACTTCTCGATTGCATCCTTTATCTGAAGCTTGTTGGCTTTAACGTCCACGATAAAACCGAAACGGTTCAACTTTTCGCCCTGAGCCGTCAGCTTCTCTGTAACGATTGGCTTAATAATAATTCCCATCTCTGTAAGTATTAGCGGGCCCTTTCAGCGAGGATGTCCTGAACACCGTCAACCATAATGAGCTTGTTGGCGTTCATGATGGTGTATGTGTTGATCTCGTCAACGGTGATGACATTAACCTCGGGAAGGTTGCGGGATGAAAGGAAAATGTTGTCTGAATTGGACGGAAGGACGAAGAGGATCTTGCGGTCGCCGGCCTTGAGGTTGGCGAGGATCTGCTTGAACTCCTTGGTCTTGGGAGCGTCCATTGCGAAAGGCTCTACAAGAGTGATAGCGTTCTCGGCTGCCTTGTATGAAAGTGCAGAGCAGCGTGCGAGGCTCTTCAGCTTCTTGTTGAGTTTGTGCCAGTAGCAGCGGGGCTTGGGTCCGTGGATGGTACCACCACCTACGAATGTACCGGCCTTGATGGCACCGTGACGTGCACCGCCGCCACCTTTCTGGCGACCGAGCTTCTTGGTGCTGTGAGCGTTCTCGCTGCGGTCCTTGGTCTTGGCTGTACCCTGGCGCTGGTTGGCGAGGTACTGCACTACGTCAAGGTAGATAGCGTGGTCGTTGGGCTCGATGCCGAAGACCTTTTCTGCGAGGGCTACCTTCTTTGCGGACTCTGTTCCGTCTATTTTATAAACTGAAAGTTCCATACTCTTAAGCCTCCAAAATTACATAAGATCCCTTGGCTCCGGGAACGGAACCCTTTACAACGATAAGATTGTTCTCGGGAATCACCTTGAGCACGCGGAGGTTCATAACCTTGACCCTCTGGTCGCCCATGTGACCTGCCATACGCATTCCGGGGAATACGCGTGAAGGCCATGAAGATGCACCCATTGAACCGGGGTGACGAAGACGGTTGTGCTGACCGTGGGTAGCACCACCTACACCGGCGAATCCGTGACGTTTTACGACGCCCTGGAAGCCGTGTCCCTTTGAAGTACCGACTACGTCAACGTAAGGAACTTCGTCTTTCAGAAGGTCCTCAAGCGAGATGACGTCGCCGAGCTTTAGCTCCTTGGTGAAGTCTGCCGGGAATTCGACAAGCTTGCGCTTGGGAGTGGTTCCTGCCTTTTTGAAGTGCCCCTGGAGAGGCGCGCTGGTGTGCTTTTCTGAAATTTCGTCATAGGCAAGCTGTACAGCGGCATAACCATCTTTTTCTACTGTACGGAGCTGCGTAACAACGCACGGGCCAGCCTCGATAACGGTGCATGGTATGTTCTTACCATCAGCACCGAAAACGGAAGTCATTCCGATTTTCTTTCCAATTAATCCAGGCATTGGTTTGATAATTAATTGATTTGTAATAATGTTTTTTATCCCTTTTTAAGGGGGTGCAAAGATACAATTAATTTTGGAAACTCCAAGCGATATTAGTAATTTTGTGCGTTATGCCCCTGATTGCAATAGGTTTTCTGGAATTTTCGGTCGTCGACATCATAGATATCGCTATGGTGGCGGCCCTCATTTTCCTGCTCATCCGCTGGGTTCGCCACACTTCGGCGATGAATATCGTGGCGGCGATCATAGTGCTTCTTGTAATACGCGTGATAGCCGACCTCGTGGGAATGAGGATGATGTCAACCATCCTGGGCGCCCTCATCGACGTGGGTGCAATTGCCCTGGTTGTCATCTTCCAGCCCGAAATACGCCAGTTCCTATACAACCTCGGCCGCCGCACGGTGGTGGGTTCCGAGGGCATCACGCTCTTCGAACGCATCTTCGGCCGCAGGAGCCGCGAAATGAACGCCGACTCGCTGGACGAGGTGGCAAAGGCCTGCTTCGAGATGGGCGAGGAGAAGGTTGGCGCGCTGATCGTCATCCCCGGGCACGACAACATCGACGAAATAATCAACACGGGAGACATCGTTGACGCGCAGATTTCCAAGCCGCTCATCGAGAACATCTTCTTCAAGAACTCGCCCCTGCACGACGGAGCCGTGATAATGAGCGCCGACCGCATTGTAGCGGCGCGCTGCACCCTGCCCATCTCGGGCCGCACTGACATCCCCGCACGCTACGGAATGAGCCACAAGGCCGCAGTAGGTATAAGCGAACGCACGGACGCGCGCGTGATAGTCGTGAGCGAGCAGACCGGACGCGTCTCGATCGTGCGCGAGGGCAAGATTACTCCCGCAAACAACATCAACACATTCAAGCTGCTTTTGAGCAATGACGAACGCAAGGCTGGAGGCGAAGATAGGGTTTGACAAGGTGCGCGCGCTGATCGCCGGCCACTGCCAGACCGACTACGCTCTTTCCAGGCTCGCCTCGGAAACGTTCAGCACCGACGCCGATGAAATACGCCGGCGCCTCACCCTGACGGACGAGATGCGCCTTATCGTGATGTTCGAGGACAGCTTCCCCCTGACAGGATACATCGACGCCGAAGCGCTGCTCGCGCCTCTGCGCAAGGAAGGCTACAGCCTCGACACGCTCGGTCTTGGCAAACTGGGCACGATGCTCGACCTCTCGAAGAGGATTTCCGCCTTCTTCGCATCGATAAAAGACAGCGTCTACCCGAGCCTGAAGCGTTTCTGCGGCCCGGTCAGCTCGCCTGTCGAGATACGCCGCCGCATAGAGGACCTCCTCGACCGCTACGGTGAGATAAAGGACTCCGCCTCACCCGAACTGGAACGCATACGCCGCGAGATGCGCAGCAAGGAGAACAGCCTTTCGAAGCTGGCCGGAAGCATTCTGGCCGCCGCGAAAAAAGACGCTCTGTGCGATAGCGACGCCTCAGTGACGCTGCGCGACGGGAAGTTTCTTATCCCGGTAAACAGCTCCGAAACACGCAGGCTCGCGGGCTTCGTATATGACGTTTCGGCGAGCGGCAAGACCACGTTCATCGAGCCGGTCGAAGTGATAAACCTCGAGAACGAGATAAGTTCGCTTCGCTTCGAACAGGCCCGCGAGATTTCGCGCATCCTATACGCCTTCAGCGAATTCATCCGCCCCTATGTGCCGGAACTGCTGCACACCGCAAAGCTTCTGGGCGAACTGGACTTCCTCATCGCAAAGGCCCAGACCGCGCTCGACTTCGCCGCGGGGAAACCTGTCATCTCCGAAGAAGGCGAGGTGAACCTGCGCAAGGCGCGCCATCCCCTGCTCGAAAAGGCCCTCAAGGCCGAAGGCGGGCAGATCTGCCCCCTTACCGTGACCCTGAACGCAACGAAACGCATACTGATGATTTCCGGCCCTAACGCCGGAGGCAAGTCGGTCTGCCTCAAGACCACCGGCCTGCTTCAGTATATGTTCCAGTGGGGTATGCTCATCCCCACCTCGGAGAGTTCCGAGCTGATGGTCTTCGACCGCATTCTCGTAAGCATAGGCGACGACCAGAATCTCGAAAACGACCTCAGCACCTACAGCTCCTTCCTTGCCGACATGAAGGAAGTGGTCACGAAGGCCGACGACAGAACCCTCGTGCTGATAGACGAGTTCGGCTCGGGAACCGAACCAGCCGCCGGAGGAGCAATAGCCGAAGCAATACTCGCAAAACTCGATTCAGCAGGAGCGTACGGCGTCATTACCACGCACTACACCAATCTGAAACTATACGCATCGCGTTCGGACACGCACGTCATCAACGGAGCGATGCTCTACGACACTTCACGCATCGCACCCCTCTTCAAACTCGAGATAGGCGTCCCGGGCAACTCGTTCGCATTCGAGCTCGCCCGCAAGATGCAGCTCCCAGAAGAGATAGTCAAGGATGCCGAGACCCGCGCCGGCGAAGAGTTCGTCGACATAGAGCGCAACCTGCGGCGCATAGCCCGCGGACGCCGCGTTCTGGACGAAAAGATTCAGCGCGTCCAGCACAAGGACAAGGCCCTCGACGACCTTACGGAGCGCTACGAGCAGGAACTCCGCGACATACGGGACCGCCGCAAGGAAATCATCGACGCCGCAAAGAAGGAGGCCGAAGACATAGTCAAGGGCGCGGGAGCACAGGTCGAAAAGACCATACGCGACATAAAGGAAGCCCAGGCCGAGAAGGAACGCACGAAAGGCGCGCGCGCCGAACTGCAGGGCTTTATGACGGCACTCGAGCAGAAGAAATCGCGCGAAGAGCACATCGAGCGCAAACTTACCCAGCTCCAGAAGCGCAAAGGCCCCAGGCAGACCGCCGCACCGAGCGAAGACGAACGCGAACAGAAATGGCGTTCAGCACCGCTCAAGATTGGCGAGAAGGTCCGCGTGAAATCGAACGGAATGGTGGGCGAGGTGACCGGCGTGTCGCCCAAATGGGTCAACGTGGCAATAGGCAACATCTCCTCCAAGCTCGCTCCGGAAAGAGTGGAGCGCATTTCGTCGAACGAATACAAGGAAGCGGCGAAGAAGGCCTTCACGCCCTCGTACCACAAAGAGGATTCGGCCATACGCGAGCGCCGACTAGGCTTCAACCCCGAGATTGACCTTCGCGGCGAGAGGCTCGATGCGGCTATGGACGCTGTGATGCACTATGTCGACGACGCCATAATGCTCGGAATGGGCAGCGTGCGCATCATCCACGGCAAGGGAACCGGCGTTCTGCGCGAAGAGATACAGAAGTACCTGCGCACCGTGCCGGGAGTCGCTTCGGTAAGCGACGAGGACATCCGCCTTGGAGGAAGCGGAGTCACGGTTGTCACATTCGAATAGGATTTACTGCAGCGGAACTTCTTCCGCCGGGCCGATCAGATACACATCCACCGCGGAATAAGTGGCCTCGTGGCGGCGGTAATCGACAATCTGCATATACACGAAATCGACCATCAGGTCGTCGCGCCTTGCGTGCAGAAGATAGCGCATCCGTCTTCCGGCGCGCTTGTAGGGCGGTTCACCCTTGAAGCAGGCCGCTATCGCACTTGCGGTAAGGCCGGTTCCGCAGGCGAGAGTCTCGCCCTCCACCCCCTTTTCGAAAGTGCGCACACGCAGTTCTCCCGGACCTTCGACCGAAACGAAATTGGCGTTCACGCCCTGCGGAGCGAATGCCTTGCTCCAGCGAACCGCCTTTCCTTCGCGGGCGAGGTCGGACTTGGCAGCATCGGGGACAAAACGCACGAAATGCCGCGTACCGGTATCGAGGAACCATCCCTCTACGCCCGGCACATCGGGCAGGGAATCCCAGCGCACCACCTCGTGCACATCCTTCATCTTCAGGCGGACTGTAGCGCGCGCACCCTCGCGGCGGACAATATCCGCGGTATGCAGGCCGTCGGGGGCCTCGAAGAGATAGGTTTCGGGACGCAGGCCGATACGGCTTATCCAGTCGGCTCCGCTGCCGCTCTGCACGCCGACCGCCTGGGCGAAAGCCGCGATGCAGCGGCCTCCGTTGCCGCACATCATCCCGCCGCTGCCGTCGGGGTTGAAGAACTCCATACGGAAGTCGTAGCGCTCCGAGCGCGAAAGAATCATCAGACCGTCGGTGAAATACTCTTCACAAAGCGCACTGATGCGCTCCGGCCGACGGAACGCGGAAACGTCCGCATCCCGCCCGTCGATGACGATGAAGTCGTTGCCGGCTCCGGAATATTTGTGAAGTACGACGGCCATAGGGGTTTATCGGAGAAGGTCTTCGAGATGCACACTGCCGGCTGTCTTCGAGTCGCGGTATTTGACGATTACGGGACAGTAAAGATGCACTCCGCTGCCGGCAGAGGCGCCCTTGGTGATGGGGCGCGAACCGCTCACGACCACAGCGTCCTTGGGAACGATCACCCTGCCGTCAGCCGTCTTGGGCACGAACTCGCCCTTCGTCGCGTCGAACAGCGCTGTCGAAGAGGTGATGATGACTCCAGAAGCGATTACGGCACCCTCCTGAACGATGGTTCCTTCGTAAATGCCGCAGTTGCCGCCGACGAAAGCTCCGTCTTCGATGATGGTGGGAAGCGCGCCCGCAGGTTCGAGGACTCCGCCAATCTGGGTTGAGGCCGATATGTGAATGTTGCGGCCTACCTGGGCACAGGAGCCGATGGTGACGTGGCTGTCAACCATAGTGCCTTCGCCGACATAGGCGCCGACATTGATGTATGCGGGCGGCATAACGATTGCTCCGGGAGCCACATAGGCGCCGCGGCGTATGGATGTGCCTCCGGGAACGATGCGCACGCCGTCCTCTTTGCTGAAGCGGCGCACGGGGTATGTATCCTTGTCAAAGAAAGGGAACTGGCCTTCGGACATATCCGTAACCTTTCCGTCACGGAAGCCCTGGAGAATGCGCTCCTTGACCCAGGAGTTCACCTTCCAGCCTTCGGGGGTCTTTTCAGCGACCCGCAAGTTGCCTTTTTCAAGCGCATCAAGGAATTCATCAAGATTATGATATTCTGACATTTTTCAAAAATTGCTCTACTGATTAATTTCGGGGGTCAAATAAATAGTATTGCCAAAGCCATCCGTAATCAAAACCTCATATGGATAAAAGCAGTCGTTAGTATCAATTACACTGAAACTGATGTTTGATCGAAACGGCTTTGCATACGGATAGTAATCCGCCAGCATTATTGGTTTTGCGTCAATGTCTGACAACGGATATTTAACAATCTCATCTTTATAATAATATTCAACATTCAATTTGTCGTTTACACACGACCCCGCCGGGTGCTCATCGTCAAACTTATCAACCGCATAAACTTGAATATCCGTTATACGCAAATCCATAGCGCATAATGTTTCATATTCCGGTTTATTGAATCTTATCCTCTCTCTTCGTTTAAATGTAAAAGATGTGTCTTGAGCCAGATAGAACATCCTGCTCTCTGAGTCGGACGTCTCGTCATATTCCGCACAATACTCAATTATTGACCCATTCAGTGCATATTGAGCTTTTGTATATATCTGTTCGTATGAAACATCCACATACTTTCCATCCTCTCTACACGAAACAACAGAAAGCATAATAATTATCAAAGCAGTAATATTAATGTGGTGTTCCCCCATTCTCATATTACAGGAGAATGCTCTCCATTAATTTAACCGTAGAAAGAGAAGCCGCTACCAGAGGAAGGCGCATCGTGGCGGTGCACAGGCCCTTGATGGCGAGAGCGGCCTTTGCCGGGATGGGGTTGCTCTCAACGAAGCAGGCCTTGTAGAGGGGCTGCAGGTCGTCGTCAAGTTCCGCCGCGGCGGCAATCATTGTGTCAGCCTGCTCGG
>JAGHTP010000103.1 GCA_018065265.1 Candidatus Cryptobacteroides aphodequi | reverse complement strand
ATTTATAGATATTTCTTATGTCGTAATTGAAATAAGTCTTGCTGCTGTTGTAGAAATCGACGAAATCCTTTTCGCTCGGGCAGCCCTTGTAGGGACCGTATCCGTCAGCGCCGGACTTGCTTGGCGAACCGCGCCATACAAGCACATACGAAGGATTGTAACCTTCAAGAGCTTTCAGCACACCCTCGGTCCACCACTTCGCATCCTCGAATTCCTTGGAGTTGCCGGTCTCGGAGACGCAGATGAGCTTTCCGGTACGCTCCCCCGCTGTCTTGAGTATTGCAAGCAGTGACTGCATCTTGCGTATATAGGAACTGAGCGATTCAGAACTGCCGCAGTAAGCATCGAAACCGAGCATATCTATGTACTGGTCGCCGGGATAACGGGCCAGATAGTCCGAAACGCTCGACACGTTCGACGAGGTCGAATAGCAGAACAGCACCTGAGGGCAACGCGCCGCGATATAGTCGTGCGTCTCGCGCCAGAGTTCGATGAAGTCGTTCTTCGAACAGCGTGCCATTCCCCACCAGAAGTGGTCGGCGCTGTGCTCGTGCCAGGGACGGAAGATGACGGGAATAGTCTTCCCGTCCGAGCCCTTGAGTTCGTTGAAGAACTTGGCTATGTTGTCAAGCGCGTGGATGAAGTCTTCGTGGTACTCCCCTCCCTCGATGAGCGAGGAAACGACCTTGCCCTGAGGTTCCTGCGATAGATAGTTGCCCCCGCTGATCATATTCGAGCAATGCCAGCTGAAGGTGATGACTCCGCCGCGGTCGTAATGCTCCTTGCAGCGCTTCTTGGTCCATTCGAACTCAACCCAGTCGACATCGTGATAGCTGTCCTTCTCCATATTGCTGAGGTCGAAGCCGATCACCGCCGGGTAATCGCCGCAAAGTTCATAGACGTCGCACTTGTCCTCGTAATCGCCTCTCCAGCCCCAGCCCATGACTGTGGCGTCCTGCATTCCGAACATCACGCCGGTCTTGGCTATGCCGGTCATCTTGGAAAGAAGTTTCGTCGCGGGGCTTTCGACCGGAGAACTGATAGTACCGAGGTCCTTTACTTCGCCTGGCTTCATTGCGCTCCAGGAGTCTGCAAACGAAGCGCTGTAAAGCTTTTTCGTCTCGCTCGAATACACATCGACTATGCAGCCTGAATTGAATTTCAAGCCCGGAAAGATTCCGAATTCCGCGACTCTCTGTCCTTCGGCAAGGATGCACTCAAGAGTGTTCGCGCCGGAAATTATCGAGCCCGTCAGCGTACCGGAGACGAGGTCTATCGAAAAATCGGGGCAAAGGAATTCGCCCCCCTTCGAGCGGAGCACAACCTTGTATGCCGGTTCGCTGATGGTGACCTTTACCTTTGCAAGAGCGGGCTTCATATCGAAAGAAGGGTCGAACGCCGAAGCGTAGCCATACTCGAATTCGGTAAAGCCCGTCTTGACATTCAAGGTATTGCCATCCTGCGACACAAATGATACGGCATCAGCGCCCTTGTCGGAGACAACGGCCGAGTAAATGATGCTTTCCGGCAGATCGTTGATGGTGAAAGTTGCCAGACGACCTTTGATCTCCGATTCCTTGATGGTGACGGCGCTGAAGGAGACAGGATCGCCCGCGCCAAGCAGGATGACATCCCCTGCGCTCCAGTCCGAGGTGCGGAAAGCCGTGAACTCCTTTCCATTCTCTTCATTCTCACCGGAACCGTTACCCGACGGTTCCGGAGTGCAGGAAGCGGAAAATAGCGCCATTGCAACCATCATAAAAAACGATATCATTTTTCTCATATTTCTTTCAATTTTGTAGTAACGGCAACAAGTGACGACACATCTATTGTGAATCCGACCACCTTGTAGCCTTCGGACGCGAGGTCAATGTCCCAGTAATTCGCGGTCGACTGCCAGGGCTCGTGATTGTAGCCGAAATTGCAGTATTTGACCGTGCCGTGGGTCGCCTCGGCACTCAGAAGCATACGCTTGCCGCCCGAAGAAAGCACTACGCCATCGTCCGTCACGCTTACGGAAGCCCTGGTGAGCATCCTGAATTCGACAGTCCTCGAGGACGAAGCCGAGAGGCTGTCAGTTATCTGCAAGCCTTCAGGAGTGAGCATTATGCGGCGCACGGCCTTTTTGATGCCGGCGTTGCCAAGAGATTCGGTCATATCAATCACGCCACCCATTTCGGAGGGGGTGTCGACAACTTCCGTAAACCGGGCGCGGCCGTTCGGGTAATGCAGATAATCTTTGACGCAAAGAGTGCTGTGATGACGGCAGTTCAGTACATTTATCGTCCAGCGGAAAGCACCGGAGCTGACGGTCGAGAACCCGATCTTCGAACCGGTGACAGCCTCAGAAACAGCCTCCATCGGGGCGTATGCCGTCGAACCGTAATCTTCACTCCAGCGCACGCCTCCCTGGTCGTAGACGAAAGAGCCTATGTCCATATGGCTGTGCGTCACGCTTACCGCGTCGCCGGCTTTCATAGCAAGGTAGCGGCTGTCATTGCCGGACCAGCCGTCACGGACAATCAGAATAGGTGTGGCATCGGCCGTAGCATCGTAGATGTGGCCTTCGGGGCCCTGAAGATTCCCGAGGTCAAGGTCAAAGACATAGCGCATAAAGGCCGGGAGAGCGCGACCGGTTGCATTGTATCCGTAGTTTGAGGTTTTGAATTCGATGCCGTTAAGCACCTTGTACACTTCGGAATAGGCCAATGAAGGATTGCCAAGTTTCCAGGCATAGTACCAGAGCGCCACATATGGCATAAGCCAGTGCCCGCTGTCGGAATAACAGTAGGTGCAGCGGACAGATAGGTCCTCGGTATAAATACCGTATGTGTATGAGTCAAGGAACTTGCCCAGTTTGGCGCTGTGCGTATCCTCACCGTAGAAATCTTCGAGGCACTGGCACATCAGGCACTGGAAAGTGCCGCCGTAGTTCCAGTAGACCTGGCCTTCGGGGTAGGCTCCGGTACTGCCGTAGATTCGCGTGGCGATGCGCTCGTTCGCGCCACGGACCTGTTTGAGCACCCTCTTGCAAAGAGCCCTGCGCTCAATGTCGAGGTCGTCCATTATGGCAAGGCAGGCAAGCGTGAGTCCTCCGCAGCATATCTGGTTCCAGTTGTTTACAAAGCCGAGATAACCTCCGCTCACAAAGCCGCCTGTATAATGTCCGAATTCGTCATAGGCATTGAGATGAGGCTGAATGCCGTTGCGGAAGATGTTTTCGCGCATTTCGGTACGCAGGTCTTCGTCCAGATAAGGATAGAGCCAGTCGTAGGCCAGAGCCATTCCGGCGTTCAGATCTCCAAGAATCAGAGCGGAATTCACTACGCTCCAGTCCTTGTATGACATTACCATCTCGATATGTTCGATGGCTGAATCCAGGTAGCGGTCCTCTTTTGTAAAGATGTAGGCGTAAGATGTAAACAGTAACCTGTCCAGCACCTCCTGCATAGCGGTGAGCATAACGGAAGGGTCGGTGGAATACCTGAAGTTGGCGGTGGAATACGAAATCTTGTCGGCGTGTCCAAGACACCACTCGTGCAGAAGAGCCTTCGGCGAGCCGGCGCTCAAAGAAGCGACTATCTTTTTATCGGCTTCGAGTACCGAAGGGGTGAAGATGAGTCGCGGATGCACTCCGCTCTCATAGTCGCCCTCCCCTGTCATATCTATTTCGATGCAGGCCGAAGAGCCTGCCTTTGCTTCAAAAGTCTGCCCGTCTTCGAGTACGACGCTTTCCGAAACGATGCGGGAAGGGGTCTCGATGCGGTACGAATACGAATCACCTTCGACAAGGTCAAAAGGAAGCGTGCTGAAAACAACTTCTTCCAGATGCGTGTCGGGTGAATCGGGTGTGAACACTATGTCAAATACGCGCTCGAGCATAGTGAACTCTGCTTTCGAGCCGCTGAAGCTCCAGCGGGCCTTGCCGGCCAGAGCGACATTGCGTGTATCGTGCACAACCGAGAAAACGACACGCGAAACATTCTCGTCGGCAGGTATGTTGTCAAACCTTATGTGCAGGAGCGAGGTGAGAGCGCTCAGGCTTGTTTCAATCTTCGAGGGACGCTTCCCCGATACTGCAACGCTCTCGAGACGGCCAAGAAGTGCTGCCGCATCGGGCTGAGCGTTTCCGGCACTCTGTGCGTCCGGAAGATTGAGTACGACCTCAGTCAGGTCAATGGGCTCAGAATCAAGCGCTGAATACGGATAATAACCGCAATACGAATATGACTCGCACTCGATTGCGGGCATAGCGTCAAAACCGAAAGAGGCCGAGAAAGGCGTGTCGGCGCTGACGCTGGTTTTAACTGAAACATAAGGGCTTATCACAGGAGGAAAACCCGGGTTCTCGGCGCTTTCCAGAAGGTAAAGCTTACTACCGGAGCTCCAGGGTCTGTCCTGTGATACGACCGATACCGTAAATGCGCTTCCCTCCGAAGGAACTTCGGAAGGTTTGCAGCCTGCGGCCGCCAGGGCGGCGGCCGTTGCTGCAATAATGATATTGATGTTTACTTTCACTAGTATTCCCATCCGGGGGTTCTTGTCAAATTAGGATTCTTCTGGACCTCTGACTGAGGGATGGGCCACGGCCACAGGCAGTCCTTCCAATAAAGATTGAATTCAGTGGAATACCAGGCGCTGATGGAATAGTAGTGGTCCTGTCCGCCGTATTTGGTCTCCTTATAGGTACCCCAGCGCTGCTCGTCGAAGTAGTTGAGTCCTTCGCCGCAGAGTTCGATACGGCGCTCATACTGGATACGGTGGAGCATATCTTCCTTTCCGGCGACCTGGTTCCAGGGCTGGCCGTCATTGAGGACAGGCATATGTGCGCGGGTACGCACCCTGTTCACAATCTCGATTGCCTCGTCGGTACGGCCAAGTTCGTTCAGGGCCTCGGCCTTCATAAGAGCCACATCCGTATAGCGGATGAGAGGCCAGTCATAGCCCACGTTGTCACGCTCTGTAGAAGGGCTGTCGACATAGACGAACTTGCGGTAGCAGTACCAGTACCTGGCAACATCCACCGGCCAGTAGTCGCCTTCAAGGTCACCGTTGCCGGGATAAATATAAGGCCAGCAGACCTTCTTGATCGAAGATTTGCCGCCCGTCTGGGCACAGGTCATATACTCGTGGTAAGGCACGAACATAATCTGGGCAAGACGGGGATCGCGGTTGTCGAAGCACTCACGCAGCCTTGCCTCGTTGCCGTCATCAAGATAATGACTGTTCCAGAAGTTTTCACGCTCTGTGGCAGACCAGGTATCTATGCCGTTCTCGTCGGGAACACCGAGATTATTGATAGTTGCAGCCTTCGCTCCTACCCATTCCGTTTTTTTAGCGGCGGCATTGGTATCCATCGAATCGCGGCAGAAGTAAACTTCCCTCTGCTGGGGATGAATATCGTCCCAGTCGGCAAAATGGTCAGTCCACTTGAACGGCGAACCGTCAGCATTCTGGAACTGGTCGACGAACCAGGGAGAAGGATGCAGACGGGTATGGGAATTCAGAGTTGAGCGGCTTCCGAACCAGATGTTCGACCAGTCGCCGTACTTCGGAGTGGACGAGAACTGAACGGGGAGAATGATCTCACAGTTCTTCTCGTGGGCCTCGGTGAAGATGTCGGCATACTCGCCTTCATAGAAAGCGAAACCGCAGCTGTCAACCTGGGCGAACGCGTCCACGGCATTCTTGTAGCATTGCTGCTCGACAGTGGCATCGCCGGCCTTGCGGGCATCGAATGCCATCCACATGCAAACCTGTCCGCGGATGGCGTATGCCGTACCGCGTGAAGGTCGTCCGTAAAGGCTTCCGGTAAGGTTGTTGTCGGGAAGGGCCTCGCACGCTATGGCATCGTCACAATCCTTGAGGATAACGTTCCACACATATTCCGCGCTCTCCTCACCCTTGATGCAATCCTTGTTCTCAACGGGTTCGAGATAAACGGGCACACCGTGATAGAGCATATTCAGCCTCTGGTAGAACCAGGCGCGCATAATCTTGCACTCGGCAATCAGGCGCTGGGCTTTTTCCTCGTCAATGGGTGCTGTGGGAATATGTGCAATGGCGTCGTTACAGCGGTGAATTCCCTCGTAGCAGTATATCCACTCAAGAGAGAAATAATCGTCCGCGGCCGTCGGCACCATTCTGGACATGAAGCTCTGAATATAAACAGATGTTGAAGTGCTGGAAACAACCTCAAGCCTGGGGCGTCCGATACACTGCACAGCGGGAAAATCGGTGACCGATTTCGTACGCTTGGGAGAGAAAACGCTCCAGATACCATTGACTCCGGCATCCACGAGCTCCTCTGTTGTCCACATTGTATTCTGACCTACAGTAGCAGTAAGTTCGGTATCGAGATTGACGCAAGCGCCGGCTATGAAAAGCAGCCCTGCAAAAGCAAAAACAAATTTTTTCATAATGACACGGCGTTTAGAAAGTTAACTGCAAACCGAGGGCGAGCTGCCTCATTATAGGATAAGTGATGGTGGCACCGAGTTCAGGATCCATACCGGGGAACTTGGTAAGGTTAAAGAGGTTGTCAGCCGAGATGTATGCCCTTGCCTTGCTTATGTTCGCGCGCGAAGTGATTCGCTCGGGGATGGTATAGCCGAACTGTACATTCTTGAGTTTGAGGTAATCGCCCTTGTACTCCCAGAAGTCACTGGCGTGTGTGCTGTACCCGCCCATACGCGGATAATGCGCATTGACATTGGTGCGGGAATCCATCACGTCCACGGGATTGTAGAAATAGTGGTCATCGGCTACATACTCGTATGTGGTCGCGCCACGTCCGGGAGCCAGATTCGCAAGATAGTTCAGATAGAAACCGGCTGCACCGCTGAGCAGTGCATAGAAGTCGAACTGCCTCCAGCTCATAGTAAGGTTGATGGCGTAGTTGACCTTCGGAGTGCTCGTATGACCTGTGAAGTGATAGTCGTTCGTGCCGCCGTAGTTGCCGTCACCGTCATAGTCGGCATAGATGAGGTCACCGTACCAGAACTGGTCCTTCGCCACGGTCTTGAGCCCCATAAAGGTATATCCGGCATCAAGCATAGCCTTGACCCAGTCCATATCGGACTCGGTACGTATCATACCGTCCTTCGGACCGGCGGTGATGTCCACATCGCCTCCGCGATAGCCCTTGCCGCTGCCCTTGTACACTGTCAGATGATAGGTATCGCCAAGAGGATGGTCCTCGAGGATGTAGCCACCGAAACCGCCCTGTGATACCTGGGCATAGTTATTCCTGTAAATGGTATGCTCTTCATTCCATCCGCGCACGAGTTTGCCCTTGTACTTGGTGACGAGGTTGCGGTTGAATGCCATATTGCCGCCTACGCTGTAGAAGAACTCGCCTATGCGGCTGCTCCAGTTCAGAGTAAGCTCGACACCCTTATTGTTGACCTCGGCGATATTTTCAGTAGCACCTTCCTTGATGCCCATAGTCAAATACATCGAGGGAACGTAAAGGATACCGGTGGTATTCTTGTCATAAATGTCGATTTCACCGGTAAGACGGCTATCGAACATTCCGAAATCAAGACCGAAGTCGGTAGATGTGGTGGTTTCCCATTCAAGAGAGGTGTTACCTATCTTGTTCATCGCAAGACCGATGCTCTCCTGGCCGTCAGCCACAACATTCTGTATGCCATAAGTACCCTGCCAGGCATAATCGGAAGTGCGATTGTTTCCTACCTTTCCCCAGGAAGCACGTAGTTTGAGGTTGCTGAGCCATCCGGCCGTATCCTGCATCCACTCTTCCTTGTTGATGCGCCAGCCGGCCGAGAACGAAGGGAACACGCCCCAGCGCGAATCGGGCGAGAAGCGTGAAGAGCCGTCGTAACGGAGGTTCGCTTCGGCAAGATAACGTTCCTGATAGTTGTAATTGATTCGTCCGAAGATCGACTCCATAGCCCATTCCGACGACGAGCCGTTGCTGGCATAAAGTGTCGAAGCGGTGCTGAGTTCGTGCAATTCCCAGGAAGTCAGGCCCTTGCGGGTCGCCGACGTCGACCTGGTGACATAGTGCTGAGTCGAGAATCCGACTATTGCCGCCAGGTTGTGGTTATCCTTGATGGAGGTGTTGTAGCGGAGGATGATATCGGTATTCTGACGCTCCGAATGCGTGTCGCTCACGCCTATGGTTGAACTCTCGAGATTTGCCGTCTTGAGAGTCGAGCCTTCGCCGTTGTAGTTGAATCTTTCCCAATAAGTGCTCCAGCTGGTGGCATCATTGCGGAAAAGCTGATAATTGTACTTGGCTTCGAGAGTAAGTCCCTTGTACAGATTAGCTGTGAAGAAGCCGGAGACATTGATATCGGTGACAATGCGTTCGCCGTTCGAATCGGAGGCTGCGGCAAGCAGGTTGTTCGCATCCGCCGACTCCTGGACACATCCGGGAACACCGAACACTTTTTTCCCGTCGCCGGGATAGATACCGGGCACGGAACTGTTGACCCACTTGAAAGCATTCTCGACATTTCCCTGACCGAGGTTGGAGCGGCGGGCCTGAACATTGGCACCAACTGTGAGCCAGTCGCCCACCTTTCCCTCGACCTTGGCCTGCATAGTGACCTTCTTCTCGCTCGAATTCAGATCGGGGGTGACATTCATCACACCTTCGTTGTCAAGGTAACCGAGGCCCATCGAATAGTTGATCTTCTCCGAAGAGCCTGTCATCGAAACGTGATGGTTCTGCGAATAGCCGGTATTGAAGATGGTATCGAACCAGTCTGTGTTGGGATAAACCATATAGTTCGGATACTTGTTTGTACCGGTGATGCCGTTCGGATCCTTGGACGCGGCACGCCAGAGCTCGATATTCACGGGATCGTAAATATTGGCGGCGTCACGCTGCCAGGAATACTCGTTGGAGAGTTCCATATGCTTGGCATAGTCCGAAACCAGAGCCAGTTTGTTAATGGCATTCTGCCTTGAAACATAGCCGGTATAGGCAATCTTCGGGTTGCCGTTGCCGTGCTTAGTGGTGATGAGGATTACGCCATTGGCTCCGAGCGCTCCGTAGATGGCGGTCGAAGACGCATCCTTGAGGATGGAGATATTCTCAATATCCTCTGGGTTGACGTTATCCATATCCCACTCCACACCGTCCACGAGCACGAGAGGGGCATTGTTGTTGAGCGTACCGTTACCGCGGATGCTGATGGTAGCACTGCTTCCAGGCTTACCGCTTGTCTGAGTCACGGCCACACCGGCGCTGAGGCCGTTGAGAGCGTTAGAGACATTGGTAAGGGGGCGGCTGGTAAGCTTGTCATCGAAATTGATGCTGCTCACGGCACCGGTCAGGTTGACCTTCTTCTGGGTGCCGTAGCCGACGACAACGACCTCTTCGAGAGCTTCGCTGTCATCTTCGAGAACAATTGTGACATTGTCTCCGGCACTGGCCGTAAACTCCTTGTCGCGATAGCTGATACTGCTTGCGACGAGTGTTGCCGGACTGCTGCTTATACGGAGTTCGAAGAGTCCGTCAAAGTCGGTCACGGTTCCGTTCGTGGTGCCCTTTTCCATAACGGCGGCGCCTATGAGCGGCTCGCCGTACGAATCGGTCACCTTTCCTTTCACCGTACCGGGCGCAGCCTGCGCCGTGAATGAAAAGCCGAGGGCCAGCGCTGCACCAAGCAGCGCCGTCCTCAGTATTTTTTTCAAAAATTTCATCTGTCAGTCAATGATGATTTATCTCTGGGCGCCGAAGACCTTGTAAGCCTTCTTTGCAACTTCGTACTGACATTCGCCGTCCTGAATGGAGAGAGCCTTGAACAGACTGGCCTCCTGAACGGTCAGCCAACGATACTGGTATGAAGTGCTGACGAATTGGGCTGCAAGAACTGAGCAATCGCCGTTGTTCTTGTAGAAGAGGTCGTTGCAAGTGGGATCGTAAGGAACCTCATGGTCATTTTCGGTAAGTCCCACCGTCTTGGAAGGCTGGCCGCCATTGGCACGGATGAAGAAGATGTGGAAATTCTTGGGGCTGACAACCGCACCGTCCTGTGTATATCCGTCGGGGCCATAGAAAATCTTGCCGACAGAGCTTCCGTCAAAGTTGACGAGGTTGGCGTGAATCTCAACTGTTCCAGTGACAAGATTGGGCTGCATTGCGCCTTCGTTTCCGGGGCGGCCGAGCAGGTTGATGACACTGTTGTTAACGAATGTGTAATCCTGAAGCACTACATTACCGAAGTTACGGCTAATCTGGAAGAACTTGGTATATTCACCGAAGAAGATGTTGTTCTTGATAACAATCGAGCCCCAGTATGATGTAAGAGCGTTGAGTCCGTTTACAAGGCAATAGTTTGTACCTTCGGCATTCATATACCAGTCTGAATTCACAAAGCGGAAATCCTTGAGCGAACCTTCGGTTGCACCGGGATAAACGATTGCTCCGCTATGGGATGTATGGCAATCATCGATGTAGAGGGTCTGGTCCTTTGCGATGTCGATGAGAACGTCACCGCCATTGATGAACTTGAAGTTCTTGATGACCAGGGTTCCGAGAGTTGCAATTTTGTTGCCGCCCGTAAAGTCGAGGATGTTGCGCGAGCCCTTGAGGTCGCCCACGATGATGGAGTTGTCTGCACGTGCGTCCTTGCCGACCTTTACGGTAATGCCTTCGTCAACAAAGACGATCTTTCCGGTAAGGCTCTTGAGTGTCCAGACGCCGTCCTCTGCATCGGCATCAGTGATGTGCATTGCTGTGTAGAGGTCATCGGCCTTTGCGAACTTCACTCCGTCGATGTCAATGGCTTCACCCTTCTCCCAGAGTTTGCTGTAGTATGTCTTGGGATCGGGTTCGGAGATTGTTCCGAGAAGTTTCTGGTAGCCGGCTGCAGCGCTGATGGTTGCAGAAGACTCGAACTCGTACATAAGTGTGCTGTCGTCACTCCAGGCCTTGATGACATAGCCTTCGAGAGTGATGCCGGGCGCAAGGAAGAATGCAGCCTCGTGGCACTGCTTGTCAAGAATGACGGTGCTGACAGTCTTCTCGCTGGTTCCGAGAAGAGTGGTCTCGCCATTGACCTTGATGCTGCAGTCGTCTGCCACGACCTCGCCGTTCTTGCCCTCGAGAGTGAGTTTGTAGACGTCCTCCTCAACGGTGAATGTAGCGGGAACGGTGATGTTCTGCATATTGAACTTGTTGGAGCCCTTGAGTGCGGCGCCACAGGCAACGAAACGGATTTCAGGCTTACCGTTTACTGCCGTAGCGGTTTCGATTGCATTCATAACAGCCATACCGGTAGTGCTGATGGAAGCGATAGCATCTTCCTTCTGCCCTACAGCATATGCAAAATAATACTTGGCGCCCTGAGGCAGTCCGGCCGCGGTGAAATATGCAGTCTTGCCGTCGGAGTTGATTGATTTTTCGTCGAGAACAACCTTTACGGCGTTCGACATCTTGCCGTCGGCATAAACGGCCTCGGCCTTGTCCGTGGAGATGTAGATGATGTCTCCGGCTTCCCAATTGACGGTATTGCCGTTGATTGTGGTCTTAAGTTCGGAGAGTACGGCACTGAATTCCACCGACTCAGTTGTGATCTTGCTTTCGTTGCCGCAGGATGCGAGTGCAAGTGCTGCAGCGGCGAGAATAAATGAGAAACGTTTCATAATAAGATTATTGTGTGTGTAATTATCTGTAATTGAAGCCGCTCAAGGCAATGTAGGGTTCCTTTCCATCGCAGTCCGAAGCCAGAGCGCGGACAGTGACGGTCTTGCTCTCACCGGGCATAAGGTGGAAGAAGTTGTCGGAATAATGCACCGGAAGGATACGCTCGCCGCCCTTGCCCTGAAGGGCGAGAAGACGGAGCATCATTGCCGGAGCCTTGCCGCTGTTGCTGATGGTATAGGAAATTGTCCACTGTCCGTCGGCGAGGCTGCGGCTTTCGCTGACAGCGAGTTTTGCCCGGGGCATTTTGTGGAGAGCCTGGAAGTTGTCCACTTCGCGTCCCTGTACGTAGAAGTTATCGGAGATGGTCCTTCCATCTTCAATCAGAGACATCTTGTAATAGTACACATCCTCGTCGGCACCTTCCAGAGCATAGAGCTCGACAGTGCTGTCCTCGGGGCTGTCAACTACAACTTCCTTTGTGTCAAGAACCTTGCCCCACATATCAAGAATCTCGGTACGTGCGGTCAGAGCGCTATGGTTACCTGCGCCGTAGTTCATCAGTTCGGCATTGCCGGTAAGGGCATTGTACATCATATGGATGGGTTCATTGGCCTTCTTGCAGCCATAGAACGCACCGGTCGGATCGAAATAGTAGTCGTATGTGCACCATACGAAGGTCGGCCAGGCGGCGTGGCTCATCCAGAGCGTGAGTCCGCGACGCTGGGCGCTGCGGCTCTCGAAGATGGCCCTGTAGCCGTCGTAGTTCACCCACTGCGCCCACTCACAGAACTGACGGGCATCCTTGGGTTCGCCGAACATCTTCCAAAGTGCGTCATTGAAGGTGCTGACCTTCTGCGCGCTTGTCATCGACCAGTCGTGTACACCCCACATATCGTTCTGAGGCCAGAGATAGTCTTCGGGGATGAACTTGACAACGCTCTCGTAGTTGGGAACGTTGGGCATACCCTTCTCGGAATGCACGCGGTCCTGACCCCAGCGCACCGGATCATCCTCCCACTGACGGAAGAACTCGTAAGCCGAGAAGCGGTTGTAGTGGCCGTTTCCTCCCACCACGCCGTGCGAAGAGTCAGGGGTGTAATAGATTTCGGGATGATATTTGGCAATTGCAGCGCGAAGCTTGCCGTCGAGCGATGGCGGAGGACATCCTTCATTGCGGCCCACGTAAAGAACCATACAGGGATGGTTGCGCAGACGCTTGAGAAGATCCTCGGCATTGGCCATGAACATATCCTCGTCGTACGGGTCGGGGCCGTCGAGCGGGTTGGCAAGCCAGAAGTCCTGCCATACCATTATTCCGTGGCGGTCGCAGGCCTCCCAGAACTCATCGTCCATAGTCTGGCCCACCCAGTTGCGTATCATAGTGAAGTTCTCCTCTGCGTGGAGGCCGACAGCTATGTCGTACTCCTTCTCGCGGTAACGGAGATTGTATTCGCTGAATCCCCAGTTGCCACCGCGGCCGGAGAAGCGCTTTCCGTTCACCCACACGGTCAGATAACCGGTTTCGGTGGAATAGGTGTTCTGGCGGATGCCTGTTGCGAAATTGCGGCTGTGCGATACGTCACCATCAACAATTGCATCCATATGCACGTCATAGAGATTCTGCTCGCCGTAGCCGTTAGGCCACCACAGACGCGGATTGTCGATGTGCAGAGAGGCGCTTACCTCGCGGTGCTCACCTGAACGGAGGCTGACCTTGCGTGAGAAGTCGAATTCGCCAAGCGAGCCTTTCCACTCCACTTCGAGAGTACGGACGCCGTGGTTCTCGAGCACAGCGCTGACGGTTACGTCGGCCGCCGTGGTGTCGGGCAGATTGAGCACGCTCCTTACGAAGGGCTCTTCAACCGTCACTTCCCCGCTGGTGCTGAAATATACGTCATTCCAGATGCCTATGTTGCGGCCGTGCACGTTGGGAATCCAGTCCCAGCCTATGCTGGCGTGATAAGTCGGATTGTCGGCACCGAGGATACCGCCGTTGTATGCGTCGCGGATGAGGGTGTTGCCCTTGCCGGCGCTCGGGTTGTCGTTGCAATAGATCAGCACCTCGACAGTGTTGTCACCGGGAACCACAACATCGGTAACATCAAAACGTGTGTGAATGAAAGCTCCGTCGATGTGTCCGAGTTCGATGTCGTTCATATAGACATCTGCCTTCCAGTTGATTCCGTCGAAATTGAGGAACACCCTGTCGGACTCGTTTTCGGGAGCGGTGAGCACTCCCCTGTAAATGAAGTTGTGCTTGAAATACGAGTCGGAGATCTGCTGGTTGTTGTCGCCCCAGTCGGGATTCGGAACAATGCCGGCGTCGATATAGGCGGCGAGTACGGTCGAGGGAACTTCAGTGGGCACCCAGGCGGCCGGATCGTCTTCGAGGTCCTCCCTTACGAGAGACCAGGCGCTTGCGGGTTTGCTTTCATCGCTCCATCCCCAGACTTCCATCTCGGAAAGGGCAAGGCGTTCACCATTTTCAGCGGGGTCCATAGCGAGTTTGACATAGCGGGCGGAGCCTTCCGCCGCGATTTCCGAAACAGGCTCATCGGCAGACGTCTCGAATGTAGCTATCTCCTTCCAGTGCTTTGCGTCTTTCGAGACAAGGACGCTTCCGCTCATTGGCGCGTTGATCCAGTGGCAGACGAGTTTGTCGAAGCAGCGCTCCTCGCCCAGATCGACATAAAGCCACTCGGCCTCGCGGCCCCAGCTCATCCAGGCATCCGTTTCGGGAACGAGGTTGTAGATATCGACCTCTTCGCTGCCGTTGTAGAAATCGAGGGCGCTGAACTGCCAGTACTCGACATTTGACTCGGCACTGATGAAGCGGAATCCCTTCACAACGGTTCCTTCAGGCAGCTCGGCCTCGATGGCAAACTCGCCTGTATAGCCGTTGCTGAGAGGGAAAGCCTCAGATTTGCAGGAGTATGCATCAATCCACTCCTGTCCGTCGGTTGTGTACTGCAGTTTTACGTCATAGCCGTTCTCCGAGTTCGAAGAAGGAAGCCAGTGAAGCTGACCGTTGATGACGACGCGATCGGCGGTGAAAGGAATATTTACGAAATCGACCTTGAGGTCAATGGCGTTGCACTCGATCTTGCTGACCTTCACGAACGAACGGTAGTCGAAGAGCCAGTGCTGGTCCTGCTTGATTATATTTTCACCATTGACGAAAACCTCATAATAGGCGGGAGCGGCATCGCTGATGATACCGTCAGTGGCAAGCTGAGCCGTGAGATCGTAGTTGAATGCCGAAGAATGGTAAGTTGCGTGATAGGCCGCGATATTGCGATACTCCCCTGTGGGTTCTACTCCTGCGCTGCAGGAAAGTACAAGGCCGGCGGCCAGAATGATTGACAGCGTATTTTTCATTGCCGTGATTGATTATTGTTCTTCAATATATTCTTCCCACTCATAGGGAGCGTAGTTGTAACCGCGTGCCTCGTAAACGGGCAGCATGACGTCGTGCACACGAGCCTTGAAGTCTTCGAACTCGGTCTTCCCTTCGATTCCGCTCCAGGCGGTCTCGGCAGCTGCGGCCAGACGGGGCAACGCCATATGCCTGAGAGCCTCGAGTGTAGGGATGTACTCTGTCCAGAGATTTGCCTGAAGGCCGCTTACGAACTGTGTTTTCTCAGCAGGAATACCTTCGAGAGGATTATACGCATAGACCTTTGCAAGGTCGGTATACCAGTTGGCGTGAATGGCCAGAGGCTCGCGCTTGCGGCACTGGGGAGTCTGGTAGTAATCGAGATACATTCCGAGGCGTCCGGGGCACATAACGGAGTGCATACCCTTTTCGGCAGCCTCAATGCCTGTCTTTGTTCCGCGCCACGAAAGGACGGTCGTTGAAGGATCGGTGCAGCCGGCGAAGATTTCGCCCCAGCCAATCATCTTCTTGCCCTTGGCGAGCAGATACTGCTCTATCTCGCCCACGAGCCAGCGCTGGATTTCCATAACGTCGGTCATTCCGTGCTCTTTCATAAATGCCTGGCAATCAGGGCAGGCCTGCCAGGTGTCGGGATGAACTTCGTCACCGCCGATATTGATGTATTCGCCGGGGAAGAGGTCGCAGACCTCATCAAGAACGGTGTGGAGGAAGTCAAGAGTTCCGGGCTTTCCGAGGCAGAGAACGTCGTCGCTGATGCTCCAGGTCTGACGCACTTCGTAAGGACCGCCCGTGCATCCGTACTGAGGGAAGACGGCGAGGACCTCCTGGCTGTGGCCGGGCATCTCGATTTCGGGGATGACATCGATTCCGCGCTCGGCGGCATAGGCGACTATCTCACGAACCTCGTCCTTGGTGTAGAAACCGCCATAGGGAGTGCCGTCATAGCCGAGATCGTAATCGAAATAGTGGCCCACCTTGGTCTGCGCGCGAACCGAACCCTTTTCGGTAAGTTCGGGGAAACAGTCAAGCTGAAGTCTCCAGCCCTGGTCATCGGTCAGATGCCAGTGGAACTTGTTGAGCTTGTGGGTAGCCATAATATCGATCCAGTTCTTCACGTCCTCGACCGGGAAGAAATATCTCGAGCAGTCGAGCAGTGCGCCACGATACTCGAAGAAAGGCTTGTCCTCGATCTTCAGGCAAGGAAGTGTTCCTTCGGGACTCTGGATACGTATCTGATCAAGAGTCTGCTCCGCCCATACGATTCCAGCCTTGCTGCCGGCAACGATCTTCACGCCACAGCGGCCGATGACAAGGCGGTACTCTTCCCTTTCGAGGCGCTTGCAGATGCGGGTGGATACTTTATCAGCTGCCTTTCCGCTGATGCTGCGGCCTGTCTCGACCTTGTTCACGGGATTCGGAACGATTTTAACATTGTCTGTACCGGCTCCGCAGGCGCAGGATGCGAGTGCAAGCGAAAGGACCGACAGGAAAATGATTGATTTCGATTTCATTGGATATTTGTGATTATTGTATTTCTGTTTCTTGAATTGCTATTCCCACTCGTATGTTGCGTAGTTGTAACCGCGAGCCTGGTAAACGGGGACCAGGCCTTTGGTCAGACGCGCCTTGAAGCAATCGAAGGAGGTCTTTCCTTCGCTTCCGCTCCAGCCTATTTCGGCAATGGCGGCAAGACGGGGCAGAGCCATATGCTGGGCATGGCTCATCGTAGGGATGTATTCGCACCATACGTTACCCTGGACACCACGTACAAAGTGATGCTGCTCAGCAGGTATTCCTTCGAGAGGGTCAAACGAATAGACACTGGAAAGAGGAAGATATCCACCAATGGCGAGAGGCTCGCGCTTCTCGCGCTCACGTGTCTGGTAATAATCGAGATAGCACCACTGCGAAGGGCACATCACCGTGTGCATTCCCTTTGCCGCAGCCTTGATGCCTGCCTCAGCACCGAGCCATGCGAGTATGGTAGTGCTCGCATCGGAGCAGCCGTCGGCAAGTTCCTGCCAGCCAAGCATCTTGCGCCCCTTCGAGAGGACATACTGTTCCACCTTGGCGGTGAAGTCATACTGAAGCCCACGTGCCGTGTCAATGCCGTGTTCTTTCATATAAGCCTGGCAGGAAGGGCATTTCTCCCATTCGGTTGTGGGGCACTCGTCTCCGCCGATGTTGAAGTATTCGCAGGGGAATATGTCGCAGACCTCGTCGATCACATCTTTGATGAAGTCCAGCACTTCGTTCTTGCTGACGCAGAATACCTCGTCGCTGATTCCCCAGGTTTCACGAACCTTAACCTGTTTGCCCGAGCAGCCGAGCCAAGGGTAGGCAGTTACAGCAGCCACAGCGTGGCCGGGCATCTCGATTTCAGGGATGACCTGAATGTGGCGCTCCGCAGCATATTCAACTATTTCGCGTGCTTCTTCCTGAGTGTAGAATCCACCATAGGGAGTATTGTCATAGCCCTGGGCCTTGTCGTTGTAATGGCCGACCTTGGTCTGAGCGCGCACCGAACCGATTTCGGTAAGAAGAGGGTATTTCTTGATTTCGAGCCTCCAGCCCTGGTCGTCGGTCAGATGCCAGTGGAAGTAATTGAGCTTATGGATTGCCATCATATCGATCCATCCCTTGACTTCGTCAACGCTGAAGAAATGGCGTGAGCAGTCGAGATGCGAGCCGCGGTACGGGAATGCGGGGCGGTCGATGACCTTCAGGCAAGGAATCGAGTCGGCGGGGCACTGAACCTTGATCTGCTCAAGGGTCTGTATGGCCCAGAACACACCGGTTTCGCTTCCTCCGGCTATCTCCACTCCCCTGCGGCCGATGGTAAGCGTATATTCCTCTTCGGCAAGAGAGGTGTTGATTCTGGTAGTGACCTTCGAAGCGTTCTCAGCGCTAACGAATTTACCTTCAACGACTTCAAGTTTTGTCGGAGCGGGAACGATACCGATTGTCACGGGATTGCTTTCAGACTTGCTGGCGCAGGCGGATGCACAAATGGCTGCCACTGCGGCTAAAACGATGTTCAGATGTTTCATAACTATGTGATTTCACTTGCTTGCACAACATTATTGCGCAGCGCGCAAAGATATTCATTTTCGCGCACATACGCAAACACGCATGTGCCCGCGCACGCGAGGGAGTGTTCAGTTCCCCGTCTTGGCACCTTCCTTAATCGGGGCCTTTTCTCAAGGAAGGTCCTCCTCTTGGAATCACCACCTTCCTTGATTTCAGCCTTTTTCAAGGAAGGTCCCGACCGGGCAACAGGCGCGGCGAGGAGGGCAGTCCCTCAGAGCCACCCGCAGCCGTGCCTGTAACCGCCACGCCTCGTTGTTGCGCGGCGGTGGTGACAATCCCGCAGACCTTCCTATCCCATTGGCATTTGACTGGGGTGGAAAAGCCCTTTCTTCCACACGGCTCCAAAAGTTGGTGTGCCAGAAGGCCTTATTACACACGGGT
>JAGHTP010000115.1 GCA_018065265.1 Candidatus Cryptobacteroides aphodequi | reverse complement strand
GAAGGCCGGGGCGCGAAAGCTGGCACACGCATCCCGCCGCACGTGCTGGTAATGACCGCCACTCCCATCCCCCGCACTCTCGCAATGACCGTCTACGGCGACCTTGACGTTTCCGTGATTGACGAAATGCCCCCGGGACGCAAGCCGGTGCAGACCATCTGCATTGGGCACGGCAAGAAGGTGTCGATGTACCACTTCATAAAAGGAGAGATTGCGCGCGGAAGGCAGGCGTTCATCGTTTACCCGATGATATTCGAAAACGACAAGATGGACATCTCGAACGTCGAACGCGGCTTCGAAGAAGTAGTGGAACGCTTCCCCGAGAAGGACGGCTACCGCGTGGCCATAGTTCACGGCCAGCAGCGGCCCGAAGACAAGGAGATGAATATGCGTGCATTCGCCGAAGGCCGCGCCCACATACTCGTGGCCACCACGGTGATAGAGGTAGGCGTGGACGTGCCCAACGCTTCGGTGATGGTGATAGAATCGGCCCAGAGGTTCGGTCTGAGCCAGCTCCACCAGCTCCGCGGACGCGTAGGACGTGGCGCGGAGAAGTCGTACTGCATCCTCATCCGCGACCCCAAAACGGGCAAGGACGCACAGGACAGGCTCGACCTGATGTGCCGTACCGAGAACGGGTTCGAAATAGCCGAAGAGGATATGAAGATGCGAGGAATGGGCGACCTGGCCGGAACGGCCCAGAGCGGCCTCCCCGTCAACCTGAGCATCGCCTCGCTGGCAAAGGACGGACTCATCCTCAGCCGGGCGCGCGCCTACGCCCAGAAGGTTCTTGAAGCCGACAGCGACCTCAGTCAGAGCGTCAACGAGCCTCTCGTGCGCGAACTGCGAAAGAATAAATACGAAATTCAGGACTACAGCAAGATATCATGAAACGTGTATTGACAATAATCGGCATTCTGCTTGTCTGCCTTGCCGGCGGATACGCCTGCGGATGTGCCATCGAATCCATTATGGAAACAGTAAAGAAACGCAATGCCGAGATAGAAGGCTACATCGGCCGCCCCGGCGCCAAGTTCGCCGACACGGCCCTCACCCCTGAAATACTCCACACACTCGGCTATCTGAGCGACCCGCAACTCTCCCCCGACGGAAAATACATACTCTACGGAGTCAGCTACTCCTCGATCGAAAAAAACCGCAGCTGCCGCAACCTTTACCTTTGCAAGGCTGACGGAAGCGACTCGCAGCGGCTCACCACCTATGCGTCAAGCATTTCGAACGCACGCTGGAGCACTGACGGAAGCCACGTCTGGTTCATACAGAACGGACAGATCTGGCGCGCCGCCTTCCGCGTCTCGGCTAAGGGAACGGCGAAGCTCGGCAAGCGGGAGAAGATGAGCGAGGTGAAAGCCGGCGTGGGCGAATTCGCACTTGCAGCAGACGAATCCTTTATCATCTACACGAGCACCATTCCCGGGCCCGTATCCACTCCGGAACGCGAATTCCCCGACCTCGACAAGGCCAACGCCTACAGCACGGAAGGCCTGATGTACCGTCACTGGGACCACTGGGTGACCGAAACTCCGCGCACGTTCGTATCAGCCCCGGGCAACGGGATCATCAGCGAGCTGACCAGCTTCGACATCCTTGGCGACGAGCCCTACGAACTGCCGACCGAGCCTTTCGGCGGACTGGAGCAGCTCTCGATCAACCCTAACGGACGCTACATTGCCTACAGCTGCCGCAAGAAGAGCGGCGCCGCTTACGCATTCAGCACCGATACCGACATCTACATCTACGACATAGTTACCGGAGCGACCAATCAGGTCACTTTCGGCGGCGGATACGATACCGACCCTGTCTGGAGCCCTGACGGCGAGCATCTTGCCTGGATAAGCATGGAACGCGACGGCTACGAAGCCGACCAGCAGAGGCTGATGGTGGCCGATGCTCTTCCCCGCCCCGAATGTACGGACGGGCAGTACGGCGACTTTCCTCTCAGCGCGGCGAGGCGTCTTGCCGCCGGACTCGATGCCGACGCCAGCGGAATCTTCTGGGCTCCCGACAGCCGTCAGATAATATTCAACGCTACCGAAAAAGGCATCCAGGGGCTGTACCGCGCCGATGCGAAGACCGGCGAATGGACCCGTCTCACACGTGAAAGCTGGCTTTTCAACTTCGGGCAGGCATTCGCCCTTACCGAGGACAAAGTTGGAGAATACCGCATCCTGTGCACCTACGAGAGCATGATGTTCCCTACCGAGATAGCGGCGGTAATCTGTATGCCGAACGGCAACAACGGCTACGAGCAGCTCAGCTTCACCAACCGCAAGGAACTGAGCCGCCTTGGCAACGTGCGTCAGGAAAGCATCTGGCTCGATACGCCCCAGGGCGAGAAGCTCCAGTGCTGGGTGCTCTACCCCTCGCATTTTGTCGAGGGCAGGAAATTCCCTGTCATCGAGATGTTCAACGGTGGGCCGCAGAGCTGTCTTGACCAGAGCTGGAGCAAGCGATGGAACTTCCGCCTGATGGCAGAGCAGGGCTATGTCGTGCTCCTGCCCAACAGACACGGTTGCAGCGGCTTCGGCCAGGCCTGGAAGGAGCAGATAAGCGGCGACTACCAGGGCCTCAATATGCAGGACTATATGCTGGCGGCAAAGTGGGCGAAGAGCCAGAGCTGGTGCGGAAAGATTGCAGGCGTGGGCGCCTCGTACGGCGGATTCTCGGTCTACAATATGGCCGGCATACATAACGGGCTTTACGACTGCTTCATCGCTCACGCAGGCATTTTCGATGTGAACGCGATGTGGTACACGACCGAAGAGAGCTGGTTCACGAACTGGGATAACGGAGGCCTTGGTAAAGGCGAAAGCTGGGGCGGAATACAGCAGGGCGGAGCCCCGTACTCCAGCCTTCCCGCTGCCCTTCGCCAGTATGCCCAGTCGCCCGACAAGAAAGTCACGAAGTGGGACACTCCCATTCTCTGCATACACGGAATGCTCGACTTCCGCATCCCCTACGAGCAGGGTATGGCGGCATTCAACGCAGCCCAGATGATGGGCGTGCCTTCGAAACTGATTGTTTTCCCCGAAGAGAACCACTGGATCACCGCTCCCCAGAACGCCATCTACTGGCAGAGGGAGTTCTTCGACTGGCTGGAGAAATGGTGTAAGAGCGAAGAATAATGGCAGACAACTGGCTTGAAAACAAAGAGGCGGCGCTGCGCTCCGGCCGGGCCGTCTATCGCAAGGACAATCCCAGCCTGGAGCAACTCCTGAGGCGCGTTGCCACCGGAAATGCGGCTGCAAAGGATGTTGCGGCCGGGGCTGCGGCAGGAGCGGCGGTTGACGGCTGCTATGTGGTCAAGGAGGCCCAACTGCAGGCCATAGTTCGGGCCGCGGCGATAATCGAACCAGGCGTACCGTCTGCATACGAAGAAGGCGCCCCGGCGGTCATACGATGCACCGGTGCAGCGCCCTGTGTAGCCACGAGAGAGGGAGCCACGAAGGGCGGGTTTCCTGAAAGAACAGGCGGGAGCGCAGCAGATGAAGCCGACGGCGCCGCCCGTGCGCGTTTCATTCTGGCCGCACAGCTGAAGGCTTCCGAGCTTTCTCTCAGCACACGCATTGCAGCTGACGGTGTGATAGAAGTTTTCAAAGTCCTTCCCGAAAGATAAAAGATGGACCGTCGTCAACTTGGTTTATATCTGGTAACAGACAGCGGCCTTGCGGAGGGACGCAGCCTGGAAGAAATTGTTCTGGAAGCAGTACGCGGCGGCGTGACTATGGTCCAGCTCCGCGAAAAGCATCTTGACACCCGCGCATTCATAGAGATGGCCATACGCCTGAAAAAAGCGCTGGCACCGTTCGGCGTGCCGCTGATAATCAACGACCGCGTGGATGTGGCCCTTGCGTGCGACGCCGATGGTGTTCACATAGGCCAGAGCGATATGCCCTACGAAACGGCCAGGGCGCTCCTCGGGCCCGGCAAAATCATCGGCCTGTCCGTTGAGAATATGGCGCAGGTTCGCGAAGCCAACGCCCTGGACGTGGACTACATAGGCGTTTCGCCCGTATTTGCCACTTCCACAAAAACTGACACTGCCCGGCCGTTCGGCATAGAGGGGCTGCGCAGCGCGGCGGAGATTTCCCGCCATCCTATTGTAGCGATTGGCGGCATCAATGCCGCCACCGCACCGGCCGTCCTTGCGGCCGGGGCGGACGGGCTTGCAGTAGTCAGCGCCATCGTCTGCGCGCGGTCCCCGCGCGCCGCCGCGCAGCAGCTTGCCGCCCTGCTCCCATCTTCGCCTATGCACACACTAAATTACCAACCCGCGGAAGGTCGGTAAAAATGTGGAGGACCTTCCACACTCTAATTTCGCAAGGGGGTAATAATCAATTTGTTACGAAAATACGCCGCGGAAGGTGGTCCACAGAATTGCAGACCTTCCTCACTTTTCGCAAAAATCAATTGACGATAATCGGGCCGGGTGAAGTGATTCATCCGGCCCGGTTCTTTGACTGCCGTTTCGGTTGCGTGGATTTTTCTCGGCCATCATTCGCAGCAATTTTTTCTATTAAAAAGCTGTCAATAACCATACTGTTGCAATAATGCTTGCTTTAGTCTAGCAAGCATTGCCGCAATTATATGTATTTAGCTTAACTCGCGCAAATATTTTAACAAAATATATCGCCAGGTATTTTTCTAGCTTGCGCTGTTCTTTCCTTTGTTCTGGACTGATGCGAGCACCTGTTCCCAGGACATCGTGCTGCTCCCCCGAGCCTGTGGCGAGAAGGCCGTGCCCTCGGGTTCGCCCGTAAGGGAATCGTCAGGCGGGCCTATCAGTTCGTCAACAAGGCCGAACGCTTTGCTGACAAGGTCCACGGCCTTGATGGCCGATTTGCGCGCTGCGCCGTCAGGCATAGCCATTATGGCGTCATCGGTAGGCAGAGCTTTGTCAATATCTGTGATGCCCTCCTCGATGCTGCAGACGGTGTCCTCTATTTCGATGAGGGCCTCCTTTATCTGCTCAAGCGAGGAAATGTACTGCTCAAGAGCCTTTATCTGCTTTCTGTATTCCATTGCCTACGAGCGTATCCCCTGCTGCGAGCACCATATCTTCATCACCAGGCGGTGAGGAAGAAGTTTGACGAGCACTATCTGTGCACGGGCGATGAAGCCGAACGTGCTTATGTCACGGCCCTTGAGGAGGTCTCTCCACGCGCGTGCGACCACGTCGGCGGGCTCATACATTGCATTGAAGTAGCTGACTATCTGCTCGCCGTCCTTTTTGCGTGCGACATCGAAGAACTCGGTCCTTGTCCAGTAAGGGCATAGAGCGGTGACGGTGATGCCCTTCGGCCGGAGTTCCTTCCACAGACCGCGGCTGAACGAGAGCACGAAGGCCTTGCTGGCCGCGTACTCGCATATATACGGAACCGGCTGGAATCCGGCGACCGAAGCGATGTTGAGGATGCGGCCGTCCGCAGCCATATGCGGCAAACAGGTGTAGCACATATCCATCATCGCACGGCAGTTGAGCGCGAGCATACGGTCAGCGGTTTCCCTGGGCACGTCGGCAACAGCGAGGAATTTCCCGAATCCGGCGGCGTTGACAAGCAACGCAACCTCGGCCTGCTCGGCGCAGATGCGCTCTTCGATGCTCTGAGCGAACGAGCTGTCTTCCAGGTCCATAGGCACGGGAACGACCTTGGTTTTGTCCTTGAGTTCGGCCGCGAGTTCCTCAAGACGGTCAGCGCGGCGGGCAATTACCCACAATTCATCGAACGATACGTGATCGGCCGCCGTAACGGCGAACTGGCGTCCCATTCCGCTGGACGCACCTGTAACTATTGCTATGCGTTTCATATTATTTATGTGCTTTGAGCGGGTCAAAGTTAATTATTTTTTCCTTGAAACTCCCCTCACGGCGCTCGCTTCGAGCGGGTTGTCCGGCCAGGAGTGTTTGGGATAGCGACGGCGCAGTTCCTTGCGCACTTCGAAATAGGTTCCGCTCCAGAAGCTTGCAAGATCGCTCGTCAGCTGAACGGGTTTGAATCCTGGCGAGAGCAGTTCCATAAGCACACTCCGCCGCCCGCCATCAACGCGGGGCGTATCGACAAGTCCGAAGCACTCCTGCAGACGCACACGCAGAACCGGGGCATCCGCTCCCTGGCGGTATTCAACCCTTATGCTGCTGCCCGAAGGCACGCTTATGTGCGATGGAGCCAATCTCTCCACTTCTTTCGCCTGCTCATAGCTGAGCGTTGACCAAAGGGCCGCGCAGAGATCGATCCGCTTCAGTTCAGCGGCACTGCGCGCGCTTCCAGCGAAGAGCGGCAGCCATTCTCCGGCGCGTTCCAGGACAGCGGCGGTCGAGAGGTCCGGTAGCCCGAGCTCGGGATGCCACCCGGCCACGGCAGCCACCCTGCGCTGCAGCAGAGCCACATCGTCATTCCAATCGAGCAGAGATTCGCCGTATCGGCGCACCGCATCGCTCGTGGCAGCGGCTAAGCGTTCCTGCGGCACGTCGCGAAGAGGTTTCGACTCTATCAGAAGTCCGCCAACACGCCATTCGCGCACGGCTTCCACCCTTTGCGTTGTGGTATTCCACTCCACTTTTTCGCTTACTCTGGCGCGCGGAAGCAGGTCGGAAGCGCGCAGCCTTGCGGCAAGGAAAATCCGCCCTTCAGCGCCCTTGGGCACATTGGCGGAGGCAGCGACTATCCACTCCTCGGCACCGAGCGGGTCTTCGCGGTCAATGCGGACTATCTCTCCTCCCGCAAGCTGGTAGCGCGCATCGGCACAACTCTTCCCCACCCTCTCGGGGTATGCGGATGCGAGAAGGGCCCCTTCTTCGAACGGATCGGGGTCGGAATCATCCTGCGCGACGCCTATGATTGCGCGGTACTGACGTGCTGCCGCAATCGTGCGGTTCCAACGGGCGGACGAGCCTCCCCGGCCGCGTTCAGCGCGAAGTGCGCATACGCGAAGGTCGATATCGGTTCCCGCCTCCGTGCCGGCAAGCGGGTCGCGGTCCTCGAGAATGGCGCACAGATCTGCGGCCAGGGCCCCGCGGGACGTGGTGGCGCAGCAATCCGAAGCGGTGCGATCCGAGGGGTCGCAGGTCGAGGCGCCACTGTCCGAAACAATGCGCTCCGAAGCGGCGGCATCGAGCATTGCGGCAAGACGCGGATGGCAGGGCATTTTGGCCAGGCGCCGGCCAAGTGGCGTAATGCGGCCGTCAGAGTCGGTGGCACCCAGAGAAGCGATGACCCTTCGTGCCTGGGCGAGTTTCCAGTCCTGCGGAGGCGTGAGCCATTCCAGAGAATCGGCATCGCCCCAAAGCGCAAGGTCAAGAACCAGAGGCACGAGGTCGGTTTCAAGTATTTCGGGGGTGCGCGAGGCCTTCATCATCCGTGCAGATGCTTCGCGATAGAGCCTGTAGCACACTCCGGGGCAGGTTCTTCCTGCGCGTCCGGCACGCTGGTCGGCCATATCCAGGCTGACGGGCAGGGTATCGAGATGGCTCTGGCCGCTCTGAGGGTCGAACACCTGTGTTCTCCTTAGTCCGCAGTCCACAACAACCTTCACGCCCTCTATGGTGATGGAAGTTTCGGCGACCGAAGTGGCGAGCACCACCTTTCGCCTTCCCGGCTTTGAAGGTTCAACAGCCCGGCATTGCGCGTCGAATGGCAACAGGCCGTAAAGCGGAAGAATGTCCGTTCCTTCGATGCGTCCGTCGAGGATCGAAGCACATCGTCTGATCTCACTCTCGCCAGGGAGAAATGCAAGCACATCGCCTTCGGCCTCACGGCAGGCACGCGCCACAGCCCTTGCTACCTCTTCTACGCAGTTGCGCGGGTCGCAGTCGGCATCGGCCCAGCGCACGTCCACCGGAAACATTCGCCCACGGCTTTCGAGAAGAGGGGCGTCAAGGAAACGGCAGATGGGGCCGGCGTCAATGGTGGCGGACATCACCACAACGCGCAGATCGGGTCGCAGGACTTTCTGGGCCGACCGTACCAGGGCGAGGGCCTCGTCGCTCGCAAGGCTTCGTTCGTGGAATTCGTCGAAGATGATGACCGAAACGCCTTCCAAAGCCGGATCGTCCAGCAGAAGGCGCGAAAGGATGCCTTCGGTAATGACTTCTACTCGTGTTTGTGCCGAGGTGCGGCTTTCGAAGCGCATCCTGTAGCCTACGGTGCGGCCGTCGGGCTCGCCAAGCAGCGAAGCCATTCGGTGCGCCACCTGTCTGGCAGCAAGACGGCGGGGTTCTAGCATCAGGATCTTCCCGGGATGTAGGGCGCCCTCGCTCAACGGTTCGGTTCCGGGCAGAGCATCATCGCATTCCGGTGCCGCCTCGGGCAGAGCGGATAGGATGGTCATCGGGAGGATGGTCGATTTTCCGGCACCGGGCGGCGCGGTAATGACAAGCGAGTTCCTTTCCGCCAGACACTCGTTCACGCGCGATGCCATTTCCAGCACGGGCAGGCGTGGCAGTTTTCCGGTGATGAAATCGAACTCGCTCATATCAGAATACAATTTTACGAATTTTCGCCCATATAGCGGATCACATTAAAAACGATGTGTGTAGCCCTTGAGTTTTCCGAAAAAGGGCCTCAAAGTCGTAAAACTCCGCTCGACAGCCCCGAGTTTTCCGAAAAAGGGCCCCAAAGTCGTAAAACTCCGCTCGGGTAGAAAAACATATCCGCCATCGGGCCGATTCGATTTTTTAAACAAATAATGGCTAAATTAGCGTTCTCAAACAATAATGCGATTATGCCGACATTGCAGGAGTACAATATTTTCCTGATTGTGATGGCCGTCGTAGCGGCGGTCGTGTTTGTCAGCCTCTTTTTCGTTGATGCCGGTTATGGTAAGTTCTATACGCGCAAGTGGGGCCCGACCATAGGCAACCGCCTGGGCTGGATGCTGATGGAGTGCCCTGTTTTCTTCCTGATGCTCGCGCTCTGGCTCGCCTCGGACCGCAGAGGCGAAGTGGCTCCCCTGGTGATGCTGATCATCTTTGAGACGCATTATTTCCAGCGCTCGTTCATCTTTCCGCTGCTGATACGCGGCAAAGGCCGTATGCCTCTGTCAATCATAGTGATGAGCGTGCTTTTCAATTCGCTCAACGCCCTCGTGCAGGGCGGCTGGCTCTTCTACTTCGCTCCCGAGGGGATGTACACGCCCGACTGGCTGCTTGACCCGCGCTTCATCGCCGGAACTCTGGTCTTCGCATTCGGAATGTACGTGAACATATCTTCCGACTCGATTATCCGCCATCTTCGCAAACCGGGCGACAATGCACATTATCTGCCCAAAGGCGGGATGTTCCGCTATGTAACC
>JAGHTP010000088.1 GCA_018065265.1 Candidatus Cryptobacteroides aphodequi | reverse complement strand
CCGAGGTCCTCGAGGCTTCCGCCGATGGGCAGACCACCTTCGCTGAAGGCGCTCTGTGTGCGGCCGTAAACGATCTGGAGGAAGAGCTCGCGCATAGCGGTGTTGATGGCATCACATACGAGGTCGGTGTTGAGGGCCTCGAGAAGGGTCTTTCCGGGAAGGATCTCGGAAGCCATTGCTGCAGAGTGGGTCATACCCGAGCATCCGAGGGTCTCGACGAGAGCTTCCTCGATGATGCCGTCCTTGACGTTGAGTGTGAGTTTGCAGCAACCCTGCTGAGGAGCGCACCAGCCGATACCGTGTGTGAGGCCGGAGATGTCCTTGATTTCTTTGGCATGCACCCACTTGCCCTCTTCGGGGATGGGAGCATTGGCGTGGTTGGCGCCTTTAGTTACGCAGCACATCTGCTGCACTTCTTTTGTGTAAATCATACTTTTAAATAATGATATTTTTGGTTTCAGTTGTTGTCTTTATAAAGGTAGCGTGCGAAGATGAGCGCTGCATCTCCAACAAGCCTTTCGCAGGGCCTGGCGTGATAATACTGTTCGGTGCGCTGTGCGGGTTCGGGGTTCTGCGCGGCTCCGGCGCGAAGGCCCAGTAGCTCGCGGCAGACTATGCTTCCGTTCTGCTCGCGGAATTCTGAAGCGAGGCTCTGGACGAGGCTGTAGCAGGCCTTGCGGCTTTCGTGGAGTGCGGTGGAGGAAGTGCCGGCCTCCGGGGTGGTTCTGGAGGCGTTGCCCGTAGCAAGGGAGATTTCGGAGCCGGAAACCGGGCTTTGTGCGGCGGGGGAGATGAATCCGGCGAGGATGGCCATTGCCGAAACGCTTCCGCAGACTTCGCGCATTCTGGCCACTCCGCCTCCGAGCCCGCATCCGACAGCCGCAAGGGCGTCAGCGTCGAGTCCGGTGATATCGCTGAAAGCCAGAAGCACCGACTGACAGCAATTGTAACCCTTTCGGAAATATTCCATCGCAGTTTCCTGTCTGCGGAGGATATCCTGTTCCTTGCCCATAAATCGCACGAAGATACATATTATTTTGCGTATATTTGTACGAATCTAGCACAGTTAGTATGAAAAATTACCTCTCAGCCATTACTGTGGCAGCCTATGCGCTCTGCCTTGCTGCCTGTCAGTCCGATCCCCGCTCTTCATCCGATCCCGGCCCTCTTGCTCCAGAGTACGAAGCCGTGGATATGGGAATGGACGTTCTTTGGGCGACGATGAACATAGGTGCGACCAAGGCTTCCGAAGCCGGAGATTACTTCGCCTGGGGTGAAACTGCCGCGAAAACCAATTACGACTGGACCGCCGAAGGCGACTATGCCTGGGGTGTGTATGATATGAACGCCGCTCCCGATCGCGGAATGACAAAATATAATTCCACCGATGGCAAGACCGTGCTGGACGCCGAGGACGATGTCGCGACTCTCCGCTGGGGTAAGGACTGGAGAATGCCCACTCTTGCCGAGGCAGAAGCCCTTTGCAACGAGTCGAACTATTCCTGGGAGTGGACTACGCTTGACGGAGTGAACGGCTTCAATGTCACAAGCAAGGCTACCGGCAATACCATCTTCATCCCCGCCGCCGGCTCGAAATATAAGGGCGACACCGATGGCTTCGGCACTTATTGCTTCTATTGGACTTCGACTCCCCGCCAGCGACCCAGCGGCTACGGCCCTGCCTACCAGCTTAATGCCGACGAATACGGCGCCTATACCGCGGATGACGCCCGTTGCTATGGCCAGACCATCAGAGCCGTGCGCATCAAATAG
>JAGHTP010000058.1 GCA_018065265.1 Candidatus Cryptobacteroides aphodequi | reverse complement strand
TTCGAGCGCTTTGTTCATAGCATCGACGCCCACCAGACAAAGATTCTGGACATTCTCGGCTACAACTACTGTCCCGCACACGAATAGAATGAAACGCAAAGAGATATATCGGCATCAGGCGGATGCTTTGATGCAAAAGACCCTCCCCGCAAAAAGCAATTTCCTATGGCATACGTTCACCAGGTGAAATATTACGAGTGCGACAGAATGGGCATCACCCACCACTCGAATTACGTCCGTTTTATGGAAGAGGCCAGAATAGACTGGCTCGACCGCCTCGGCTATGGCTTCGAGCGTATGGAAGCCGAAGGTATAGTCTCACCCGTCATCAGCATTTCCTGCAATTACAGGAAGATGACGACCTTCAAGGACGAAATTGAAATTGACGTGAAAGTGAAAGATCTTTCACCCCTCAAGCTTACCCTGGCCTACGAGATGAAGGTAAGAGGAGAACTGGTGTTCACCGGCGAAAGCGTCCATTGCTTTATGGAAAACGGGAAGCCGGTGAAAATCGCCGAACGCTTCCCGTTCATTACCATCTGAAACTGTCCCCTTTCCGGGGCGTGAGCCTATTCGTTTGCCTTCCGCTCTGCGATAGCCTTGTTCGCATACTCTGCATCGACAGCGTTGTTATGCGCGTGGCCGTCGGCATCATAATACATTGTAACGGGTTGCGATGACGAGCTGCCCGACGCCATGTCCTTGACAAAATCGCTGCCGGCGAATTTCAAAAGGAATGCAAATACGAAGAATTGAAGCAGAACGGCAATCGCAAGCTTGATCAAAGCGGCGAAGAGGATGAACAGCACCGCAGCGGTGCCTATCCAGAATACGGTATAGAACAGGCCGACCACTATGCCGAGCCACTTGTATTCGAGTGCGCTCGCAATTATTGACGCTATCAGAAGGACTCCGAAAACAATGACGCCCCAGAGAAGCCAGGTCTTGTAAAGGAGATCGAGGTCGGCCGTGGCGCTGTCATAACCGGTAATCCAATTTACCAGAAAGTACGAACCTACCACCACGGGGATGAAGGCAATGCCCATAACGACCAGAATGGTGAAATGGCTGAACTCGGTCTTGTCGTTCCGCCCGTAATCGATCAGGGCCTGGAACAGGTTCGCAGACCAGAACTGGGCGAAAACGGCCGCCAGCAGGAGCACGCTGCGCAGGATACAGGTCTTCTTGGGCAGGATATCCGGATCCATCCACCAGGTAAAATCGGTTCCCAGACGGAAGATGGTCCATATTTCAGCCACCAGCAGTCCGGTAAGAGCGAAGGCGGAGAGCGTGAGCATAATGTACTTTATGGGACGCACTTTCTTGAAAAGGAAGCCCAATCCCAGCAGCGCATAAGCCATGACAAGAAGGAACAGCATCGCCTTGATGTTGTCGAAGCCATAAAGGTTGTGGCCGTCCTCGGAATGCCTGTCAATGGTATTGGCGAGTTTGACCTGCTCGTGTCCGTCCGCATCGACATATTTTAGTTCGCGGCTGGCAGGGCTGAAATCGACCTCTTTGAGGGGGTCTTTCACACCTTTTGCATTCTTTTCGGAGAATTTGAGGTCGCGGGCATACACATAATATGTCTTGCCCTGATATCTGATTTCGGCAGGTTTCTTCCTTTCCTTTTCGGCGAAGCCCAGAGAGACGAATTTCACCTGCGTGCCATTGGCCAGGTGAAGGGTGTCATCGGTGTGCTTCGAGATGGCTTTGTCCATCTGGGAGACTATCCCTCCGGGGACAAAGTATTTGTCGGTATGGGCGATGGTGTAGTCCATCCCGGGGACATCTACGATGTAAGTCTGCGCATTTGTGGCGAGCCCGGAAGCGGCCAGCAGCGCAGCAGCTGCGAACAATGCTTTAAATTTCATAAGGCTGTATTTTTCAGGTCACTACCGCAAATATAATTATTTCTTAACTTTGAACTCCGCTTCACAGGCATAAAACTTGAAAAGTATTTTCGAAACGCAAGATTATGACAAAACGCATATTATTGGCATTGGCTGGTCTTATGATGTCCATTGCCGCAAACGCACAGGTCTTCCACGAAGAAGGATACGATTATTTCTACGATTACGACCACCGCGTCGTGCTCCGCTCGACAGTGGTTTGCGAGGAGGAAATGCAGGACCTCTGGAACGGCGACTACGTCCGCCTCAACGGCTACGTGTACATCTACCGCGGAAGGACGAAGATCACATACGGCGACAAAATATGGCTAATACACACAGGCTATTACATCGTGGAGCGTAGCGGATGGCAGTATCTGATCGACCCGGACGGAAACAAGACCGGGGTTTACGGCGACATCGTCAATCCTACTATGAGCGATGCGGTGGCGGTGTACAAGAGCGGCTGGTGGTATCTGTACACCAGCGACGGATACAGAATGGGAAACATCTATTCCGAAACCGAGCCCTCAGCATATTGGAACGGGTATTATTCGTACCAGTCAGGCGGCTATTACCGCATAGCGACGCCGGACGGAGAATCGATCAGCGTAACCTATTCCGACGAAAGGCCGACGCTGACAAACGCAGGGCTCTTCCGCGTCTCGAGGGGCGGAAACTACTATTTGATTGATACCGAGGGGAACCGGGTGTATTAGCGCTCTATTCGGTCTTCGCTTCGTGCGCCTTCTCGTACATCCTGGCCAGATAGCAGACGGCCATTGTGCTGAGGAGAATGGGACGGATGAACACCGAAAGCTGAGCTACGATATCACCTTCCATAGCCATAGGATTGCCGGTGAGTGCGCCATACGCATAAGCCAGTTCGGCGAAATATGCGAAAGTGAGAAATACCTTGCTGAGGACAACCTTGTACCAGAGGAAGTTGAATCCGGCAAGTCCGGCAACGACCAGGGCGGAAAGCGCCATAAATATGAACTTCGTTCCCTGAGGGAATACGGGAGGCATCAGAAGGCCTGTGACAATTACCACAAATGCATAGCTCAGAAGCACGAATTTGAAAGCAGTCCCTGACTTGATGATACCCGAGAACGCATAAATTGCAAGATCGGCGAAGCAGATTATGTACAGCACTGCAGGGATGAAGGTATAGTAGTCAAAACCGTACCTGAGTGAGTTCACGAGCTGGATAACCGAAAGGACGGCACCGCCTGCCGCGAGGACGCTGGCAGCTGCGATGACGATTTTGCTTGCAAGACGATTCTCTTTCATAATTCATTAAATTTTGCGCAAATATATACAAAAATGTCTATCTTGCAACGATAATACAATTACTGACCATTATGAATCATCTGCTGTTTCTTCAGAATATCGGAGCCGGAGAGATTATCCTGCTCGCTCTTGTCATCCTTCTTCTCTTCGGTGGAAAGAAGATTCCCGAGCTGATGAAGGGTCTTGGGAAAGGCGTCAAGAGCTTCAAGGAAGGTCTCAACGAGGTCGACAAAGAGATTGACGAAGCCGGCAAGTCAGAGGAAAAGCCCAAGGAATAATGGCCGGGATGACCTTCTGGGACCACCTCGAAGAACTGCGGTGGTCCATTCTTCGGGTCGTCATCGCGCTTGCTGTTGTTCTGGTAGGGTGTTTCGTTGCCCTTCCGCACATTTTCGATCCGGTTATTCTGGGGCCTACGACCTCGGATTTCTTCCTTTACCGCTGGCTCGCGCTTGCGGGTCTGGGAGCCGCTGCCAAACCGTTCTCGGTCGATATCATCAACATCAACGTCACGGCGCAGTTCGTGACGCACATCAGCACTGCCTTCTGGCTCTCGCTGGTGCTGGTGTTCCCTTATCTGGTCTTCGAGCTGTGGCGTTTCGTGCGCCCGGCCCTCTATGATAACGAGAAGAAGCCAGTTCGGAAAGCTTTTGCTTCCGGCACTGCCCTCTTCTACATAGGCTGTGCCGTAGGATATTGCATAGTATTCCCGCTGACTTTCCGTTTCCTCGCCGAATACCAGATAGGTGCAGGAGCCATCGTGAACCAGATTTCACTGAACTCCTACATAGGCAACTTCCTGGGGATAATATTCGTGATGGGAGTCGTGTTCGAAATGCCTATGCTTGCCTGGGCGCTGTCGGCGCTGGGAATCCTGCACAAGGATTTCCTGAAGAAATACCGCCGTCACGCCGTTGTCGTGCTTATGGCACTTGCAGCCCTCATCACACCTTCGGGCGACCCGTTCACGCTCACCGTAGTATTCCTGCCTCTGTACCTTCTGTATGAACTGTCAATAGCGATCGTCAAGAAGTAGTCATGAAAAGATTCCTGTCCATTGCCGTTTTATGCGCGGCGGCCCTTCTTCCGGCCGCCCGGATATGCTATGCGACGGTGGCACCGGCCCCGTCATTCAGCAGGATATCAGTCGAGCAGGGGCTTTCTCATACGACTGCCAATGATATCTTCACCGACAGCCTTGGCGTAGTGTGGATAGCGACGAAAGATGGTCTGAACCGCTATGACGGCCGCAGCGTGAACGTATTCCGCCCCTCCTCCCAGCAGGGCGGAACAATCCTGAACAACGTAATCTCCTCCGTGACCGGAAACGGCGCGGACACCCTGTATATGGTAATAGCGGACAACGTCGGCTGCCTCGACACTTCAACCGGCGTATTCAGTTATTTCCGCTGCCCCTGCATCAATGCAATCACTTTCCGCGAGAGCCTGTACGTTGCTGCTCTGGAGAACATCTACACAATGGACGGCGAAGGCAATTTCAGCCTTTACACCAGTCTGGAGATGGGACAGGCCGTAACGTCGCTGCGCTTCACCGGTGACAGCCTGTGGATAGGCACGCGCCAGAACGGCGTTTACCTCAAGGAACCCGGCTCCGGGCCGCGCAAAGTGCTCGATGCCGGCAAAATCGCGGACCTGTATGTCGACAGCGAGGGCAATGTCTGGGCCTGCACCTGGACCGAAGGCCTCTTCAGAATAAGTAAAGACGGGACCACCACCAACTTCCGCTACAACACCGACAGCGCCCGTTCCCTCTCCTCGAATTTCGTGCGCAGCTGCTGCGAAGACGAAGAGGGCAACCTCTGGGTGGGCACCATCAAAGGACTGGACCGCATAGGTCCGGACGGAACGGTCGCCCACTTCCGCAGCGATCAGCGGAACCCGTACTCGCTGGGCAGCGATTCTGTCTGGAAGATACGTCGCGACCGTCAGGGGACCCTCTGGGTCGCAACCTATTACGGCGGTGTGAACTACTTCAACCCGCAACGCGAACTCTTCACAAGCTATCTGCCATCAGTCTCACCCGAAGAAGGGCTTGTCAATCCTATTGTCGGCGAGATGTGCGAAGACTCCGAGGGCAATCTGTGGATAGGCACCGAAGGCGGACTCAATTACCTTGACCGCACATCGGGGAGGTTCACGCGATTCCAACTCAAAGACAAGCGTTCAGGCGTCGAAGCGGAGCACATCAAGGCCCTGTATCTGGACGAGGAGAGCCGCACCCTCTGGGTAGGCGCCGACCTGGCCGGTCTGTTCAGTTACTCGCTCGACACAGGCACGACCACCGGCTACTTCCACATCGACGGCGACCCTGCGACCATACCCGGAAACCGCGTGCGCGACATTGTCCCCTATGTGAACGACACCATCATCGTTGCCACACAGTCTGGCATATGCCTGTTCGACACGGCCAGCGGCAAGGCACGCAATCTCTTCAAGGACAGGAAATACATAAAGGTCATCACCACCCTTCTGCTCGATTCTGACGGCATCCTTTGGTTCTCCGAAGGAGGATCCGGGCTGAGCCGGTACGACATCGCATCCGGCAGGCTGTCCTTCTATGGCGGAGACACGGCTCCCGGCAAGTTCGTCAGCGCCATCTTCCGCGACTCGTCGGGACGGCTCTGGATAGGCACCGGAGACAGCGGCTTCTTCCTCTTCGAGGGCGAATCGGAAACCTTCCGCACCTTCGACAAGAGCAACTCGGCCCTGGCGTCGGACTGCATCAACTCGATCAAGGAACTCCCGGGCGGCGGGAAGCTCGTCCTCGCCACATCGGCCGGATTCACCATCTTCGAGCCGGACAGCGGATATATGCGAAACCTCGGCCGCGAAAGCGGATTCCCTTTCCCCTCGACATATGAAAACGCGCTCTGCGTCACGCATGACGGAGACGTGTTCATCGGCAGCACGCAGGGTATGGCATCTTTCAGCGCCGAGAACCTCTTCCGTACACCAGGGCGCTTTGATATCCTCTTCGCGAGCGCATCGGTTGGAGGAGAGCAGGAAATCAGATGCCCAGCACTTCTTACGGCCCGCCGCGGCGACCACGTCTCCATCAGCCTTGCCGTAACCAATTATGTAAGTTCGGACCTCGTGAGCCTGGAATACACCCTTGACGAACATTCGGGAGTGTGGACGCCCGTGGGCGAAGACTATAACCTCAGGCTCCAGTTGCGCAACACCGGAACAAGCACTCTGACCGTAAGGGCGAAAGGTGTAGACGAATCCGTCTGCCCTTATGCCAGAATGATCCTGAAAGTGAAATGGCGTCCGTTCGTTCTTTCGTACATCATCCTGTTTGCACTGATTGCCGTACTCGCGCCCGTACTATATTTAAGGAGAGAGAAAGAAGCGGCGGAAGAGGAAGAAGAGGAGGACTCCTACTCCATCATGACCCAACATCTTTACGACAAGGCGAAGGCCGTCGTGGAGGCAAATCTTGCCAACACCTCGTTCGGCATTTCCGAATTCTGCTCGGAGATGGGAATGTCCCGTACTGTCCTGTTCTCAAAAATCAAGGAAGTGTCCGGGCAGACGCCCAACGACTTCATACTTTCGATACGTCTTGACAAGGCGGCCCATATGCTCAAGCACAATCTGGACTGGAGCGTGGCCGACATTTCGGAGAAGACGGGATTCAAGTCGGCGAGCTATTTCTCGCAGAAATTCAAAGACTGCTATCATATGCCCCCTCTCTCGTTCAGAAAGAGGAGTTTGAGCAAATAGTACGGGTTATAAATTTTTCCGTACTGACGCGAAATTTTTTCATTGCGACATTATTTATGTTTGCGATGTTAAAACCACATTCTTCTTCATTTATGAAAGGGCATTCAATGTCGCTGCTCATTATGGCGTTATTCCTGTTTTCGGATTGTTCTCATCCGGAGGTAAAGGAGGATGTCAATCCTGAGGAGCCGATTGCAGCCCTCGACCTCTGCGCTCAGGAGTCCGCAAACTGTTACATTGTGTACAATGCGGGCTGGTACAAGTTCAAAGCGGTCAAAGGCAATTCTTCAAAGACGCTGTCGCCTTCATCGGCAGAAGTGCTTTGGGAAAGCGACAACTCGACCGAATCGCCTGCCGAAGGAAGCATCGTGTCAGATGTCAGCTATGATGAGAGTGGTTATGTCACCTTCCGGGCGACAGGAAAAGTCGGAAATGCGCTTCTTGCAGTGAGGGATGACACAGGGGACATCCTGTGGAGCTGGCACATCTGGATTCCCGCCACAAAGATTCAAACCGCCAGATATTCGACAATGTCAAAAGGAGGTCTGATGGACCGCAATCTCGGGGCCCTGGCAACCGGAAAGGGCAATCCTTTATCCTGCGGTTTCATATACCAGTGGGGGCGCAAAGATCCGTTCCCCGGGCCCTCGGGGCATTCTACGAACAACATTGAGATGGTTACCAACGGCAAGGAAGAAAACGGCGGAATGTTCAAGAAAGTACCATACACGAGCGGTATGGGAGTTCAGTATTCCATCAGCCATCCGGCCGAATTCATCTATTCGAATTCCGATGAGGGAGACTGGAATGACGTCAAGGACAACAGTCTTTGGAGCAGGACATCAAAGTCCATGTATGATCCCTGTCCTCCCGGGTTCAGGGTAATGGACAGCGGCATCTTCAATGACGTTCCTTATGAGATACACGGCACCGGGCTTGTGATGGACGGGATACACTGGTATCCCTTCAACGGTGTAAAGTGGAACTCGGACGGCAAACTGCACGCCTCGACGAATACCGCATCCGCCTGGACGGCATACGGGTACAACAAGAGCCGCATGGCCGAATATTTCCATTATTACAACAACAATTTCAAGCCGGCCGCGTCAGCCGTGCGTTCGTACGGAAGCGCAGTACGCTGCTTCACGGACAAGACTCCCGAACCGGTGAAGAATGAAATGGAGTTCTTCAAGGCTCTTCCCGCCGGCACTTCCGTAACCGGAATCGAGAAAAACGACCACGGATATACGATATCCTATTCCAATGGCTCCACCTCCAGCCTTGAAGAGGGCAAAGGCGGATTCGTGACGGTATCAGAAGACGGGTACTGGGAAGTCAACGGAGAGAGAACTCCCTACAGGCACGTTGGCACCGAATATATGCACGTTGGAAATGACGGATACTGGTACCGCAATTCCACCAGGACGTCCGAACGGGCATTCGTTATTGATTCGACGGCCGCTCAGAACGGCATTGTCCTTACCGGAATGGTCAGCAAAGCGCGTTCAATCAACTTCCTCTTCTCTGACGGGTCGTCACTCACCTTGGACAAGAAACAGGATTTCGGCCTTTTCGTCAAGAAGACCAGCGAAGACGAGCTTGCAATTTATATGGGCCTCAACGGCTCCGAAAAATGGATCCGTCATCTTTTCTATTACAGGAATTCCAACGGCTATCACGAAGGAACATATCCCGACAACTATGACAATTGGGGCGTCGGCGCCCCTATGACCGCGACCAGAACAGGTGAGACATCTTTCACTGACAATACCGATGAAGTCCTTTTCCTGAACGGTGAATCGGAAGCCGCTGTACAGACGAACGACAGCAAGACCGGTGACAAGACATATTCCGGAGGCGTTCTGCACGGATACGAACTGATGTGTGTCGAGGACGGAAAGCGCCGGATCACCTTTAAGATCGACGGAGTCGAAGTCGCAGAGGATGCCGTCTTTGACCTGAGGTCTGCAAAAAAGGTCGAGATCGAGCAGCACACGAAGATTGCACGTGCCTATACGGAGGACGTCATCCCCAATGCGTTTGCGGATGTCACGAAAGTATGGGTATTCGAGAATGGAAGGGTCAATATTTCCGTCCGTTACGATATGCTGCAGGATGTTGACTTTTATCTCGCCAAATTCGGAATGTTCTGCGTCAAAAGGCGTCTGGAAGGGCGTGGAAAGGGTACATACGTGACGAATCTGGCGTGGAAGGACTCCCTCCCCTATACTTTCTACGACCTGAGCGACGGCTGGGAGAACCGCATCAGCCTGAATACCAAAGACACCAGTGTCAGCAGAGTTGAAGAATACGGAGACCTTGGAATCAGCTTTGCTCTGGTATTCGACAGGGACAAGCCCAACACGCTCAAGAATGGTGGCGGCTTTGACCTGCGCACGAACGGGAACAACTACAACAAGATATACTTTGATATCTGCGGCAATTATTCAGCAAAATCAGGGGAATCTTTGTACAGCACCGTCCATTGGGAAATCGATTACATTTCCGATTACAAAAAATTTTCGGGGAGATTAATACATAGTTTATGAGAAAGCGTTTTATAATCCCAGTTCTGTTTGTCATTCTTCCTTTTTCCATTCTCGCCTGCAACCCCGAGGCTAATGGAGAAGAGAATCTGATTGATGACACTACAGTGCTCGGCCCTCTGCCAGCCGACAAGGGCAAAATCACAGTCGAGGCCGGGGCTTATACCGCCTGGGACTGCGGCTATGACGTAAGCAAGGCAGTCTGGGGCAAATACAAGGCCCTCACGGTGGACAGCCTCGGCGTATCGCCCACCAAAGCGGACAAACTGAACAAATATGGAAGCTGGGAGTCCGGCCCCACCCTTGCAGCCACCGGCTTCTTCCGCACCGACAAATACCGCGGCCGCTGGGTCCTTGTCGACCCGGTCGGAAAGATTCACATCGAATGCTCGGCCGTTACGCTCTCTCCGGGTGGCGGAAGGGTTAACAGGACCTATTTCGGACGGAAATGGGCAGACAAAAACGCCTGGATCAAGTCCACGATGGACGATCTCATCGGTTACGGCTTCCACGGAAGCGGCGCCTGGGGCGACGAAGAGGCCATCAAGTACTATAACAGTGTTTCGGAAGACCACAAGTGCACATACACTCCCGTCTTCAACATAATGTCCGATTTCGGCTACGCCCTGAACATAGCCGAGCATCATCCCGGCAACACCGCATATCCGAACAGTTGCATCCCCGTTTTCCACCCCGACTTCAAAGCATTTTGCGAGAAGAACATTCCCCCGTTCGTGGAGAAATACAAGAACGACCCCAACGTGGTCGGCTATTTCTCCGATAACGAGATGCCGCTGCGCCTTGCCAACCTTTCAGGATATCTTACTTTGGACGAAAACGACTACGGTCACAAGGCTGCCGTAGCCTGGCTCGCAGAAAAAGGCATATCGCAGGACAAGATCAACGACAACGTCCGCCTCGAGTTCGTGGGCTACGTCGCCGAAACCTACTACCGCATAGTCAGCGAAGTGCTCAAGAAGGCTGACCCCAACCACCTGTACCTTGGAAGCCGCCTTTCCGGCACATCCAAGACCTTCTCGACAGTCTACAGCGCCTGCGCGAAGTACTGCGACATAGTCTCGATCAACTACTACGGTCAGTGGGAAGTACGCGCTCTGGACATCCAGCGCTGGGAAAGCTGGGCCGACGCTCCGTTCATGATTACAGAGTTCTACACCAAGGGCGAGGATTCCGGCCTTGGCAACACCTGTGGTGACGGCTGGATTGTACACGACCAGAAGTCGCGCGGCCTGCACTACGAGAACTTCACCATCGGGCTTCTCCGCTCGAACGCCTGCGTCGGCTGGACCTGGTTCAAGTACCTGGACAACGACCCCACCGCAACAAATCCTGAGCCGTCCAACGTGGACGCGAACAAGGGCATATACAACAATTACTACGAACCATATACCGACCTCGTCAACAGTATGACGAGACTGAATACGGTCCGCTACTCGATACTCTCACAAAACTGGCTTTACACAAAATGAGAAGAATTCTGACAATGCTCATCCTGCTCGGCATCACGCTCCCGACATTTGCGCAGAGTGTGATCAAGGGTAAGGTAAAAGAGGAAACAGGCGAACCTGTGGTCGGCGCTGCAGTTTTCTACGAAGGAACGAACACCAGCACCATCACCGACGCCAACGGCGCGTACAGCATCAAGTCCATTCCCGGCAAAACTCTGGTTTTCAGCTGTTTCGGTCTACAGGACGAACGTGTGCTCATCTCAAAGCAGAGCACCCTCGACATCACAATGCAGACAGATGCATACAGTCTTGAAGATGCGGTCGTCATAGGCTACGGTTCGCAGCAGAGAGCCGACCTTACCGGTGCGGTTGCATCCGTCAAGGCCGACGAAATTCGCAGCGCCAACCAGTTCGACGTGTTCGGCTCGCTGCAGGGACGCGTATCCGGCCTCAACATCACATCGCAGTCCGGCGAGCCTGGTTCGGGCTATTCCATCAAGATCCGTGGTAACAACTCCATCAATGCGGCTTCAACGCCTCTGGTGGTAGTCGACGGTATGCAGATGGATATCAATGTGGATGAAGGCGCCACATCTTCGATGTCGCTCTCGTCATCGGACCCTCTGGCATTCCTCAACCCTGTCGACATACAGTCAATCGAAGTGCTCAAAGACGCATCTGCAACAGCCATTTACGGTTCACGCGGTGCGAACGGTGTAATTCTCATCACCACCAAGAGCGGAGCCGAAAATGCCGGCAAGACCGCAATAACCTTCGATTCCAACTTCGGTATCACCACCCTTGCCCGCGACATCGATATGCTGGACGGTCAGGAGTGGATAAACTACCGCTTCGAGCGCGGCGACACCGAGTATAAATATTTCGGTAAGGATATCGATGGTGACGGCAAGCTGGATGTTCCCAAGACTCTCGAGGACTACGGCCGCAATGCCATTGACTGGCGAAAGAAGATGCTCCGCAACGCCTTCTCACAACAATACAACATATCGCTGCGTAGCAGTGTAGGAAGGGGCACGAAACTCCTTATGAGTATGGGATACCTCGACCAGAAGGGACTTATCGTGAACAACGGATACGAAAAGTTCACCGCCAAGGTCAAACTCGACCACGCCATCAACAGCAAGGTCACCGTTGGCGCGAACGTCAACTACGCCCGCACCACGAGCACCGGTGCCGCCACATCTTCTGGAGGCAGCTTCACCAGCTACGGTATGACCCAGCTTATCTATCTGGAGAAGCCTCTCGAGAAGTTCCAGGATCCCGCCGACCCGTCATCACAGTTCACCTCGCTGACCAGTATCTACGACTGCATCACAAGCGAGACTTCGCGCACGGGTGTAGCCAACAAGCTTATGGGTAACGCCTATCTCGAGTGGGAGATCATCAAGGACCTCAAGTTCAAGGCCTATGCATCCGGGAGCCTGAGTTCCGCATACAATGACGAGTTCTTCTCGGACAAGACCCGCTGGGGACATTTCTACAACGGTGTCGCAACCGTCTCCAACACGGCCACAACCGGTATGACGGCGAACTCGACCCTAACCTACAGGCACACCTGGGACAAGAAGCACAACTTCGACGCCGTGCTCGGAGGCGAGGTCAACGACTATCAGTACCGATCATATTCACAGACAGCAGAAAACTTCGAGGACGATTCGCTCCGCGAGAACGTGCTTGCAAAGGGAACTCTGCTGAATCCTTCGCAGACCAGGAATTCGAATGCCCGTATCTCCGCATTCGGGCGCGCGAACTATAATTACGATTACAGGTACTACCTCACCGTGAATGTACGTACCGACTCATCATCGAAATTCGCAGCCGGTTCACGCGTGGGCTGGTTCCCTTCGATATCGGCAGCCTGGAGGCCTTCGAACGAGCCCTGGATGCTCGACATCAAGCGCGCCTGGCTTGACAATCTTAAGATCAGGCTCAGTGCCGGCGCATCGGGAAATGACCGCATTTCGAACTACGCATTCCTCTCGACCATAGACAAGACCTTCTATTCCGACGGAAACGGCAAGCAGATTCTTGGTATGGCTGACTATGCAATAGGTAACACCGACCTCAAATGGGAGACCACCTACCAGTATGACGCAGGTATCGACGCAACCCTCTTCAAGGGCCGCGTAGATATGGTCTTCGACATCTACGACAAGGAGACTATGGATATGCTCTTCCTTGCAGCCATCCCCGCACAGGGAGGTTTTGCCGAGCAGTGGAGGAACATCGGCCACGTACAGAACAAGGGTATTGAATTCTCCCTCAACACCATCAACATACGCAGGCACGACTTCAGCTGGAGCTCCAGCTTTACCTTCGACCGCAACCGCAACAAGATCATCAGCCTCGGCGAAGGAATCACCGAGAAACCCAACAACATCTCCAAGGGACAGTTCGAGGAAGAGCCTACAAAACTTATGGTGGGCCAGCCGATTGGAATTATCTGGGGCTACGAGTGGGACGGAAACTACCAGCTCGACGACTTCGACATCTACTACCGCTACACCAACATCCCCGTCAACCCTGATCTTGTCAGCAGTGACAACTACGGCGACTTCGACTATGTTCTCAAGGACGGCGTGACAAAGATGTCCACCGTTGACGTGATGCCCGGCGACCGTAAGCTCAAGGACCTCAACGGAGACCACGTCATTTCCGAAGAAGGAGACAAGACGATAATAGGAAACTGCGACCCTGACTTCTCCTACGCGTTCGGCAACACCTTCACCTGGAGAGCCCTCTCGCTTTATGTCTTCTTCGACGGCGTATATGGCAGGGACATCCTCAACGAGTTCAAGTACAATATCGTTCCAGGAGGAACCACCTGCTACAACAACATCTCTGCAGATGCCTTCTACAATGCCTGGCGGCCCGAGACAGGCTCGAACAAGCACGCCCGTCTTGCTAACCAGATGAATACCCAGAGGCCTTTGTCTTCGTACTATGTCGAGGACGGCTCTTACCTCAGGCTCAAGACCATCAGCCTTGCATATCAGGTTCCCACCAAACTGTGCGACGCCATCAAGATGCAGAGCGTCAAGCTTTCATTCAGCGTAAACAACGTACACGTTTGGACAAAGTACTCCGGAATCGACCCTGATATAAGCTCGAAGAACACCACTTTCCCCGGACTCGACCGTATGGGATATCCTTCGGGAAGGACATATTCGTTCGGTCTGATTGCTAACTTTTAACCCACAGAAGCGATGAAAAAGATATATATAGCCCTTTTCGCAGCAGTGCTTGCAGCTTCGTGCCAGAACAGCGAATGGCTCGACAGGCTTCCCTATACACAGACCTGTCCCGAGAACTTCTACAAGAACGAGACCCATTTCAAGCTGGCTACGATAGCCGCCTACGAGGCATTGAACACCAACACCATAGGTGGCAGCAGCGTATCAGGAGGCACCTATTACTGTGGTCTCCCCATCATTATGAACTCCCCCTCGGACGAGCTCTTCTCGTACCTTGATGCCGGAGCCAGCGTAGGTCAGTACACACAGATGATAACCTGTGCCTTCACCCAGTCCACTACCGGACTCAGAAGGATGTGGACAGCCTTCTTCGCCGGAATAGACAGGTGCAATTCAGTCATTGAAAATGCGAAGAGCTTCCCCGAGAACGCCGCCATCCAGGCATATGCCGTTGAGGCGCATTTCCTGAGGGCATTCTACTACTGGTATCTCGCACAGATTTTCGGCGGTGTGCCCATCGTCGAATTCCACAGTGACGGTATGGAGCCCCGCTCCAACCTCGAGGCCGTCTATACCTATATTATGGAAGACCTTGACTTCGCTTACGCCAACCTGCCCGCCAAGAAGGGCCAGGGGGCTATAGGTGAAGGTTCTGTCACCAAATACACCGCAGCGGCATACATCGCCCGCATAAGCAACTATCTTGCAGCCTGCAAACGCTACGGAACCGGTGCCGACCTTGTCAAAGAGCAGCCCCTGAACGACTTCGCCTGGGTTGACGCCGAAAGTTTCTCCGAGAAAGCATACCTTGCCTGCAAGGACATTATCGAGAACTCTCCCTACATTCTGACGAAAGAATTCACCAACCTCTTCCGCGAGACCACCAAGGCCGACCAGCACGAGGAATGCCTCTTTATGGCGGAGAATTATCTTTCAGGAACCGAGAACGCCTTCCCTTCATCGGGTAACTTTGCACTTGGTCCCCAGAGCGAGGGTATTGCCGAATACGGCCAGAGCAGCTGCGTTTACGCCCGCTACGCGATGGCAACACCTATCCTCTTCGGGATGTTCTCGCCCAAGGATCCCCGCCGCGACTGGTTCTGCGTAGGTTCCGCAACCGGAACCCTCAATGCAGGCACAATCAAGGAGGAGATCGCCAGCGACGGTATAGTGTATGTCCTCCCCTACAAGAGGGTGACCAACAGGTACAATGCCGGAGCCGACTCACGTGTCGAGACTCCCGAACAGACCTATATCCCCTTCCTTGACCAAACCTGTGTGGCTCCAGGAAAATTCCGCTTCCCCCAGGTCGGTCAGGTTACGACCCACCTCGAAAAACAGCACGCACTTTCATTCCCTCTTATGCGTCTTGCCGAAGTTTACCTTATGTACGCCGAAGCCATATACTTCCACACCGGTGACGCCGAGGCCGCAAGGGAGCAGTTCAAGCCGGTTCTTGTAAGAGCCTGCCGCGGCGACGAGGCACGTGCCGAAGAACTTTTCAACGCATACCGCAAGGACGACTTCGTGGACGAACTGCTCGAAAGCCGCGAGCGCGAGCTCTGCTAC
>JAGHTP010000038.1 GCA_018065265.1 Candidatus Cryptobacteroides aphodequi | reverse complement strand
TTCTCGGGCCTTTTGAAATTTATAGGAGGGATTTAGGAGGGTTTTTATACGAGAAATGCCCCTCACGTGTGTGAGAGGCATTTTAGAGCGGTGCGGAAGGGGCTCGAACCCTCGACCTCCGGCGTGACAGGCCGGCATTCTAACCAAACTGAACTACCGCACCTTTTTCGGTACCGGAACAAGTCCGGAGTTGGTTGCTTCTGTCAAAAGCGGATGCAAATATAACGCATTTTACGAATTCTGCAAAAGTTTTTTTACATTTTCTTATCTTTGCGCCGCATTTCGAAACGATCGCTGCTCTTGGAAAAGTTGGCACGGGAGAGGTGTGAAAAGATATTCGATGCCGGCGAACTTGAGGCCGGGCGGATTCGCCCTGCTGATTGTGGCCGCAGAAAGACGATTCTGAAGACAACCGTAAATGACAGCCCAGGAAAAGAAATATGTGCAGATGACTACGACACCGGTTCGCAAACTGGTCGCCAGGTTCGCTCTTCCTTCTATTGTATGTATGCTTATGACGAGCTTCTACAATATGGTGGATACGTATTTCGTAAGCCGTCTGAATACGCAGTCTATCGCTGCGGTTGGCATCGTCTTTTCGTATATGGGCATCATCCAGGCCGTGTCGTTCTTCTTCGGCCACGGCAGCGGGAACTTCATCTCAAGGGCTCTGGGGGCCCGCAAGACTCAGGACGCGCAGACAATGGCCTCCACCGGCCTGTTCAGCGCGCTGATCGTGTCATCTGCCCTGGCCCTTGTCTGCCTTGCCTTCAAGCCAACGGTTCTCAGGGCTTTCGGTGCCACGGAGTCCATCCTTCCTTATGCGAGCCGGTATCTGAACTACATCCTGGTCGGCACGCCGTTCACCTCCGGGAGCATCGTGCTCAACAATCAGATGCGTCTGCAGGGCAATGCCCGCCTTTCGATGATAGGTATCCTGTCCGGAGGAGTGCTGAACGTCATCCTTGATCCGATCTTCATCTTCGCACTTGATATGGGCGTGGCCGGAGCTGGCCTCGCCACTGCCGTTTCGCAGTTCTGCTGCTTCGTGTTCATGATGCATCTGACTGGCCGTGGCGGCGGAATAGCAATTCTCCCTTCGGCGTTCAGCCTGACCCGCACAAGGATCCGGGAGATAGCCGCCGGAGGCCTGCCGTCGCTTTTCAGACAGGGGCTGATGTTCCTGTCGCTCATCTGCCTGAATAACCTGGCTTCGGGGTACGGAGACCATTGCGTGGCGGCGTTCTCGGTCGTATCGAGGATAATGGCTATCGCTTCGGCTCTTCTGATCGGCTTCGGCCAGGGTTTCCAGCCTGTGTGTGGATTCAATTACGGAGCCGGCAGGTTCGATCGCGTGCGTTCTGCCCTGAAGTTCACCCTTGGCGTCGGAACTGCCTACGCGCTGATTTTCGCGCTTGTCGCCTCTGTCTTCGCCGAGCCGTTTGTGAACCTTTTCACCGGGGGAGATGAGGATGTGCTGAGGCTTGGCGTCCGCATCCTCCGATGGCAGTGCCTGTCGTTCCCGCTTTGCGGTGTTATCATCGGCACAAATATGTTCCTGCAGAATATCAGGCGCACCTGGCCTGCGGTAGCTGTCGCTGCTGCGCGTCAGGGCCTGTTCTTCATTCCTGCTGCGCTGCTTGGCAACCTGTTCGGCGCTGTGGCCGGCCTTTCGGCATCGCAGGCCGTGTCGGATGCCTGCGCGTTCGTCTTCTGCTTGCCTTTCCTGATCGCCGCATACCGCGCTCTTAAATAAAAAACCCGGCTGGAAGGCCGGGCGTGAAGGGTTTGTCTGGAGGACTATGCCTCGTATTTCTTTTCCTTGGCGCGCGTGAGACTTTCTTTCATTGCGTCCACGCAGGCGGTGATTGCGTTCTCGAATGTGTCGGCCGAACGCTCGATGATATGACCTGCTGCGGCAAGCTTGGCTGCCTTGGCGTCCTTCTCGAGTGTGTAGGTGACTTCTGCTACCGCTTCGTCGCCGGCATAGAACTTCTCGAGGCGGGCGACCTTCTTTTCCGTGAATTTGACGAGCTTCTCGCTGGCGTCAAATTTGAGTGATTTGATTCTGATTTCCATAGAACAGAGTTTTTATGGGTTTACGAATTCAAATGTACGGACTTTCCCGCATTAAACCAACAGCAATCCGATAGGATTTCAGACAGAAAATGCTTAAATTGCGGTGATTTATCTGCGTTTTGTATGGCAGCGCCAAAAGTAGATACAGCGGCCCAGTGCAAGGCCCTCATCCAGGATGCCCGCAGCGGCATCTTCAAGCCCGTCTATCTTCTGATGGGCGATGAGCCGTTCTATCCGGAAGCCGTGTGCGACGCCATAATCGAGAACTGCATCGACGAGTCGTTCCGCGATTTCAACCAGACCGTCGTCTATGGCGCTGATGTCACGGCCCAGCAGATTGCCGATGCCGCAAGCCAGTACCCGATGATGACCGACCGCCTTCTGGTCGTCGTCAAGGAAGCCCAGATGTGCAAGAGCCTCGAAAGCCTATCCGTCTACTGCGAGCATCCGCTCGAAAGCACTGTCCTCGTGCTGCTGATGCACGGAGCCTCGGCCGACCGCCGCAAGGCACTCTACAAGGCCGTGCAGAAGAACGGCGTTGTTGTTGACAGCCCTATGCTGCGCGACTACGAAGTGCCTCGCTGGATATCTTCCTACTACCAGTCCCTGGGGCTTCGCATTGATCCGCAGGCCGCTGCGCTGATGGCCGAATCGCTCGGCACAAGCCTCTCGACCATAGCCGTGGAGACCGACAAACTCAAACGCAATCTGCCCGAGGGCGCTACCGAAGTGACGGTCCAGGACGTCGAGAAGAACGTCGGCATCAGCCGCGAATACTCCGTCTTCGAACTCACCAAGGCCCTCTCGGAACACAATTCTCCGCGTGCCCTTATGCTTGCCGCGCGCATCGGCAGCGCCGCCCGCTTCGCGATGCCTATGGCCGTGAGCGCGCTTTTCAACCATTTCAACAGAATACTCCGCTACGGCAACCTCCTCGCTCAAGGCGGAAGCGTATCGCCCGAAGCCAAGAGCGCCGCGCTCAGCGGAGTGAATCCATATTTCTACCGCGAATACGACACCGCAGTGCGTTACTATCCCGTGCCCAAGGCGATGGCCGCCATATCGCTGCTGTGCGAGTTCGACTATCTCGCCAAGGGTGGCAAAGGCGGTGATATCGAAGACGGCGAACTTCTTGTCGAACTCACCGCAAAACTTCTGAACCTGTAAAACCAAAATTTCTATCGATATGATTCTGGAAATCAAAGACGTGTGCAAGTCCTTCGGAGAGAAAGTGGCCCTCGACCACATCAATCTCGAAATACCCGAAGGGCAGATCTTCGGCCTTCTCGGCCCCAACGGCGCCGGCAAGACCACACTTATCCGCATCATCAACCGCATCACCATACCTTCGCAGGGCGAAGTGATCTTCAACGGCAGGCCCATCACCCAGAGGGATGTCGAGAAGATAGGATATATGCCCGAAGAGCGCGGCCTTTACCGCAAGATGAAGGTGGGCGACCAGGCAATGTACCTCGCGCAGCTCAAGGGCCTTTCGGAGGCTCAGGCCATGGCCGAGCTCAAGAAATGGTTCAAGCGCTTCGAAATCCAGAACTGGTGGGACAAGAAGATAGAGGAACTCTCGAAGGGTATGGCCCAGAAGGTTCAGTTCATCACCACAGTTGTACACAAGCCCAAACTCCTCATTCTTGACGAGCCGTTCTCGGGCTTCGACCCGGTGAACGCCGACCTCATCCGCAAGGAGATACTCCGTCTGAAGGAAGAGGGCGCGACAATCATCCTTTCCACCCATAATATGGAAAGCGTCGAGGAACTCTGCGACAGCATCGCTCTCATCAACCAGTCCAAGCTGGTCATAACCGGCCGCGTGGAGGATATACGCCGCAAGTACGGCAACAACAATGTCGAACTTGTCTACACCGACGAGGATGGCCGCCACACCGAGATAGTCTCGGTGGAAAAAGACACCAACACCACCCTGAAGGAGATTCTCGACAGGGGAGTGACGGTAAATTCGTACCGCGAGCTGATGCCGCGTATGAACGATATTTTCATCAAACTCGTAAAAGGGGAGGAATAAGCTATGAATCTGCATACTACAGGATTGATCATCCGCAGGGAATATCTCAACAAGGTCAAAAAGAAGAGTTTCCTTATCACCACCTTCGTGGTGCCCATCCTCATGGCAGCGCTCTGCGTTGTGCCCATCCTTCTTATGGCCACGAGCAAGGACAAGGCGAAGCGCATCGCCGTCGTTGACCAGTCGGGCATAGTGATGAGCTTCCTCGACAGCACCGAGACCATCGTTTACGAAGATTTCGGCACCTTCGCCGCCGATACCCTCAAGAAGCATATGCGCGATATGGGCTTCGACGCAGTGCTCAGCATTTCGCCTCTTGATGTCAAGGAGAAGTCGGTAATTGCCGACCTCACCTCCATCAAGCCCCTTGGAATGACTACGGCCGAGAGCATCAACCACAGGGTTGACAAGGCTCTCGAAGCCTATCGCATCGATTCGTACGAAATTCCCGGCCTCGAGCAGATAATCAAGGACGTCAAGGGCGGTGTGAAGTTCAATACTTACACAATGGACGAAGAAGGCAAGGAAACCATCTCGGAAAGCGGCGTGATAAGCATCATGTCCATGATCTTCGGCCTTCTTATCTTCCTGTTCATCACACTGTTCGGCGGTATGGTAATGACAGCCGTCATTGAAGAGAAGTCCAGCCGTGTTGTCGAGGTGCTCATAAGCAGCGTCAAAGCTACCGAGCTGATGTTCGGCAAGATAATCGGCGTGGCCCTTGTGGCGCTGACGCAGTTCGTGCTCTGGATAGTGCTTACCGCAGCGCTCGTCGCCGGTGCAACGGCCTTCCTTCCCAAGGATATGGTCGGGCAATTGACAGGCACGGCAGCAGCAAGCCAGATGGCCGATCCCGAAGCGCTCGCGCAGATGGCGGGTGTGGATGCAAGCCAGATTGCCGGCATCGATGCCCTTTCGCTCGTGGCAGCTTCGGACAGCACCGCTGTGGCTGGCGAAGAGATGGGCGAAGTAGCCGTCGTGCTCCAGACCTTGCAGAATGCGCCTATCGCCAAGTTCGTCATCCTCTTCCTGATATTCTTCATCCTGGGATATATGCTCTATGCGTCGCTGTACGCGGCCATAGGCTCGGCGGTAGAGAGTGAAGGCGACAGCCAGCAGCTGCAGATGCCTGTGACCATTCCGCTTATGATTGCGTACTTCATCGCACTCTACACCTTCAACGCTCCCGACAGCGCTATAGCCTTCTGGGGCTCGATGATACCTTTCACTTCACCTATCGTGATGCTGGCACGTCTGCCTTTCGGAGTCCCCGATTGGCAGCTGGCCGTTTCGCTCGTGCTTCTTGTAGCTACATTCTGCGTCTGTGCCTGGCTGTCGGCCAAGATCTACAAGGTCGGCATCCTGATGTTCGGTAAGAAATCCACATTCAAAGACCTCTGGAAATGGCTCAAGTTAAAGTAATATCTTCGCTGGCTGCGCTGCTGTTGCTCTGCACTTCTGCGTTCGCGCAGGACTTCAGCTGGGAATACGTGCCTATGGACGGCAGCCGTGTAGGTGCGACGATTCCCACAACCGATAACATTGACAAGGCTATCGGCACTGTCCGTGGCCGCAGGTTCATTGCCCCCAACGGCAAGGTCTATCGCGGTGGTTCGGCTCCGGCCGTGGCGTCGCTTATGATCGACGCCCAGGCAAGTATGGCCGAGGTGAAGGAATACATAGGCAACTGCCCTGAGGGAATGGTCCGCCGCAAGCCCGAGTCGGAACTCGCGAATATGCTTGTCGACAGGCTTATGGTCGCTGTTGAGGCCGAGACCGGTCGCAAGGTTGATGTAGGCCTTCTTAACTTCGGAGGCATACGTTGCGATATGCCCAAGGGTACCGTGATTATGGATGACATCCTCTCGATGCTTCCGTTCAAGAACTATATCTGCTATGTTGCCATCAAGGGCGCTGACCTGCAATATCTGATCGAGCATATGGCTGCTGAAAAGATGCAGGAGCTCGGTGGAATGGAGGTCGTCGTGAAGGACCATAAGGTGACGAAGGCCCTCGTTGGCGGAAAACCCATCGAAATGGACCGTATCTGTGGTCTTGCCACGATCGACTTCCTCCTTACCGGAGGCGACAATATCTTCGCTGCGCGCAATGCTGTGGAACTCGTTCAGACCGAGATTCTTATGCGCGATGCAATCCTTCCTTACCTCCGTGCCCTTGCGGCCGAAGGCAAGCCAATTGAATATCATTGTGACGGACGCGTGAGGTATGAAGACTAGAATTATTTCGATTGCCGCCATTGCTGCGGCCATCTGCCTCCTGGCAGGCTGCTCTTCCAACAGGAATGAGCTTGTGATTCTGCATCTGAACGACACCCACAGCCACCTGGACCCTCTGCGTGACGGAAGCGCCGGAGTGCTGGAGCGTGCCGCTTACATAGACAGCGTCCGCCGCGCCTGCGGCCGGAACAACGTGCTCCTGCTCCACGCCGGTGACGCCGTGCAGGGGAGCTCGTATTTCCCCATCCTTGGAGGAGACCTGGAAACCGATCTTATCAACGCGCTCGGATACGACTGCGTAACGCTCGGCAACCACGAATTCGACAACGGGCTCGAGGAACTCGCAAGGAGGCTGTCACGCACGAAGTGCCCCGTGGTATGTGCCAACTACGATTTCTCGACCTTTGAGGCCGGAAAGTATATAACTCCTTATACCATAATCCGTAAGGCTGGCAGAAAGATCGGTATCATCGGTCTGGACTGCGACCTTTCGAGGGTTGTGTCGCGCGAGATTGTCGACCGTATCCCGGCTCTGAATACACTCGAAGTAGCAAACAAATGGGCTGCATACCTCAAGAACGAAGAGAAGTGCGACCTCGTTATTGCGCTTTCGCATCTGGGATATGCGAACGAGCCCGGAGTGGACGATGTGGAACTCGCCGCGCAGACAAGCGATGTCGACATCGTTATCGGCGGTCACTCGCATACCTATCTTGAAGATGCCACTGTGATAACCAATGCCACAGGCCGCCAGGTGCCCGTCGTACAGGACGGCGACTGGGGCAGGCGTGTAGGCAAGATTACCGTAAAATGACATTATCCACCCTTCTTGTTTCGATAGTTGCCGCTATCGCATATGTGAATGCCCCGACGGGGATGATGTGCGATATGATCGAGCGTAATGGTGTCGAATACGCCAAAGGCTATGGCGCAACCGTATGCTCGTCCCGCCCTACATTCAGCTGGGAACTTCCGGCTTCGGACAAGAGGGGAGTGAAACAAGTTGCCTATCGCATCCTGGTGTCCACCGATCCTTCGATTCTCTATTCCAACCATACCGACGTCTGGGACAGCGGCAAGGTGATGAGCGACCAGAGCGTGGCCGTACCCTTCGGTGGAAACACCCCGCTCGAACCAAAGACCACCTATTATTGGAGAGTGAAGGTGTGGACGCAGAGCGGGCCGAGCGAGTGGAGTGAATTCCGTTTCTTCCGCACGGCAGCAAAGCTTGACGTGGATTATTCGCATTATCCGCTCGAACTTACATCCCAAAGGCCCGTTTCGACAAAGAAAATAGCCCGGAATCGCTATCTCTGCGATTTCGGGAAGGATGCGTTCGCTCAGCCTCTGCTTCTGCTCAAGTCGAAAAAGGATGCCAAGCTGACTGTCCGCCTTGGCGAAAAACTCGACAGCATCGGCTTCATAGACCAGTACCCCGGCGGCACCATCCGCTTCGGACAGTATTATGTGAAGGTCAGCCGTGGACGCTCCTATCTGGCTGTGAACATCCCTCACGATGCCCGCAACGCCAAGAATGCCGACAAGCCCAATCCGGCCGGCGACCCGCCCATCCTTATGCCAGACTATATAGGCGAAGTGTTCCCGTTCCGCTATATGGATATCGAGGGTATCAAGCCCGAAAACATAGAGCGCCAGGTCGTCAACTACCCGTTCAACGACAATGCCTCGTCATTCAGTTGCTCGGACAAGGTACTGAAGGATGTCTGGGACTTTTGCAAATACAGCATCAAGGCGACTTCGTTCACCGGCCTCTATGTCGATGGCGACAGGGAACGCATTCCCTACGAAGCTGATGCCCTCATCAACCAGCTCTGCCATTACAGCGTGGACAAAGAGTTCACGATGGCGCGCCGCACGGCCGATTTTCTGCTCGACCATTCGACCTGGCCTACGGAATGGCAGCTCCAGATGCCGCTGATGGCCTGGAATGATCTTCTTTATACAGGAGATATGCGTTTCTGCGAGGAACATTATGATCTTCTTGCTGCAAAGTGCCTGACGGATTTGCGCAATGCCGATGGGCTCATATCGACAGTGGGTACTGTAACCCCTGAACTCTGCGCTAAACTCAACTACAAGGGCCCTGACCCTATCCACGATATCGTCGACTGGCCGCGCGTGGGTGCGTTCGGCCCGTTCGGCGAAGACGATTCCTACGATATGGTAGCCGTGAACACGGTCGTCAATGCCTGGCACTACCGCTCCCTTACTGCAATGTCGCACATAGCTTCTGCTTTGGGCAAAGATGATGATGCAGCCCGCTTTTCGGCGCTTGCCCAGCAGACGGCAGGGAGCATCAATTCTTTGCTCTACGATGCCGCAGCCGGGGCTTATCGCGACGGCATAGGTTCGGAGCATCACGCTCTGCACGCGAGCCTGTTCCCACTGGCCTTCGGAATAGTGCCTGAAGAACTTGTCGGCCAGGTGGCCGGTTTTGTCAAGGGCAAGGGAATGGCCTGCAGCGTCTATGCCGCGCAGTTCCTGCTCGAAGGACTCTTCGACGCCGGCGAGGATGAATATGCGATTTCGCTGATGACAAGCAAGTCCGACCGCAGCTGGTACAATATGATGCGCGAGGGCTCGACTATTACTATGGAGGCCTGGGGCCAGAAATACAAGCCAAATCAGGACTGGAATCACGCCTGGGGCGCCGCTCCTGCCAATATAGTTGCGCGCAAGATGCTTGGAATAGAGCCCATCGAACCCGGTTTCGGCGCTGTGCGCATCAAGCCTCAGGTAGGAAAGGTGAAATCGGGCACCGGAATCGTGCCGACAATCCGTGGCCAGATTAAAATTGAATGGAGCACTACTCTGGGCAGGAAACACTTCACCATCTCCATCCCTGCCGGAATGGATGCTGAAATCTGGCTTCCCGGAAAATCCGAACCCGTCCGCACGGGCTCAGGAACGTACAGTTTCTAGAGTATGTTCATACTCTGCTCGCGGATCTTCTCGAGCTCGTCCTTCATCTTCACGACACGTTTCTGCATCTCGGCATTGTTCGATTTGCTGCCGGTGGTGTTGATCTCGCGTCCCATCTCCTGAATGATGAAGCCCAGCTTCTTGCCGGGGAACGGCTCGCCGTCGATGGTGTCCATAAAGTACTTGCAATGCTGGCGCAGGCGCACCTTCTCCTCATTGATGTCGAGTTTCTCGAGATAGAATATCATCTCCTGCTCGAAGCGCTCCTTCTCGAGTTTCACTCCGCACTCCTCGGCCGCCTTGGTTATCTTTTCCTTGATGGAGGCAATGCGCTCGGGCTCGTACTGCTCGATCTCGTCGTAGAGTGAGAGGATGGTGGCCACGCGGCCAGTCACGTCCTTGTAGAGCGAAACGCCTTCGTCGGAGCGGTAATGGTCAATAGCCTCCAGGGCCTCGTCAATGGCCTTTTCCACGGCCGGCCAGTTGTCTTCGGTAATGACATCCTGCTTGCCGGAATCCATAACTTCGGGCATACGGAGGATGAGCGACATAATGTCGGTGAACTCGTCCTTGCCCTGGGTGACTTCGCCCGGGCTGGTGATGCGAAGAAGTTTCTTGAGTTCCAGCATCTGGGCGTAATATTCGAGAGCCAGGTCGGTGTTGATGCTCTTTGCGCTTGCGCCGGCATTGGGCTCCCAGGTGATGAACATATCGATTGTTCCGCGCTGGAGCTTGTCGGCTATCTTCTTGCGGACAGCCATCTCGTGCTCCTTTGGAAGGAGACTGCTCTTTATGCTGATATCTGCACTTTTGGAATTTACTGAACGGAACTCGATGCGGAGTTTGCCGCCTTCGAGCATTGCTTCGGCCTTTCCGTAGCCGGTCATCGACTTAATCATCATTAGTAGGTATTTGTACCGCAAAAATAAGCATAATTCGGTAGTTTTACTTCGCAATGGCAATACACAGGACACTTTTCAGGACAATATATTCTTCTTTAGCCCTTTTCGCAGGCCTCGCCTTCACTGCAAAAGCCCAGCAGATCGACACGACAGGCATATACGGCGAAAGGCAGGATACTCTTTCAGCAAGCGTCTTCACCGCGCAGCGTGCAGGTAATTATCTTTCGAAACTTGGAGACAACCGTACCGAAGTCATCTCGGCCGCAGGGCTGTGCAAGATGGCGTGCTGCAATCTCGCCGAAAGCTTCGAGAACTCGGCCAGCGTGACCGTCGGCTATTCCGACGCCGTCACCGGTGCGCGGCAGATACGCCTCCTCGGCCAGAACGGCATCTATACGCAGATGCTTGACGAGAACCGCCCCGTGATGCGCGGCCTCAATGCCCCCTTTGGACTGAATTACGTGCCCGGCCAGTGGCTCGAGAGCATACAGATAGCGAAGGGCGTGACTTCCGTCATTAACGGCGTGGAGTCGATGACCGGCCAGATCAATATGGAGCATCGCAAGCCTACTGACGAGAAACCGCTCTTCGTGCAGGCCTCGGCAATGAATGACAGCAAGTGCGACCTGAACATCGCCTCTTCGCTTCAGCTCGATGAGATGGAAAAGTGGAGCACCGTCATCCTGGCGCACCTCAGCGGCAATTTCGCAGAGCACGATATGAACGCCGACGGCTTCAAGGACGACCCGTCGCAGCGCACGATGGCTCTCGCCAACCGCTGGCTGTACTACGCTCCGAGCGGGCTTCAGGTGCGTTTCGGCCTCAGCGCCGTGGCTGACAGCCGCCTCGGCGGGCAGGTGGAGAGCCTGGGTAATGGCCGCTGGATGGCAGATGTGACCAACCGTTCGATTGACGGCTACGTGAAGGTGGGCGTGCCCCTTAACGAAACCAACTCGCAGAACATAGCCTTTGTGCTCGATATTACGGACCAGCAGATGCAGTCGCGCTACGGCAACAGAATGTTCAATCCGCTTATGCCGGTCACTTCGTCGCCAGCCTTGATGCCCGCGGGAATAGGCTATCGATTTTATAATGCGAATCAGCAGAGCCTGTTCTTCAACTCGCTGTATCAGAACGAGTTGAACGAGTCGCACAAGTTTACGCTCGGCCTGAGCGCCCTTGCCGACTGGTACAGCGACGTTCTTACCTCCGACTGCTACACAACAACCGCTATGAACGATCTGGGCGTATTCGGCGAATACACTTTCCACCGTTCTGACGTGCTGTCGGTAATCACAGGCCTCAGGGCCGATCTGTACGGCTTCGACAAGTTCCGCTTCAGCCCGAGGCTTACCGTCAAGTATATGCCCGAGGAACACTGGGTGTTCAGGGCCAATGCCGGCAGGGGAATCAGGTACAGCAATCCGCTTATCGACAACTTCGGAGTGCTTTCATCTTCCAAACCCGTCAATGCCAGGGAACTGGGCCATCCGCTCGAAGAGTCCTGGACTGCTGGCGCGAACGTGACCTGGTATCTGCCTTTCGACAAGAAGGAAAAGACTTATCTAAGCCTCGACTGGTTCAATACCACCTTCAGCGAACAGGTGCTGGTGGGCTATTATGCCGACAGGATAGATTTCTCGCTGCTGAGCGCTGCGCCCGGAGCCCGCTCGTACACCAACAATCTTCAGCTCGACTTTTCGACCGAACCGGTGCGCGGCTTCACCGCCACGCTGACCGCCCGTCTTACCGACCCTCGCCAGAACCTGCCGTGCCAGAGCGACGATATCAAACCTATGACCTCGCTCTACAAGGGAGTGCTGAATTTGCAGTACGCCACGCGCCTTAGCCGCTGGATATTCGATTTTACCGCTTCGGTCAACGGCCCCTGCCGTGTGTGGGACTTTATGAAGGGTATTGAGATTGACGGCAAGGAATATTACACGGACGGATATACCGATGTCTATCCGCTCCTTTATGCCCAGGTGACCAGGCGTTTCAAAGGCTTCGACATCTATCTGGGAGGGGAGAACCTTACCGGATACACGCAGCCCTGCCCGATTATAGATGCTGACACGCCTTTCGGCACGGGCTTTGACGCAAGCTGCGTCTGGGGCCCGCTTATGGGCGTTAAACTCTACGCGGGAATAAGAATGACAATATGGAAAAAAGAATAATGTTTATGAAAAGGTTTCTGATCGCCGCAATGGCATTCCTTTGCTGCACAGGAATTTGCTTTGCTTCCGGCAAAGCCCCCAAGGCCCCGAAGCAGCCCGACCGCGAGGTCGTTTATCAGACCAATCTCCACTGCAAGAGCTGCGCTGCCAAGATTCAGGACAACATTGCTTTCGAGAAGGGCGTGAAGGACCTCGAAATCCAGGTTGACGAAAAGACAGTGCGCGTAGTGTACAACCCTGCAAAGACCGATTCTCAAAAACTCGCCGAGGCGATTCGCGACCTTGGCTACACGGCCGAGATTATTAGCGATAAAGAATTGTGATTGATTTGCAAAATGCGTAAATTCGCGGGATTTATTCGCGAAAAACAATGGAAGAAGAAGCTAGAAAACTCAATTTCCTCGAGGAAATCATAGAAGATGACCTCAAGTCCGGCAAGGTTGAATCGATTCTTACCCGTTTCCCTCCCGAACCCAACGGATATCTTCACCTCGGACACGCCAAGAGCCTCTGCATAAATTTCGGTCTCGCCCAGAAGTATGGCGGCAAGACCAATCTCCGCTACGACGACACCAATCCTACCAAGGAGGATACCGAATACGTTGATGCCATCAAGGAAGACATCAAGTGGCGCGGATTCCAGTGGGAGAAGGAATGCTATGCATCCGATTATTTCGATCAGCTCTACGAGTGGGCTGAGTGGATGATTCAGCAGGGCCTCGCCTATGTGGACGACCAGACTCAGGAGCAGATGCGCGAGAACCGCGGTACAGTCGACACTCCGGGCAAGAACAGCCCCTGGCGCGACCGTACTCCTGAAGAAAACCTCAAGCTATTCCGCGAGGTGCGTGATGGCAAGTACGCTGACGGCGAGAAGGTGCGCCGCGCAAAGATTGATATGGCGCACCCCAAGATGGAGTTCCGCGACCCTATAATGTACCGCATCAAGCACGCGCATCATCATCGTACCGGTGACAAGTGGTGCATCTACCCGATGTACGACTACACCCACGGTCAGAGCGATTCCATCGAGCATATCACGCACAGTATCTGTACTCTCGAGTTCGACGTTCACCGTCCGCTTTATGACTGGTACATCAAGACACTGGGCATCTATCCTTCACATCAGTACGAATTCGCACGCCTGAACCTCACCTATACACTTATGAGCAAGCGCAAGCTTCTCGAACTGGTGCAGAAAGGTCTCGTGGCAGGATGGGACGACCCTCGTATGCCTACACTCTGCGGTGTGCGCCGCCGCGGCTACACTGCTGAAGCGCTCAAGATGTTCTGCGAAAAGATCGGAGTTTCGAAGCGCGACCAGCTGATGGACATCCAGCTTCTCGAATGGTGCGTAAGGCAGGATCTCAATGCCCGCGCCAACCGTTATATGGTTGTCAGCGACGATCCTATCAAGGTTACCCTCACCAACTGGCCCGCCGGTCAGGTGGAGTGGTACGATTGCCCGCTCAACCCGGCCGATCCCGAGGGCGCAAAGCGCAAGGTTCCCTTCACCGGTGAACTGCTCATCGACCGCGCCGACTTTATGGAGGACGCTCCCAACAAGTTCTTCCGCCTCAAACCAGACGGAGAAGTGCGTCTGAAGTACACATATATCATCAAATGCAATGAACTCGTGAAGGACGCTGAAGGCAAGGTCATCGAACTCAAGTGTACCTACGATCCTTCTACGAAGCCCGGCAGCGGCGAGTGGCGCAGTGTCAAGGGTACGATCCACTGGGTCAGCACAGCTTACGCAAAGGAGCTCGAGCTACGTCAGTACGACCGTCTCTTCACCCTTGCCGATATGAGCCAGGTTCCCGAGTACATGGACTACAAGGATTTCCTGAATCCCGAGAGTCTCGTCATCGCAAAGGGATATGCCGAGCCCGCGCTTCTTGAGGATAAATCGGGTATTGCGGTTCAGTTCGAGCGTGTAGGTTACTACATCATCGACAAGGACAGCACTTCCGAGCATCCCGTCTTCAACAAGACAACTGCCCTCAAGGACAGCTATCGTCCCGAATAGGTCTTTGCCGCGCGGCAAAGATTTACATCAGGCCGAGGAGCTTCGAGCGGCTGAGGAGGCAGTCGCCGACGGCGGCAGCCTTGCGGTCGAGCTTGGAGAAGCGGAACTTGGTGTCGGCGCTGACCTTGTTGAGCGAGTACTTGTGTACCGCGGTCTTGATGGGGAGCATCAGATAGTCCTTTCCGACAATGAGGCGTCCGCCTATTACGACGAGCCCGGGGTTGAAGATGTTGATAACACCCGCAAGGCCCTGGCCGAGGGTTGTGCCGACTTGTTCGATTCCTTCGATTGCGAGGACGTCCTCTTCCTTGACGGCCTGGAGAATCTCGTGAAGTTCGACGTTTCCCTTCTGCTTGTATATCTTCGACATCGAGGAACGTTTGCCTTCCTGGAGCTTCTCGATTATCATCCTGTGGAGTGCTGAGCCTGATGCGCCGGTCTCGAGGCAGCCGACCTTGCCGCAGCGGCAGATGATGTCATTGTCGAGGAAAGGGAAGTGGCCTATCTCGCCCGAGAATCCTGATTTACCGTAGTAGAGTTTGCCGTCGAGTATCATTCCCATTCCGAGGCCCCAGCTGAGGTTGACGAATATCATATCCTTGTCGGCCTCTTTACCGAGGGTCATATATTCGCCGTAAGTCATAGCGCGGGAGTCGTTCTCAATGGTCACCGGCACGTTGAGCTCGCCCTGGAAGAGCTCGGTCATAGGGATGTCGTCGCTTACGAAGTAGGTGAGGCTGTAACCCTTTTCGGGGTTGACCCTTCCGGAAAGGCTGATGCCTACGCCGAGGACTTTGTCCCACGAGACGCCTGCCTTTGCGGCCTCCTCCTTGATGCGGCGGCACATCTTCTTGAATGAATCGGCATTGGCTTCGAGCACGAACTCGATATCCTGTATGAACTGGACTATGTCGCCCTTGAAGTCGCAGATCGCAATGTGGAAATGCTGTCTTGCTACATTAACGCCCAAAAAATAGCCTGCGGCCGGATTCAGTCCGTACATACTGGGACGGCGTCCACCTTTGGTATCAACCTTTCCTTCGTCGAGCAGGTAGCCGTCGGCAATCATCTCGCCGAGCAGTTTGGTGGTTGTCGGAACACTGGTGTTTAGAGCCTTGGCCATATCGGCGATGCTGTTTCGGCCTTCGTTGATACAGAGCCTGAGAATCTCACGCTTGATTATTGTGTTCTTGGAATCGTTCTGGTTGGAAAACAGGGACAACATAATTCTCTGGGTTAAATGATTTTAGCAATCGCAAAATTATGTAAAAAAATTCGTATCTTTGAAGGATTGTTTAAAAAATTATTAAATATTTTTCAAATGTCTCTGAACGGAAAGTCAAAACTTAAAAATAAAGGCCGTCTGAAAATGCGCGGGAAGCTTATCCTTTCGATAAGTGTAATAGCCCTGGTGCTGGTTCTGACGGTTGTCCTGGCGATTATGGAGTTCTCCCGTTCGGGTATAGCGCTCTCTTCGACGGTTTACTACCGCACGGTTACACCCGTGATCATTGCATTCGGAGTGGGAATGCTCCTGCTTGCGCTGCTGCTTTTCTTCATTCTGACTTACTACATCCGCCCTATAAGGCGCATCCTGGATGCGCTGGAGAGCTATAATACTTACGGAAAGAAGTACTCCGTGACCTTCGAAGGTGACGACGAACTCACGAAACTCAATACTGGCATATCGGACCTTGCTGAAGAAAACCGCCAGCTCCGTTCGAGGATAGCCGCACTCAAATCAAAACAGAAATCCGATGAATGTTAAGGCTGTTTCGAGAAACGTAGGCTACGCGCTGCTTGTCAGTTCGCTGTTTATGCTTCTTTCGGTGGGCGTGTCGCTGCTCAATGGCGGTGACAGTGCCCTGTATGGCCTTCTCATCAGTTTCCTGCTCACTTTCTCGGTAGGTATCTTCCCGTTCATCTTCGTGCGCGGAACCGAGCCCATAACCCTCAAGGACGGTTATCTGATAATAGTGCTTTCGTGGCTGCTTTCGTTCGTGTTCGGTATGCTGCCTTACATTATGTGGGGAGGGCCTTTCACTCTGGCGAACGCCTGGTTCGAGAGCGTGTCGGGCTTCACTACTACCGGTGCCACTGTGCTGCAGGACATCGAAGCCCTGCCGCCGAGCCTTCTTTTCTGGAGGGCTGCGACGCATTTCATCGGAGGCTTGGGAATTGTGGTCTTCATGCTCCTGATCATTCCGGGCGCAAGCCCCATACGCCTGCGCCTTACGAATATGGAGCTCTCGAGCCTCTCGAAATCGGGATATGCAACCCGCTCGAACAGAACGGTTTACGTGTTCACGTACGTCTACCTGGCCATCTGCGTGCTGGCTTTCATAGCTTACAGCCTGGCAGGAATGGATTCGCTTGACGCCATCTGCCACGCTTTCAGCGTGTGCGCGACGGGCGGCTTCAGTACCCGCAACCTTTCGATAGCCGCATACGGCTCGCCTCTGATAGAAGGCATCACGTTCTTCTTTATGTTGCTCGCTTCGCTTCACTTCGGCCTGCTTTTCCTTGCCGTGGTGAACCGCAGCCTCAAGCCGCTGAAGAACCCTGTCCTGCGCTTCTACGTCATAACGCTGGCCGTGTTCTCGGTGCTGATGGCTATGTCGCTGCGCTTCTCGGGCCAGGTCGAAGGCTTTGGCAAGGCGCTTTGGTACGGAGCGTTCCAGACCGTCAGCGTCGCTTCGACTACCGGCTTCGCCGTTGCCGACAATGCCAGCTGGCCGCTTTCTACCATGGTGCTGATGATGTTTATGGCTGTTATGTGCGGCTGCGCCGGCTCTACGACCGGTGGTGTCAAGGCCGACCGCGTATATGTGCTCATAAAGTCAATCGGCCGTCAGATTGTGAAAATCCTTCATCCCAGTTCTGTGGATGAGGTCCGCATAGGCAAGAGGGTCCTTCGTGACGAGGAGGTTGCTCCTCATATCCTCTACATCGCGCTGTATTGCCTTCTTCTTGCCATTTCGGTTTGTATCTCGCTTGTGCTCGGGCTTGACCCGACCAGCAGTTTCGCGGCTTCGGTTTCGAGCCTCGGCAATGTCGGCCCGGCTATGGGCGACCTTGGCAATCTGGGTAATTTCGATTCGCTCGCGAAGGGTGTCAAGTTCCTCTTTACGATGGATATGTTCCTGGGCCGAATCGAGATTTATCCTGTCCTTGCCGTTGTGGCTATGGTGGTTGAACACAGGAGAAAGTGATGACCCGCGCCGACTTTCTTGCCAAATCATTCGCCGAAGCATTTCAGTTCGAGCCCACGCCCTGCCAGGACGCTTTTTTCAAGCAGGCCGCCGAGTTCCTCTCTTCCGATGATGGCGACATCTTTGTTGTGAACGGCTATGCCGGAACCGGAAAGACTTCGGCCGTTGCTGCGGTGATCAATGCTCTGCGCGAAATGCGCATCAAAACGGTGCTGATGGCGCCCACCGGCCGTGCGGCCAAGGTGCTCAGCCGCTTTTCGGGCAAGCAGGCCCAGACCATACATAAGGTGATATACCGCCAGAAGAGTGTCGGCGCCGGGGGAGTGGCCACATTCTCGCTGAACCGCAACGAGTTCAAGAATACGCTTTTCGTGGTGGACGAGGCTTCGCTCATCGGCATAGACGCCCAGGGTGGCAATTCGCTCTTCGGCAGCGGAAATCTGCTCGAAGACCTGGTGACTTTCCTGCGTGCCGGTACCGATTGCCGCCTCATTATGCTCGGCGACAGCGCCCAGCTGCCTCCGGTGGGGATGGATGAGAGCCCGGCCCTCGACCACAGCTATATGGAAGGCTTCGGCGGAGTGCGTTTCTGCACTCTTTCGACCGTTGTGCGCCAGGCTGAAAAGAGCGGAATCCTCCGGAACGCAACGGCTCTGCGCTGTAATCTTGGCGCGGGCCGGCTGAAACTTTTCCTTCGCGATTTCCCCGACATCGAACGCGTGAGCGGTGAGAATCTGATAGATGCCATCACCTCGGCCTACGACAAGTACGGCGAGGACGAAACCATTGTCCTGTGCCGCTCGAACAAGAGGGCGATACGCTATAATCTGGGCATACGCGCAACCGTACAGTACAAGGAGGAACGCCTGCTGCGCGGCGATGCGCTTATGATAGTGAAGAACTGCTACCAGTTCCTGCCCGAGGAGTCGCCTATGGGCTACATAGCCAACGGCGACGTGGCGCGGCTGGTGCGTATAAGCGGTTATGAAGAGCGCTACGGGCTTCATTTCGCTACGGCGACTCTCGCTTTCCCCGATTACGACGACCTCGAAGTGAAGGCCAAGGTCTGCCTCGATACGCTTGAAAGCGAATCCGCCTCGCTTACACCCGAACAGCAGAATGCCCTCTACGAGGGCGTGGATGCCGATTATTCGCACATAAGTGCCAGGAAGAAACGCTACGAAGCGGTGCGCGAAGACCCCTTCTACAACGCTCTACAACTCAAATATGCCCAGGCCGTCACCTGCCACAAGGCGCAGGGCGGTCAATGGGACTGCGTTTTCATAGATTGCCCGTTCTGGGGACAGGAACTCTCGGAGGACGATCTCAAGTGGATGTACACGGCACTGACCAGGGCCGTGAAGAAAGTTTACCTGGTCGATTTCCCTGATTCCTGTTTCGAATGAAGAAGATATTTGCAATAATATCGTTTGCGTTGCTCTCGTGCTTCGCGCTCGCTGAGCAGAATACGACCCTTTCGCCGGATTCTCGCTGCGAAGCGTTTACCTCCGGCGGCAATCTTTATGTCCGCAACCGCGCGTCCGGAGCTCTTGCCCAGATAACCGACGACGGGTCCGATGTCATTCTCAACGGCTACGCCTCCTGGGTCTACTACGAGGAAATCTTCGGCCGCCCTTCAAAGTACAAGGCCTTCTGGTGGAGCCCCGATTCGCGCAAGATCGCCTTCTACCGCTTCGATCAGAGCGGTGTGCCCGTGTTCCCGATCTTCAGCCCCTTCGGCCAGGGAGGAGAACTCTCGCTGACACGCTACCCGAAGGCGGGGCAGAGCAACCCCGAGGTCCGCATCGGTATTTATTCGCTTGATACAAAGACTATCACCTGGGCCGATTTCGACCCTTCGAAAGACCAGTACTTCGGCACTCCATTCTGGGGCGACGACTCGCAGCAGCTCTTCGT
>JAGHTP010000054.1 GCA_018065265.1 Candidatus Cryptobacteroides aphodequi | reverse complement strand
GGCGCTGATAACCTGCAGGGCCTCGTTCTTCGCACCCTGGGGAACTATTTCGCCGGACAGCTGCCGGCCTCCTTCTACAATGAATGAACTCATAAATCGTCAGATATGTTCAACTTCCGGTTCAAGCGAAACGCCGAAGCGCTCGCGGACCGAGTCTTTGATTTTCTGCTCCAGGGCGAGAATCTCGTCCGGGCGTGCGTCGCCCGATGCGTTGATGAGCACGAGCGGCTGGGTGTCGTGCACCGCGGCCCCGCCGAGGCGGAAGCCTTTCAGCCCGCACTGGTCGATAAGCCAGGCGGCAGGCACTTTGATGAAGCCGCCTTCGAGCAGATAATGCGGCACCTGGGTGTATCCGTCCGAAATCCGGGCGAACTCGGCCGCGCTCACCACGGGGTTCTTGAAGAACGATCCGGCGCTGCCGACTATTGCGGGATCAGGCAGCTTGGCGGCCCTTATGGCGATGACGGCGTTACGCACGTCCGCGGGCGTGAGAGTTTTGGGCGCGGGAGTGTTCTCGTCCAGGCCCAGAGCGGCGCGTATGCCCTTGTACTCGAGTTTGGGTGAGAAGGTCCTCTTCAGACGGAAGAGCACTCCGGTGATGACGTACCTGCCTTTGAGCAGAGGATCCTTGAAGATGCTGTCGCGATAGCCGAAACGGCAGTCCTCGGCCTTGAACGAGCACTTTTCGTGGGTCAGGGTGTCGTAGCAGGTCACGCCGGCCACAACATCACCGGCTTCGGAGCCGTATGCGCCCACGTTCTGCACGGCACAGGCGCCCACGCTTCCGGGAATGGCGGAGAGGTTCTCGACGCCCCACAGACCGTCGCCGCAGGCCTTTGCTATGAAATCGTCGAACTTCACTCCGGCGCCCACGGCTACAGGCACGGTGTCGCCGCCCACGTCGAAATAGCGTATGTATCTGATTGCAGAATGCAGCACCGTTCCGGGGAAGTCTTGAGTGAAGAGCAGATTGGCGCCTTCGCCTATGCTCATCACCGGCTGGGGAAGCGAACTGAAATCGAGCCCCTTGAGTTCCTCGATGCTGTCGTATTCAATATAAAGGGCGCACGACACCTTCATTCTGAAAGTGTTGTACGCGCTAAGGTCAAAGTTTTCGATACGCCTCATCTGCACAAAGATAGCAAACTTATGCGATTTCCGCCACCTTCGCGGCGAGCTCCAGGAAAGGCAGACTTTCGGGGCCCGAGCCCAGGGCGGCGCTCTGTCCGTTGTCTCCGCCTTCGCGCACCGACTGCACGAGAGGAATCTGCGCAAGCAGTTCGAGCCCGGCCGAAGCGGCCATTTCCACACCGCCTTCGCGGCCGAAGATATAGTAGCGCTCGTCCGGGTGCTCCGCGGGAGTGAACCAGGCCATGTTCTCGATCACGCCGAGGATGCGGCGGTTCACGTTCTCATTGCGGAAAAGGCTGATTCCGCGGCGCACGTCCTCGATTGCCACCTTGCCGGGAGTGGTCACGATCAGTGCCGACTCCATAGGAATGTCCTGGACAAGGGAGATGTGAATGTCGCCCGTTCCGGGAGGCATATCGATAAGAAGAAAGTCGAGTTCTCCCCAGTGTACCTGGAGAATCGTCTGCTTGAGGGCGTTGCAGGCCATAGGTCCGCGCCAGATGAGAGCCTGGCCGCTGCCTGTGAAATAGCCCACGCTCATCCACTTGACTCCGTACTTCTCTATGGGTTCCATCAGTTCGTGACCCTCCTCGCCGCTTGCGAGGGGCTGAGCACCTTCGGTGCCTGTCATTGTGGGAACTGAGGGGCCGTAAACGTCAGCGTCGGCAAGTCCGACCTTGTAGCCCATACGCGCAAGCGCGCAGGCAAGCCCGACGGCCACGGTCGATTTTCCAACGCCGCCCTTTCCGGAGGCTATGCCGATGATGTGCTTTACATTCTCGAGCTGACTGTTGTCGAGTTCGAGTTTCTTCTTTGCGGGTTTGGGCGCCTCGACCACGGTCTTGACGGTCGAAGGAATGCCGGGGAAAGCCCTATTGAGGGCTGCGCGGGCCGCGCCGATGAGGTATTCCTGCAGAGGGTCGCGGTTGGGCCCGAAACTGAGGGTGACCTCAATGCCTTCGCTGCCGACGGCTATGTCCTTTACCATCCCGAGCTCCACAATGCTGCGGCTCTGTTTCCCGGGATGCAGGACTTCCTGAAGTGCGTCCGATATCTGTTGCTGTGTCATAATTCAGAATAATGAAGGTTCTAGTTCTTTGGGGTGGAAACTCTTGCGGTGATGTTCCGTGTAACCGAAGCGTTTGATGGCCTCGATGTGTTCCGCCGTAGGGTAGCCCATATTCCGTTCCCATCCGTACTGCGGGAACTCCGCCGCCAGGGAACGCATATACTCGTCACGCCAGGTCTTTGCCAGCACCGAGGCGGCGGCGATGCTCGCGTAGGTGGCGTCGCCGTGAACGACGGTCATTGCCTCGAAGCCTTTGAGCGGCTTCCAGCGGTTGCCGTCGACAAGGATGAAGTCCGGCCTCGGGTCAAGCCTCAGCACGGCTCTCTGCATTCCGGTCACCGAAGCCCACAGTATGTTGAGGCGGTCGATTTCATCCACATCCACCTTCTCCACCGCCCAGGCGAGCGCTTCACGCTCGATGATGGGCCGCAGCTGTTCGCGGGCGGCCTCGCTCATCTGCTTGGAGTCGTTCAGCAAGGGGTGATGGAAATCCGGGGGCAGGATGACCGCCGCGGCGAACACCGGTCCGGCAAGAGGGCCCCTTCCGGCTTCGTCGCAGCCGGCTTCGAGGCGGCCTTCCTGCAGGAAGGGCTTGAGCGAAATGATCCTTGCGGGCATTGTTGAAAAAGGCCGGTCAAGAGGCCGGCCTTTCGGGTTATTCTTTTACAGTGGACTGAAGGAAGAGTTCGTCCATCTGCTCCTGGTCTATCTTCGAAGGAGAATCGATCATAACGTCGCGGCCCTGGTTGTTCTTGGGGAATGCGATGTAGTCGCGGATGGTCTCCTGACCGCCGAACAGTGCGCAGACGCGGTCGAAACCGAATGCGAGGCCTCCGTGAGGAGGTGCTCCGAACTTGAAGGCGTTGATGATGAAGCCGAACTTGTACTCGGCGTCTTCCTTGCTGATTCCGAGGACCTCGAACATACGGCTCTGCATATCGGCATTGTGGATACGGATGCTTCCGCCGCCGAGTTCGGTTCCGTTGAGAACGAAGTCGTATGCGTTGGCGCAGACCCTTTCAAGGTCTTCCTTCTTGTCGGAATAGAACCATTTCTCGTGTTCGGGCTTGGGAGCCGTGAACGGATGGTGCATAGCGTAGAAACGCTGGGTCTCGTCGTCCCATTCGAGCAGAGGGAAGTCCACGATCCAGAGCGGAGCGAAGACCTTCGGATCCCTGAGGCCGAGCCTTCCGCCCATCTCGATACGCAGGACACCGAGCTGTGTCTGGGTCTTGCGCTTTGCGCCGCAGAGAACCAGAACCAGGTCTCCGGCCTTGGCCTCAACCCTCTCGGCGACAGCCTTGAGCTGTTCGGGGGTGTAGAACTTGTCGACAGAAGACTTGATGCTTCCGTCAGCTGCAACCTTGATGTAGATGAGACCCTTGGCGCCCACCTGAGGGCGTTTCACCCATTCGGTAAGTTCGTCGATCTGCTTGCGGGTGTATTCGGCGCAGCCTTCCACAGCGATGGCGCCTATGTAGGCGCTCGAATCGAACACGCTGAAGCCGCAGCCCTGGACGAGGTCGGTGATCTCGTGAATCTTCATTCCGAATCGAACGTCCGGCTTGTCGGAACCGTAATTGTCCATTGCGTCGTACCAGCTCATCCTCGGAAGAGGGTTGGGGATATCGACGCCGAGGGCGTTCTTGAACATCGAGCGCATCATTCCCTCGAAGGTGTTGAGTACGTCCTCCTGCTCGACGAAGCTCATCTCGCAGTCGATCTGTGTGAACTCGGGCTGACGGTCGGCGCGCAGGTCCTCGTCACGGAAGCAGCGCACGATCTGGAAGTAGCGGTCGTAGCCGGCAACCATAAGAAGCTGCTTGAAGGTCTGGGGACTCTGGGGCAGGGCGTAGAATTCGCCGGGGTTCATTCTCGAAGGAACGACGAAGTCGCGTGCGCCTTCGGGGGTGCTCTTTATGAGGTAGGGAGTCTCGATTTCCATAAAGCCCTGACCGTCGAGGTAGGTGCGGATCTCCTGTGCGAGACGGTGGCGCAGGGCCAGCGCCCTCTGAAGAGGAGCACGCCTGAGGTCGAGGTAGCGGTATTTGGCGCGGATGTCTTCACCTCCGTCGGAAACCTCTTCGATGGTGAAGGGAGGTGTCTGGGCCTTGTTGAGGACAGTGACGGTGTCGATCTTGACTTCGATGTCGCCCGTGGGCATCTTGGCGTTCTTGGCCTGACGCTCGACGACTTCGCCGACGACCTGGATGACCCATTCGCGGCCGACTTCGACAGCCTGCTCGGTGACGAGCTGTGTGATTCCGTAACGGTCGCGCAGGTCGATGAATGTCATTCCGCCGAGTTTGCGGACTTTCTGTACCCATCCGGCGAGGGTCACCTTGCGGCCCGCGTCGCTTATGCGGAGTTCTCCGCAGGTATTACTTCTGTACATATCTGAAGTGTGTTTTTTCGGGTAGCAAATATACCAAAAATTGCCGTAACTTTACTATATTTACGGCGTAAACTATGGGAACGATTGAAACAGGACGCATTGGCGAAAACCTTGCGGCGGAATACCTCACCGCACACGGCCACACGATACTCGAGCGCAACTGGCGCCACGCGCACCTCGAGCTCGACATAATAAGCCTCGACGCGGCCGGAGAGCTGCGCATTGTGGAGGTAAAGACACGTCGGGCGCCGCTCACGGCGGACCCTGTTTCGAACATAACCCACAGCAAGATGACCTGCATCGCGAAAGCCGCGGCAGCCTGGCTTCACAGCCCTTCGGCGCGTCTCAAGCTTGCAGGAGCCGTCCCGGAAGTGCAGTTCGACGTGATAACCGTCGTGCTGGGTCCGGACGGAGCAGAGATAAACTATTACCAGCGGGCGTACGTCCCGATGTTTTTATGAGCGTTAACCACAATTACTGCGTAATAATGGCCGGTGGTCTCGGAACCAGATTCTGGCCCATCAGCCGCAAGGCACGTCCCAAACAGTTCCTTGACCTGAGCCACAGCGGCAAATCATTCCTCAGAAGCACCTACGAAAGGATGCTGGGAGTCGTCCCGGCCGAAAACATAATCGTAGTCACCCTGAAGGAATACTGCGATATGGTCCGCGAGCAGATTCCCGAACTTCCCGAAGAGAACCTGCTTCAGGAACTCTACAACCGCAACACACTGGTCTGCATCACCTATGCGGCGATGGTCATCCGCCGCCGCGACCCTGAAGCGGTTATGATAGCCACCCCTGCCGACCACCTCATCACCGGTGTCGAGCTTTACCACGAGACCCTTCGCAAGGCCCTCGCCTATGCGGCCGGATCGGACAGCCTCATCACCCTCGGCATAGTGCCCACAAGGCCCGACGCCAACTTCGGATACATCCAGGTGAGCGGCGGCAAGAAGGCAATCGAAGCCGGAGAGCCGGTGGCCGTGAAGACCTTCACCGAAAAGCCCGACAAGGAGATAGCCCGAGTGTTCGTAGACAGCGGCGAATTCCTCTGGAACTCCGGTATCTTCGTATGGAAGGTATCCGCCATCCTCGAAGAGATACGCAAATACGCTCCTATGCAGTACTCCCTGTGGCAGGAGACCGACGACATCGACCGCATCTACACCGACAGCACGCGCATTTCCATAGACTACGCGGTTATGGAGAAGACCGAGCGCGCCGTTGTGGTTCCCTGCCGTTTCGGATGGGCCGATATCGGTAACTGGGAGTCGCTTTACAGTTATGTGGGAAAACCCGACGAGAACGGCAACGTTACCAACGTCAAGGGCAAGTACCTGTTCCGCGACGACCGCGGCAACATCATATACAGTTCGAACGAGCACAAGCTTATGGCCGTGCAGGGGCTCGAGAATATGCTTGTCATCAACACCAAGGACGTGCTGATGATATGCCCCCGCGACGAGAAGAAACTCAAGGATTACCTGGCCGAGCTGGCAATGCCCGAGTTCGAGGAATACAGATAGACTTCTATGCGCGTTTTGAAATTCGGCGGATCGTCCGTGGCGACCGCCACAGCCATATCACAGACCCTCGACACCGTTCTCGAAGCGGCGAAGGGCGACCGTGTCGTGCTGATCTGTTCCGCAATAAAAGGATGCACCGACGCGCTGATAGCAGCCTCTTCGCTCGAGGGCGAGGAGCGCACGGCGGCGATCGGCGCCCTTTCGGACCAGCACGCGCTTATCGTGCGCCGACTTTTCACAGGCGCCGAAAGGGAAAGGCTGGACGAGGTGATGGACGATCTTTTCGAAGATCTCGCCGCTGCACCGTCCGAAGATTTCCAGACTTTCGGCGAACTTTTCTCAACCAGGATAATCGCGCAGAAACTGTTCTGCGAGGGCGTGAATTCGCTCTGGCTCGACTCGCGCGACCTCATTCGCACGCGTGACGGGCAGGTTGTCGTAGAAGACAGCTACCGTCGCATCCGTCAGGCCGTGGCGGCCCATCCGCAGGTGCGGATTTTCGTCGCGCCCGGTTTCATCGCGCGCGACGAGCGCGGTCACGTGACCACGCTGGGCCGCGGCGGCTCCGACTACAGCGCCGCTCTCTACGCTGCCGCCCTCGATGCCGCAAGTCTGCAGATCTGGACCGACGTTCCCGGCATAATGACCGCGAACCCCAAGGATGTCCACAGCGCCCTCACGGTCAAGTCGATGTCCTACGAAGCCGCCTTCTCGCTCGCCAAGAACGGCGCCAAGGTGCTTTATCCTCCCACCGTAATCCCCGCCGCCGAAGCCGGCATAGACATAGAGATACGAAACACCTTCGCCCCCGCCGGAGCATATACCGTCATCGGTTCGGAGCCCTGCGGGAACTGGGTCGGAGTAACATCCGCCGAAGGCCGCATCACACTTGTGGCCGACTACCCGTTCCCCGTCTCCTCGACCCTTGCCAGGGTGCGCAGCGTGCTTGCCTCGGAAGGCATACCGGTGCGCTCCATCTCGGTCCTCGACGACGGCGTTCAGGTCGAAGTCGCACCTCAGCTCGGCAGCGCCGCGCTGAAGAGCGTGCACAAGGAGTTCTTCGAGCGTGACAGCAAGGGCGTGATCGACCTCTATGTCGCAGGAACCGGTGCCGTGGGTTCGGCTCTCGTCGAGCTTGTCCGCCAGAATTCCGCACGCCTTGCCGAAAAGACGGGAAAAACACTGCGCATAGCACACTGCGTCTCGCACGAGGCCGAAGACGAGGAGTTCTTTGCGAAGCTGCTCAAAGAGGCGCCGCGCCACTCCATCTTCATCGACTGCACCGACAGCGAAACCATCTGGAAATGGTACTCCCCGCTGCTCGAGGCCGGCATAGACGTTGTCAGCGCCAACCGCCGCTCGCTTGCCGTGCCCTATGTCAACTACCGCGAAATGAAGGCTTCCGCCCTGAGCGAAGGCACCTTCCTGCGCTACGAGACCACAGTGGGCGCCGCGCTCCCCATCCTTGACAGCCTTGCGCGCTGTGCGAACTCTTCGGACGAGATAATCTCGCTCGAAGCGGTCGTCTCCTGCACGCTCAACAAGATACTTACCAGTTCCGACCCCTTCCCTGAGGCCCTTCGCAAGGCACAGGAGGCCGGACTTACCGAAAAGGACCCGTCAGCCGACCTTTCGGGGCGTGACGCCCTGCGAAAGCTTCTCATCCTTGCCCGCGAGGCCGGAATCGCCCTCGAGGAAAGCGATGTGGAGGTCATCCCCGTGAAGGGGAACGAGACCTTCACCAAGGGTTCGCGCTTTGTCGCTTCGCTCGTGAAGGACGCGGCCAGGCCGCTTGGATACCGCGCGCGCATCGCGCTCGAGACCGTGCCCGAAGACCATCCGGCCTACAGCCTGCAGGGAACCGAGAATATGATAATCATACGCGGAGAATTCCACCCCTCGCCGCTCATCATACGCGGTGCGGGAGAAGGAGCCCGCCAGGCCGCTTCAAGCCTGCTTAACGATATACTCAGATGATAGATACCGCCCTCTTCGAAAAGATACTGTCCATCGACAGCACCAGCGGGCGCGAACGTGCGCTTGCCGACCTGCTCTTCGAGACCGTCGACGCCCCCTCCAAAGAGCGTTTTGAGCTTGAGGACGGGAGCGCGAACCTGCTCTTCAGCTGGGGTGAGCCCAAGGTCGTTTTCTGCACCCATATGGACACGGTTCCGCCCTATCTGCCGCCTGTCTTCGATGGCGATACGGTCCGCGGACGCGGCAGCTGCGATGCCAAGGGGCAGATAATCGCTATGCTCTCCGCCTGCCGTGAGCTCGCGGCCGAGGGGAAGGACGGCTTCGCTCTTCTTCTTCTCAGCGGCGAGGAGACCGGCTCGTTCGGAGCCAAGGCCTTCAGCGGCCGCATTTCGGCTCCGCTGCTCGTCATAGGCGAACCCACAGGCAACAGGCCCGTGAGCGCTTCGAAGGGTACGCGCAGCTTCGATGTGCATTTCGAGGGCGTGCCGTTCCACAGCGGCTATCCCGAAAGGGGGCGCAGCGCGGTGGATATGTTCCTCGACTTTATGATATGCCTCGAGGTTGAGGCTGAATTCCAGCGCGACCGCGAACTCGGTGAAACCACCTGGAACGTAGGCGAACTGCATTCCCCCAACGCGCAGAACATCCTCAGCCCCGCGCTTGACTGCCGCATCTACTTCCGTACCACCTTCGCTTCGGAGGCAGCGGTCGACAAGTGGATGGCAAGGAAGGTCCCAGGAGTGAGCGTCGTGGCCCGCGGAGGCGACAGCCCGGCGCGCTATTTCGTGCCCGAAGGGATGAAGGGAGTTCCGGCGGCGTTCGGCAGCGATGCCCCGCATCTTGCCGGATTCGGAAAGAAGATGATATGCGGCCCCGGCTCCATAATGGTGGCCCACCGCGACGACGAGTGCGTCAGCCTTGCCGAGCTCGAGCAAGCTACAGAAATCTATAAACAAATATACAATACAGCATTATGAAAGTAATTATCAGCGGATATGGCAAGATGGGCCATATGATTGAAGGCATTTGCCTTCGCAGGAACATTGAGGTTGTGGAGTGCTCTGAGGATATCTGCTCGGTAGACCCGGCAGTTGCAAGAGAGTGTATCTGCATCGACTTCACCACTCCCGATGCGTGGAAAGCCAATTACGCCTGGATTGCAGCCAATTTCAAGGCCGTGGTTGTAGGAACCACAGGCTGGGACGCCCAGCGCGAGGAGATCTTCGCCGAATTCGAGAAGAACAACTGCCCGCTCATATATTCATCGAACTACTCGCTTGGTGTGAACGCCGTTTTCGCCGCTCTCGAGAAAATCTCGAAGACACTTTCGGGCGCCGGTTACGTTCCGCACATCGAAGAACTGCACCACGCTGCCAAGCTTGACGCTCCCAGCGGCACGGCAAAGAAGATGGCCGAGATAGTCGACAGGGGAATGGGTAT
>JAGHTP010000045.1 GCA_018065265.1 Candidatus Cryptobacteroides aphodequi | reverse complement strand
TGCCGCAACGCTTCGCCTCGTCGAACATCATCTTCATATAAGCCAGTACGTTGGAGGCGTCCTGTCCTATGGCGATTCCGTCGCTCAGAGTCCAGAACTCTTCCGGCGTTTTTCCAATGGCCTGGATGAAGCCGAACTCCTGCATGTTGCCGGGCGAAAGCGTACCGTCAAAATCGTAAATAAGCGCTACTACCGGTTTTGCCATAATACTTTACACTAATCCCGCTAATTTAGAAATTTTTCCGGAAGTTATCAAACAGCCGATTTCGCACACACGCGAATCATTCGCGTCCGTGCAAGATTCCTGCCGGCATCGCGGCCCTAATGGGAGAGCCTGGCGGTCTCGTCCCAGAGCCAGTCGATGTCGGGGTGGTTGAGGTAACGCTTCGCAAGCGGGCGGTGGCCGCTGGCGGAGAAAAGTTCAACGCTCTGCGATGCACGTTCCTTTGCTTGAGAGATGGCTTTGAGCGCAGGGGCGACGCCTTTTTCGGGTTTGCGGCAAAACGGCCTGAAAAGGACATCGGCCAGAGGATCGAACCAGCGGCCCATCGAAATCATATTGCTGTTTACGATTCCGGGGTCGGCGACACTCACCTTCAAAGTCGGATATCGCCGTGCGAGGGCTATGCTGAAAAGCAACAGGGCGAGTTTCGTGTCGGAATAGGTGCCCAGTTGGCTGAACTGCTTTTCGCCGCGCTCGAAAATGTCGCGCCCGACTTTTCCGTAGCGAGTGGTCAGGGATACCATATTGACTATCACTCCGCCCGGATTCATCTTCCCGGCAATTGCACGTGTCAGGATGTACGGCCCTATGTAGTTGGTCTGTAATGTGTTCTCAAAGCCGTCGGCGGTAATGGAATACCCGCGGCTTATTATGCCTGCATTGTTGAACAGGGCGTCTATCCGCTCTTCTTCGAGTGCTGCGCAGAACTTGCGGACCGACGCGAGCGAGGTAAGGTCGAGCTTCATCAGGGCGATATCGGCCCCAGGCACATCGGCAAGGATGCCCTGCCTGACCGCTTCACCCTTGGCCAGGTTGCGGCAGGCCATTATCACACGCCATCCGTCGGATGCGAGGCTTCTTACCGCTGCGGCGCCCATACTGCCGCTGGCGCCAGTGACTACGACCGTGCGTGACATTCTTCTATTTGCGGAGTTTCGCCCAGATGCGGCTTTCCGCCCAGCGGGGCAGCAGCCTCACCAGAGGCGGAAGATAATAGTTCATAAGGCTCGGCCTGACCGTCGGGCGGTCGCGGAACATTCCGCGCAGAGCGCGCCCGACGAGCCATTCGGGCGTATGTATCACCCCGGTGCGCACGCCGAGACGCATAACCGATGGCTTGATATTGTAGAGCGGAGTGGCGATGGCCGCCGGGCAGACAGTGGTCACTCCTACTCCGTAAGGATGCATCTCGAAGTAAAGCGATTTGCCGAAACTCTTGAGATATGCCTTGGTGGCAGAATAAATGCTTATGCCGGGAGCGGGAAGCTTCGCCACCATTGACGACACAATCAGGATATGTCCGCAGCCGCGCCGCTTCATTTCTTCGCCGAAAAGCAGGCAGAGCTCCGTTACCGTGCTCATATGCAGGTTCATCATCGCCCGCACACGAGCAAGGTCGTCCGCACAGAGTTCCTTGAAGAAGAACATCCCTGCGTTGTTGATCAGCACATCGACTTCAAAGCCCTGTTCCGTGCACCATCCATACAGCTTGGATGCGGCGTCGGGGGCGGCAAGGTCGGCGAAATGCGGAACCGCGGCAACAGAATAATCGGAAGCGATATCGGCGGCCGCCTGGGCGAGCTGCTCTTCCTGGTTGCTTACCAGTATGATGTCGTACCCGCGCTCTGCAAGCTTGCGGGCGTAGATGAGCCCCATCCCGGAGCTCGCACCTGTCACGAGCGCAGTTTTCATCGTGCCGCAGCCTCCGCCTTTTCTATCTCACGCTCAAGTTTGCCGGGAAGGCCCTCCACGCAGTGGTGGCACTTCATCTCGAGTGTGTACATCCTGCCTATGCAGTAGTTCGAATGTCCGCAGCTGCTGCACTGAAGGGTGCCGTCGTGGAGCTTGTTCACGAAGTCGGTGTCGTGCACGAGGGCGCGGGCCATCTGAAGACCGGTGAATCCGGCTTCAAGAACCTCTTCCATCTTTGCTTTGGAGACGAGGCCTCCGACATAGACGAGCGGCATCTTGAGCGCTGCGCGGAAGAGTTTGGCCTCTTCGAGGAAATAGCCTTCGCTGTAAGGCACGGTCGGAATCATTATGCGCCCCACGAGCCCCAGCATAGCCTTGAGCCACCAGAAATGCTTGAAATCCATATAGTGAGCGAGGGCTTTGAGAGGCATTGCGCCGCGCATCACCTCCATAGGGGCCTTGCTGACGAAGCCGGCCGAAAGGACGAGTGCGTGCACGCCGAGCCGCTCGAGTTCCTGGCATACCTTGATGCAGTCTTCGGTCTGCATTCCACGCTTGAACCCGTCGTGCATATTTACTTTCACCAGCACGCCCATATCGTCGCCGGCAACGCGCAGCACCTCCTCCATCACAAGCCTCATAAAGCGCATACGGTTATCGAGCGAGCCTCCGAACTCGTCGTGGCGGTGGTTGGTGTAGGGCGAGAGGAACTGGCTGATAAGATAGCCGTGTCCGGCGTGTATCTCCACGCAGTCGAACCCGGCTTCGCGGGCGAGCTGAACGGCGTGCCCGAAGTCCTTCACAAGGCCGTAGATCTCATCCTTGCGGAGTTTGCGGACGAAGGTGGGGGAGTAGAGGTTGAAGCCTCCGCTCGCACCGACCGGGGTGCAGCCGCAGGTAGCGCGGTGCGTCATATTGCCGCAGTGCCCGAGCTGGATGGAAGCCTTTGCACCGTACGAGTGAACGGAATCGGTAAGTTTGCGCAGCTCCGGAACAATCTCTTCGCGCATCCACAACTGCCCGTCGAACGAAAGGCCCGACTGGCAGACGGCGGCGTAGGCGACAGTGGTCATCCCGACCCCTCCACGCGCCACGGCGGTGTGGTAGTCGAAAAGGTCCTGCGAGGGCGAATTGCCGTAAGCCATATTCTCGAATGCGGCCGAGCGGATGACCCTGTTGCGCAGTGTCACCGGGCCTATGTTGCAAGGAGTGAAAATCGGTGATTCCATTGTCTCTAATATATGAAGGGTATCATTCGTTTCAGTTTTTTCGCGTTGAATTCGTCGGGGAATTCTTCGCTGTAGCGTATATAGATGCGTGCCGCGCGGGGGCCGAGGTTGGCGAAGGTCCAGACGGCGAAAAGCGCTCCGGCCCACGACCAGGGGAGGATGGCGAATCCCACCCATTCAAGCAGCTCGCCGAAATAGTTGGCGCTGGTCACATAGC
>JAGHTP010000094.1 GCA_018065265.1 Candidatus Cryptobacteroides aphodequi | reverse complement strand
CTTTCCATCATCGAGTCCGGACTCTATGACTGGCAGAACCCCTGGAAAAACCGTGATCCCCGTCTCGACCTCTACTGCATACGTCCCGACAGCCGCGTAATGGGCATAGAATGCACATACGACTGCACAAAGACCACGGTAAAAGACTACAATTCAGGAGCATACGTCAACAACAACGATGCCTATGGCAACAAGAGCGAATACGGCACGAACGGCACCACCGGATGCGCCGGCTACCTGTGGCGCAAGTACAACGACCCTGCATACTACGGACAGATAAGCGGCGCAAGCTATGAAGACGAACTTGACGTTCCGATCATGCGCTTTGCCGAGCTCCTTCTCATCGACGCCGAGGCGAACATAGAAATGGAGGGCGGAGACCTCACCAGAGCCCAGGGCGAAATCAACAGAATCCGTGCACGCGTAAACATGCCCAAAGTGACAGTTTCCGACCGCGACGGACTTCGCAGTGCACTGCGCTACGAACGCAAGGTGGAACTCTGCAACGAAGGTTTCCGCTGGTTCGACCTGCGCCGCTGGCATACGGCCGACAGCCTGCGCAACGGACAGTCAGACCTGCTGGCCAAAGCTCTCGGACAGCCGCTTTATGCGCCCGCATTCAGCAGCAAGTCCGCCCCCCTCGCCTTCTCCAACGGCAAACCGGCCATAGACGGAAACTGGATTGTAACCTATCCCGGCACCACCTGGGATGACAAGCCTCTCAATCTGAGAATACACCTCCAGAAGGTATGGCAGGACCGCGACAAACTCTGGCCTATTCCCTACACAGAATGGACAACCAATCCTCTCATAGGAAAGGAGCACCAGAACCCCGGTTATTAACAGAGGTATAACACATGAGATTTATGAAGAAGATTATCATTATACTTTCCGCAATCGCCGCAATGGCGTGCGGTTGCGCAAAAATGTCGAAGACAGCTCTGTACGAAGCGGATTCCAGTCTCAAAAAGACAGGAGAAGTGACGCTGTGCGTAAGCATAGAGGACCTTGCCACCAAACTTGTTGCCGACGACAATGGCCATTTCCTTTTCGCAAAGGAAGACTCCATCCAGGTGTTCTGTTCCGACGGCACCCCGGTGGTTTTCCATCTTGACGGCACCGGTGACACGAAGAAGGCATTCTTCAAAGGGACCATCCCAGCCGGCAGGGAAATAGGGAGTTGCATCGCCTACCCCGTGGACAACACGAACAGTTTCGCTTCAGGCAAGCTCCTCATAACTCTTGATGACGAGTTCACATACGGCGACACCTACGCCTGCCCCATGGCAGGTGTGATAGGCGACGATTTCAACGTCAAGCTCTACCAGCTCGCAGCCGACTTCAAAGTGACTGCCAACAACTTCCCGGCAGGCATATCTGCAGTCAGATTCAGCGACAAAGGAGGGAAATGCCTTACCGGAATGTTCAACTACGACATCACCGGGCTCGGTAAGGAAGGCATCCATGCCGAGGAAGGGAGCGACGAACTCACCATCAAACTGAAGAACCTTCCCGCAACACCCTGCTTTACCTTCCCTCTGCCCATAGGTGACTACTCCGGAATAGAAATCGAACTGATAGACGAAGACGGCAAGACAATCGGTTCCCAGCCCATCAGCGAATTTCCCATTTCCACCGCGCGCGGTTCTGTGGCAAGGGCTGAATTCAGCAGCACCATCAAGGTCAGGAACAAACAGGTGGTCGTTGACAACAAGGACAGCTTCAAAATGACAGAGACTTCCGAAGGAATATGGGAGGCAAAAGTTCCGGTACTCTCCAGCAGCACCATCGTACTCAACATAGACAGCGAACTTTTCGGTTTCGCTTCATACTCCGGAGCCGGCGGAATAGGAGGCTGCAAGACCGAGACAAGTGCTCTTCCCTATTACAACTTCAAGGACGTACACACAAAACTCTATTATGTGGAGAAAGCCATAGGCGAATGCCAGAAGATAAATGACGGAGGCAACGCTTTCTGGATCAATCTCGACAAGGCCGGCTATGTACGCGTGGTATATGACTCTACCTACGGTGCAAACGGTTCATACTATCTCGAACTGGTGAAGAATGAAGACCCCAACCTGATTTTCGACGAGCAGTTCGACCTGTTCACCTGCGGCGGCGATGTAGTATGGTACATACAGGGAACCAAATACGGCGATGACCCCGCCGCATACGACGGCATCGCCACAGGCACTCCCAAGAAATGCAACTGGAACGCAAGCGGCAG
>JAGHTP010000113.1 GCA_018065265.1 Candidatus Cryptobacteroides aphodequi | reverse complement strand
AATAGTGTGTTCAGTTCCCTGCCACCTTCCTTACTCTGAGGCTTTTTCCAGGAAGGTCCCGACCGGGCAACAGGCGCGGCGAGGAGGGCCGTTGCCCAGCGCCCCCAGATCCAACCCCCCCCGCCCGTTTTTTTGTGTTTTTCCCCGCTAGGGCCCCCCCGGGCCACCGGGGGGGGGGGGGGGGGCGGCCCCCCGCCCCCCCCCCCCCCGCGCCTGTAACCGCCACGCTCCGCGCTCGCGCGGCGATGGTGCCAATCCCTTAACCTTCCTATCCCATTAGCATTTGACTGGGGTGGAAAAGCCCTTTCTTCCACACGGCTCCAAAAGTTGGTGTGCCAGAAGGCCTTATTACACACGGGCTTGCAATTCGGTGTGCCAGAAGACCTTATTACACACGGGCTTGCAATTCGGTGTGTCAGAAGGCCTATTTCTACACCGCGAAGGGTTTTTTGATGCGTTGGTGTGAAAAAGCGCCCTTTTACACACGCCGGAATAATTTCGTGTGAAAACAGGGCCTATTACACACCGTTCAATCACTGCTGTAGCATACGAGTCAGCGACGCGTTTTGCCGGTTGGCGTCAGGGGGTCGGGCGCGACGGAACTCACTCGCTACGCTCGTTCGGCCCTCCCACTTCCCGTGGCCGTGGGCTGGCCACGTCCGCCGCGTCCCGGCTCCCTGACGCGCAAACGGCCACGGGCCCCGGCACAACAGCCTCAGCCCCATCATCGAAATGCCGGCAATCAGTCTTTTGTGGAAAGGTAATTATCGATAGCGCGGGCGGCGCGACGGCCCGCTCCCATTGCGAGGATTACGGTAGCGGCACCGCTGACCGCGTCACCGCCGGCGAAGATGCCAGGGCGGGTCGTGGCGCCGGCAGGGTCGGCCACGATGCAGCCGTGATGGCAAGTTTCGAGGCCTTCGGTAGTGGAGGCGACAAGCGGATTGGGAGATGTTCCCAAAGCCATCACAACGGTATCACATTCAATCTCATATTCCGAACCGGGCACGGGGACAGGGCTGCGGCGACCACTTTCATCGGCCGGACCGAGCTCCATTCGCGTACAGCGAAGCGCACGTACCCATCCGTTGCCGTCAGAAAGAATCTCCACCGGACAGGAGAGCATCTGGAAAACTATGCCCTCTTCGCGGGCGTGACGCACCTCTTCGCGACGCGCCGGCAGTTCGGCTTCGGTACGGCGGTACACGATGCTGACCTCCGCCCCGAGCCTCAGGGCCGTGCGGGCGGCATCCATTGCGACATTTCCGCCTCCGACAACGCAGACCTTGCGGCCGACGTGGGCCGGAGTGGCGGCATCTGCCTTCCAAGCGTGCATCAGATTGCTGCGCGTAAGCAGTTCGTTGGCGCTGAACACGCCGCACAGGTTCTCACCCTTTATGCCCATAAACTTGGGAAGACCGGCTCCGGTGCCGATGAACACGGCATCGAACCCCTCCTTGTCGAGAAGCGAGTCGAGAGTCACGGTGCGCCCTACGAGTACGTCGGTCTCTATCTTTACGCCAAGGGCACGGACGGCACGAAGTTCCCTCTCCAGAACGCTGTCCTTGGGAAGTCGGAACTCAGGGATGCCGTATGAGAGCACGCCGCCGGCTTTGTGCAGAGCCTCGAAAACAGTGACGTCGTGGCCAAGACGGGCAAGATCGGCACTGCAGGCAAGTCCGGCAGGGCCGCTGCCTATCACGGCTACTTTCTTCCCGGTCGGGGCGGGAACTGCTGCTGCCACCGGGGTTGCATTGTCCGCAACGAATCTTTCGAGCATTCCTATTGCGATGCTCTCCCCTTTAACGCCCATCACGCACGCGCCCTCGCACTGATTCTCCTGAGGGCATACGCGCCCGCAGATGGCCGGGAATACGGAATCCTGCGCTATCACTGTGGCCGCAGCGTCTATGTTGCCTTTCTTGACTTCGGCTATGAAGGAAGGAATGTTTATGCCTACGGGGCACGCCTGGATGCAACGCGGTTTGGGGCAGGTCAGGCAGCGTGAGGCTTCCAGGACGGCCTGCTCGAGCGTGAATCCACAGCAGACCTCCTCGAAACTGCGCGCACGCAGTTCAGGAGCGAGTTCGGCAGCCTTTATCCTCTTGTTCCTATCCATTGCATCCGCATTTTGAGTTTGCCGCGGCCTCTTCGGCGCGGTACTGCCCCTGACGGTGGAGAGCCTCGTCGAAATCGACCTCGCTTCCGTCGAATTCCGGGCCGTCTACACAGGCGAAGCGCATCTTTCCGCCCACCGAGACACGGCAGGCCCCGCACATTCCGGTTCCGTCAACCATAATGGAATTGAGCGAAACAGTAACGGGTATTCCAAGCGTGCCGCAGGTACGGGCGGCAAACTTCATCATAATCATAGGCCCGATGGCGACGCACCGATCGTAATGCCGGCCCTCTTCGCACAGAGTCTGGAGCTTGGCTGTCACAAGGCCGTGGAAGCCGCACGAGCCGTCATCGGTGCAGATGTGCAGTTCGTCGCACACGCCCGAGAGCTCTTCGGTGTAGATGAGCAGCGACTCGCTCTTCGCGCCCAGAATCACCTCAACCCTAGCGCCGTGGCTGTGAAGCCATTCGGCCTGGGGGAAGATGGGCGCAGCGCCGAGTCCGCCGGCAATGAGCACCCAGCTTTCGCCACGCACATCGCGCTTCACAAAGTCGGAAGGATTGCCAAGAGGACCGAGGATGTCGGCGTACGAATCCCCTGCCTCAAGCGCAACGATACGCTTTGTCGAGGCGCCAATCGCCTGAACCACAACGCTTATCGTGCCTTTCGCCGCATCGCTCCCGCTTATGGTGAGAGGGATGCGCTCAGCCCCGTCGTCAGAGATGGCGATGAGGAACTGCCCCGGCTGAGCCGAAGCTGAAATGCGTGGTGCGTGGACGATGTGGCGGCACACCGAGGGTGCAAGCATTTCTTTAGAGAGGATTTCGAACATCACCCCAAATTTAGCAATAATTTACTATCTTTGTACCCGCTCGGGGCGCACCCCGCAAGCTCTGGTTCCGTAGCTCAGCTGGATAGAGCAACAGCCTTCTAAGCTGTGGGTCACGCGTTCGAATCGCGTCGGAATCACAAACCAGCACAACAAACGCATAATGCCTGACATCTGTCAGGCATTATTTTGTATCGGGCGGTCCACCGCACGCTGGCGTACGGATGGGCCGCCCGATACAAAATAGCAGCGGAGCCTGCTCCGCGTTATGCGCTTGTTGCACGCGACCCGCGGAGGTCAGTGATGTGGCCGACGAAGGAGGGCAAATCACAAGAGGCGAAGCGTTGCGCAGCAGCAAATGACTCTTGGATTGATTTTGGGCTAATAGAAATTTTTTGCTCTAACTGTCAGCAAATCCGTGCAGTTAGAACAAAAAATTGAGTTGAAGCGTATTATCTTGCAGTGCCGAAGGAGTGCGGCACGTTTGAAGTTTCGATTTGCCACGTAGGGCGAATCCTCAATATGTAGGGCGAACCGGAAGTCAAGAGGCTAGTTAGGAAAACATCATTTATGATACTTTTCATGGACAATAATTTGAAATAACGTTATTTTTCAATATTTTCGCATCATATTTGATACTAACCATATGATATCAACTTTTGACAGATACACCATCTACGATTTCAACGACGAGGCAATCATCCTTGAAATATGCCGCAAGGTTAAAGCCTTGAGGAGAAGTTGCTGCGTATCACAGCAGGAATTCGCGCAGAAGAGCGGTGTTTCTATTGCTTCCGTAAAGAGAATCGAGGCCGGCAGCGTTACGGACCTCAACATCTGTACCCTCATCAAGATAATGCGCGCCTGTGGAGTGCTGGAATTTCTTGCCGATCTGATTCCCGACGTTCCTGAATCACCGTTCCTTACCGACAGCAAGTCCGGCACAAAAAGAAAACATTGCCGTTCAAACTATAAAACTTCAGCCTTATGACAAAGAATCCTGTAACAGTTGACGTTATGCTGTGGGGAACCCGCATCGGCCGACTTACCTGGGATGCCGAAAAACATCTCTCCGTCTTTCAGTTCAGCGAAGAATATGCATCTCTTCCATATGATGTTTGCCCATCCACACACAGGAAAGGCAGGGTAATGCCGACGGCGTTCTACGGCAAGGCTGGGGATTTATATCAGGGTTTACCCGAGTTCATTGCGGACGCTCTCCCCGACAAATGGGGATCCTCTCTCTTCGACAAGTGGTTGACTGAGAACAAGGTCAGCCTGCTGGACTCTACTCCACTGCTGAAGCTTTCGTACATTGGCAAAAGAGCTATGGGAGCCCTGGAGTTCGTGCCGGAATACGGAGAAGCGGACGATTGGAGTTCTCTTGATATGAGTTCTCTTGCAAATCTAGCATCAGAAATATATCAAGACCGCTTCAAGGCGGCGATTTCCGAGAAAGAGAGTATCACAATGAAGAAACTCATCTACCTTGGCACCTCCGCAGGCGGCAAGCGCCCGAAAGCAGTCGTAGCTTACAATCCAATGTCAGGAATATTTCGTTCCGGTCAGGTTGACCTCCCCGAAGGGTTCAAGCATTATATCATAAAGTTCAAGGAAGACCCGAATTCTCCGACATCGGAAATCGAGATGATCTGGCACGAGATGGCAAAAGAAGCAGGGATAACTATGATGCCGTGTTTCCTTAAGGAAATCGATGGCCGGAATCACTTCATTACAGAAAGATTCGACCGAATTGGCGGAGAAAAGGTATTCACCCAGACCCTTGCGTCCATAATGCCCGGAGCTGATGACTATATGAAAATTGGCTGGCTGGCAAACACGCTGGACCTTCCGCAGGAGGACAGGGACCAGCTATTCATCCGAATGGTTTTCAACTTCGCAGCGGGCGTCTCCGACGACCACAACAAAAACTTTTCATTCACGATGGACAAATCCGGGAAATGGCGTCTGTCTCCCGCATATGATGTGATGTTCACGGCCAACATTTGGGAAGATCGTTCCGCCTACATACACTCACTCGGAGTAATGGGGAAGAAATCTTCCCTTTCTATTGCCGACTTTATCGAGTTTGCGGAGGATTTTGTCGACAGCCCGGAAGAAAAGATTGAAAAAGTATTGGCTGCGGTGGACCGATTCGGACAGTGGTGCGATAACTACAACATCGAATCCGAAGTCAGGGAAAAGATCCAGTCGGCACTGGATTTTGTCAGACCAAAGTAATCTTGTAAAGGAACATATTAACAAAACATGAAACGAATACTCATCGCGGGGCTGTGCGCCCTGATGCTGTGCGGAGCAGGTGAACTCAACGCGGCTGCAAAGAAGAAGAACCAGACCCCTAAGCCGCAGATCGAAAGCCAGTGGAACGGGGCAAGAGTTGCATTCCTGGGCGATTCAATAACCGACCAGAGGCAAGTCGAGAGCGGCACAAACGAAACCTACTGCTCGCTTCTGCCCGGCATTCTGGGCATCACCCCATACGTGTACGGCATAAGCGGACGCACGATGGCGGAAGTCGTAACACAGGCACAGAAACTCGAAGAAGAGCGCGGACAGGACATCGACGCCATCTTCGTTTTTATGGGCACAAACGACTACAACCACAATATCGATATGGGAGAATGGTTCACCTACGCCGAGCAGAGCGTTGAAGTGAGCGGGCCGAAACAGGAAGTTCGCCTCCACCGCGAATTCAATTTCGACAAGATGACATTCAAAGGCCGCATCAACATAGGGATGCAGTACCTCAAGACCCACTACCCCACAAAGCAGATAATCCTTCTCACGCCCATCCACAGGGCATATTTCTACTGGAGCCCGGAAAACATACAGCCTGACGAGCAGTATGCCAATACCAAAGGATTATTCATCGACGATTACGTCCAGGCGGTCAAGGAAGCCGCCGATATCTGGGCCGTTCCGGTTCTGGACATCTACAGCACTTCAGGTCTTATGCCCCTGCTTGACGAGCATCACAGGTACTTCCGCGACAACGGCGGCCACGACTACCTGCACCCCAATACCGAAGGCCACCGCAGGATAGCCCTCACCATAGCGCGCCAGCTCACAGCGCTGCCTGTAAAATTCGAATAACTTTTACGAAACGTTTCTCTCTTCCCGTAATAGCGCTGGCCCTGTCGGCCCTCGCACTCGTTTCCTGCGAAGAGAAAAACCCCGCCGCAACTGTATCTCTTTACCTTACATTACTGCGACGCCCGCGGTTTTTACTCTATTTAATACCACCGAGTCAATAACAGGAACGAATAAACTGCTTTCATTTGACGTCTGACAAATATAACAATTTCTTCTTTCAGCGAAATGACTTATATTTGAATCGGTTACACTCAATTCTAATCCGTGATATTATGAAACGTTCCCTTTTCTCCTTTGTCGCAAGTGTCTTTGCATTTATTTCTGCATCATCCTTGATAGCTTTCGCTCAGGGCACGGGGTCCGTTGGCGAACAGTTGGTGTATCTGCGAGGAGAGACGCTTCTGGAGAAGACCCTGCCACCGGCGCCGGAGGCGGCGTCGGTTACCAGGTATGCCGACATCCCGTTCTCGGGCAGCCTTGGCAGCGCGACCTACGAGGTACCGGCGTTTACTCTCAAGGGAAGGGAACTGAGCATCAACATAGGCCTGAACTACAGCAGTAACGGAATCAAACTCGACGAGATTGCAGGCGTAGCTGGACTCGGGTGGACTCTTTCCGCAGGCGGATGCATCACTCGCACAGTGATGGATATGCCGGACGAGTTCTACGGCGCGGAGCTTCATCACGAGATGCCGGACAGCGCCTTGCTCGCCTCTCTGGCGACCGGCGACGCGCAGAACATTCAAAGCCCGGCCTTCGCATATATGCGCGATGTCGCCTGGCACCGCATTGACGCGAGTCGCGACCGCTACAGTTACTCGGTGTGCGGTCTCTCCGGCGAATTCGTCATCAATGATGACGGAGAAGTCGTACACCTTTCCGGGGACGGGTGCAGGATAGTCTTCTACGCGGACACCGATGACAACATACTGTCTTTCGTCATCACAGGCCCGGACGGAACGGTCTACCGGTTCGCGGAGAGGGAGATCTCCACTCACGACGGCACACTCAACCCCGGACACGCCACTCCGCTTGACGGAGAGCGCGACATCTGGACGGCGACGACAGCCTGGCATCTGAGCGAAGTGGCCAGCCGGAGCGCCCTGGAGAGTGCGACGTTCTCATATGTGTCCGGAGGCACCTGGCAGAAGAACGTCCACCCTTCTTCGACTACAATCACAGCCTCCGAAGGGCTTTTGCTGGACAACCAGGTCACCACATCCATCAACTCCCAGCACATAATCAACTCCACGGCGACCAAGGTGCTGAGCGCCATCACACTGTCAGGCTATTCGGCGACCTTCTCCTACGAGGGGAACACGGGTCACGACAAGCACTCGTCCAGCGAATTTTACTATACCGACAACTTCCCCGTCCGTCTGACGGCCATCTCCGTCACCGCTCCGGGAGGAGCAGGCCTTGGCACTCTGTACGTAGGCACCGGGCGCGAGCCGCATGACGGCCGCATCATACTCTCGAGCCTTCGCTTTTACCGAGGAGGCAGTCTTCAGGACAGATGGGATTTCACATACGACACACGTGACGACGAAGTGCACTGTGCCTCGCAGGACTGGTACGGGTACTTCAACGCGGGGTACGACCCGCAGTACCACTTGGATCCGTACCCTGGAGGCGACCCGTTCGGTCCTCTGCTCGGCGGGAACATCGTCAATCCCCAATCCAACATCCCCATCGGACGCGAATGCCCGTACGAGTTCATCAATAACAGCCCCGAGCTGCGTCACGGTACGCCCGACGCCGAGGCGGCAAGCTACATGTCACTGCTCAGTGCCGACCACGACGGCGCTGTGACATCCTATTCCTACGAAGGTGCGTCATACAGTTCCGGAAGTCTTACAACAACCATAGGAGTCCGCGTGGCGGCCATCGACCTGTCGGACGGGACCGGCGTGCGGCAGCGCAGGACCTACACCTACTCCGACCCGTATGCCGACGGGGCGGCCTTCCCGGACGCCTCGATGTACCTCACATCCTCCGTCCCTGCAGTCACATCCAATTCAAGGACCTGGTCCTTCACCCTTCACGAGACTCCTGTCGAGGAGGGGCTGTCGCTCCGTGACACGCGCGTCCTCAGCCGTCAGGTGACGGAAGAGCGGTCGGACGGCAGCACGTTTCCGCTGGAAAAGGTGCGCATCGTCCACCACTACAACCCATCGTTCGTCAGACTCGGGCCACATCAGGTCATAGACCGCTTCCCGCGGCAGTCGGAATACCAGCAGTACCATTCCTCGCTGCTGGGGGCCATAGGGCCGATGGACGGCATTCGCGAAAGCTATTTTGATTCAGGCCCGTCGGGCAGTCCCCTGCTCACACGTGAGGAGGAGTACTCCGTCCGCGGGGATGCCGTCACCCCGGTCAGCATAAGGGAATACACCTACGGTGACGAATACCGCGATGCCGTGCTCGTCGGCTACAAGGCTTCGCAGGTGTGGGACAGTCACCCTCTTCCCTATGGCGAGATCATCGAAGCGGACACATATCACTACCCCATCTATGCCGCTACCAGCCCGTCAAGGGTGCCGACACTCGAGCGCCACATAGAGTGCCACGCCTCGGGCAACGACACGCTGGTCGTCGAGAAGACATATCTCGAGCGGAGTTCCTTCGAAAAGCCTGTCCGACTGAGCGGGATGTCCGTAGAGGAGGACGGCCTGACACGTGGAGTCTCCTTCACCTATGCCGACAGCTGGGAGGACGCACCGCAGTGGGCGTCCGAACTCGCAGGGCAGCACTGCCTCGCAGAGCCTCTCAGGAAACACTATTACCTCGGACGGATCGTTCAGCAGCTGGATCCGGTCACCCCGAGGCCCATCTTCCAGTTCGGGCCCGTCATCCCTCAGTTCCCGCCGGAAGGCTACGGGAGGTTCGCTCCGTATGAGTTCTCCCACGACGACATAACCGAGTACGGATTCTTCTTCATAAACGGCCGTAACCGCCTGCTTCCTTCGGTACACAGGGAACTGACCGACGGACATGAGTCGTGGCGCGAGACGGTCGTCTCCCGCGACCGGTACGGCAACATAGCGCAGTACGAGGCCAAGGGCGGCCCCGTGACAGGCCTCGTATGGAGTCACAACGGCCTTTATCCTGTGGCGGCCATCGAGAACTCCGGCATTGCGGCCGTCAATGCTGAACTCGAGCAGATGGCTGTCGATCCGGAGTCCCTGGCATCGGCAACGGCTCCGTCCCAGACGGAGATGGATGCACTTGATGCGCTGCGCTCCCGCCTTCCTTCCGCGCACGTCACTACCTACACGCATAACCCGGGCGTCGGTGTGACGTCGATATGCGATGTATCAGGAGTGCGGACATACTACGAGTACGACTCGGGCGGCCGGCTTTCCGCAATCAAAGACTACCGCGGCGATACACTGGAGGACTTCGAGTACAGCCTTCTTTGTGATGCTCTTGGACACCGCAGCATAACGCACAGGACCTATCGCAATGCCGCCGGCACCCTGTTCGGCGAAGACCGCAGCTGGTGGGACGCACTCGGACTCAAGCTGCAGGACCTCGCGGTGGCCGCCTCCGGCAACGACGGACAGGGGCTGGTCACGGCCTATGACGCCGACTGGCTCCTGCACGACGACGCCGCCGTATGGGTGCCCTTCGCCGTAAGCGACACACTCCGCTCGTTCTGCACCGACGCACCGGCGGCAGCGGCGGCGTTCAACGGCAGTGCTCTCGCCTTCGCTCACAAGTCTTATGAACTGTCCTCGGCCGGACGCGTGGAGGCCGAGGCCCTGCCGGGCTTTATAGGCAGTCACGAGAGCACCGTGGCCCGCGACGTGTCCGACGGCAACTTCCCCATACTCATCTGGAGAGGCAGTTCCATCGACTCCATAGGCAGGTTCGCGGCCTGTGAGATCACCCGCGAGACAACCACCGATGCGGATGGCCGCAGCACCACCCTCTGGAAGGACCACTTCGGACGCACGATGGGCTCGGCAATCGGCAACGATGCCCCGACCTACTACATCTACGACAAGTACGATTATCTGAGAGCCGTGGCGGGGAGCGGCATCGCCCTTTCCGACACACTCAGCATGTGGCGCTACAGCTACGACACCCTGGGCCGTCTTCAGAGCAAGGGCATGCCCGGCAGCATACGGGAACACTACGCCTACGACTCCGGGGATAGGATTGCCGCCATACGCAAAGGGAGCGAACTCACAACGTTTGACTACGACGCCTTCGGACGGGTGACAGCCAGGTGGATTGAGCAGAACGGAGGCAGCCGGGTCGCTCTCGAGAGGCACTGGTACGACGGAGGCAGTCTCCCCATGTCGAACAGGATGTTCCGGGAGTCCGTCTATACCCCCGGCCCGTTCGAAGATCCGGGGGTCAGCATAGGGCTCGAGCTGTATGCTCAGACCGCCGAGATCGGTCCTGACGGAACGGTGACCGGAACGGCCGAGACACTGTACGGATACGACAGCAAGGGACGGCCCAGCCGCATCGTCTCGGTCTATCCCGACGGCAGTGTGCTCAAGCACTCTTACTCATACAACTTCGACGGCTCTGTCGCCCAGGAGGAGTACTCCTGCATGCCCGCGCAAGGGGCGGCAACGGACTCGCTCCGGCTGCAGAACAGCTATGACCGCCGCGGACGGCTGACAGGCAGCTCGTCGACCTTCGCCACGATGGCGGGGGCGCAGCACAGCACGTCCTCAGCTTCCACACAGCACTCATACGATGCCTGGGGCAGGGCCGCAGGACGCACGACGAGCGCAGGCGAAGGCCCGGCAGTCATCTCGCAGGACACGTTCAACCTGCAGGGATGGCTGACCGAGCACGAGGTGACACTCGGCGGGAGAGACCTGCTGACGCAGACCTTCGGATACGAAGGCAACAATTCAGTCCTCTGGTGCAGGCCCTCCTACACAGGACTGATCACCTCTCGAAGCGAGGTCCTGAGTACACGCCCCCGGCTCGAGCCGGTGAGCATACAGCTATTTGCTTATGATGGCGCGGGGCGGCTGCAGATGGATGGAACCAGCACCCGGGCCTACTCGACCTACAGTTACGATGCGCGAGGCAATCTGACGAGCGCTACGCAGGTCAACCGGCTTCCGGTCACGACACAGGCGTACACATACAGCGGGGACCGCCTCGTTGACCTTGATATAAGCGACAACCAGGGCCGCATTGCATATTACGATTTCGAACACGACGAACGCGGGCGGATGACCTTCGACGGCCGCGGAGGGCACAACTTTACCTACAACTGTCTTGACCTGCCCTCGACAGCGGGCAGTGCACGGTACAGCTACCTGGCGGACGGCTCGCTCGTCAGCGAGCTGAAAAGCAACGGCGAGGGGATTGTCCTTCGCGGACCGTTCGCATACAGAAGGGCTGCGGATGGGACGCTTACATTTGAGAGCGCCGTCTGCCCCGAAGGGCGGCTCACCGCCGATGCCGCCATCCTGCTCGTCACCGACCATCTCGGCAGCGTTAGGGCCGCGGTGGACGGCACCACGGGAACGCTGCTCGAGGCATCGGACTACTCGGTATGGGGCGAACGCAGCGACAAGGCCGTGGGCGGCTCGCTGCCCGAGGGTCTGACCCTCCGCGACCACTTCTCCGGGAAGGAGGACCAGAGCGTAGAGTTCGCTCTGCCTTACCTCAACTTCGGAGCAAGGTTCTACGCCCCCGACCTCAAACGATGGCTAACCATCGACCCTCTCTCCGAGAAATACTACGGCGTGAGTCCGTATGCCTATTGCGCGGACAATCCGGTAAATCTGGTGGATCCGGATGGGAAAGATTGGTATATGGCTGATGACAATACCATCAAATGGACTGAACATACTTCACAAACGGAACTTGATAAATCCAAAGTCAATGGGCGATATTTAGGACCGGCTGTAGTTGTCTTTAGTGGATCAAGAGATGAGAAGTTGGGAAAAGACAATACCCTTGGAGGAGACGGGGGATTATTTGCGGATGTCTCAGTTTATGGGCCGGATGGAACTACTGACAATTCATTAATTGGCTATACGATGACATCGGATCCAAACTTATACAATCCGATTGATGACGGCGAATATGCCGTAGTGAGGAGGGAAGGAGAAGGTAAGGGCACGATCCCTAAACATTACTGGGTAAAATCTGAAAATACTAAAGGAGAATTGCTAAATAGCATTCGCACCTTGGATGGACTTCCAAACAAACAGCACCCTGAACAAATATATAATGGAGAGGGTTATATGACAGATATTTTTATCCATACGACAGTTGGTAAGAATAATATAGTAGCTCGTCTTACGTCTCAGGGCTGTTTGTTGTTGAAATGGGAATCATATATGGCATTCGATAAAATGTTGTCGCCTTTGGGCAATGGGACTCCATTCAAACTAATTCTCACACGAAAGAATCAATGAATACTATCAGGCTATTGTTATTATTAACTTCCGTAGCCATCTTCTGCAACGGCAGGAATGCGCGCACCATTATTGTAACAACCACCGGAGACCGTTATGATGTGCACAATATGGTAAGTTTGTCTCCAAAAGGTGACACGCTATCGGCTCGAACGTATGGCAGTTCCTGCAAGGCTATACCGAACGGGGCTGTTTTGGACAGTTGGGATTCAAAAAAACATAGATGTGGTCTACATATCTATAGAAAAGACTCACTTATTTACGAAAGGTTTTTTTATGAATTCCATAATAGCATACAGTTTTGTGAACCCAACAATCCAGATTATGTCGTTGTGTCATTGATTAATCAAGAAGTCGAATGTTTCACAGACACGATGTCTTTCTTATGTTACAACCTGAAAACCGGAGAGGAGCATTGGTGTGCAGTCAAAGGCGACCGACTTTATGGTCCGGAGAAATGTTTGAATGTGAAGTTCGCATACTTCGAATGGTATCCCAGGGGGGCAGGTAATAAAATTTGGTCAATAGTCCTGCGAATTATTGATCTGCAGAAAAAGACCGTCACAGATCTACTCATGGGTCGTAATGTTACTGATTGGGATAGTCGCGAATTGCCCGATTTCCAATTGCAGTGGAAAGATGCCACGCATTTATTATATTCAACAAGACATTACCCTTCTGAGCCGTCCATACTTCGCGTTTATTCCTATGATTGCTCTCGTAAAACATTCAAAAAGGAAAAGCAATTCAGTGTTTCTACGACTGAAGATACTGAAGATGCCATATGGTTATGGCATGACGGTGATTGGTATTTGCGAACGGATGGATGGTTGTATCTGTGTAAAAAAAATAACCGTCGCAAATTGTTTCAACTTGAAGAAATAGAGAGTATGCTTGTGGAATGAAACGTTCCCTTTCCATCTTCCTTGCCAGCGTCTTTCCGCTATTGGTGGCTTCATCGGCGGCAGCCTTCGCCAAGGCAGCCTTGCAAGACGTCGCTACGGGAACGCTGCACGAACAATTACAGGCTCAGTTCCAGCACCACGGGGCAATGATCGGAGCCCAGGACGTCGTTGAGGATGTCTGTTGAAACAATGCGGGGACGGAGGCTGTCCGAGCAGAGGAAATAATCGATACGCCAGCCAACGTTCCGCTCGCGGGCGGCCATACGGTACGACCACCAGCTGTATTTGGCCTCGCCAGGATGCTGAAGACGCCAGCTGTCTGTGAAGCCGGCGGCGAGAAGTTCGCTCATCTTGCCGCGCTCCTCGTCCGAAAAGCCGGCATTGAAGTGGTTTGTCGCCGGGTTCTTGAGGTCAATCTCCTCGTGGGCGACATTCATATCGCCGCATATCACGACAGGTTTTGCACTATGGCCCGGGCAGGTGCCCGCATCAAGCGAAGACACATAAGCGCGGAACGCATCCTCCCAGCTCATACGATAGTCGAGCCGGCGAAGGCCGTCCTGCGAATTGGGTACATATACGTCAACCAGGTAAAAATCTTCGAATTCGAGCGTGATGACACGCCCTTCGCTGTCGTGTTCGGCCTGCCCGATACCGTTCCACGCACTCAGGGGACGAACCCTTGTGTAGATGGCGGTGCCGCTGTAGCCTTTCTTTTCGGCGTAGTTCCAGAACGACTCGTATCCGAGAAACTCAAGGTCTATCTGACCTGCCTGGAGTTTGGTTTCCTGAAGGCATACGCAGTCGGCTTCGAAGCCCTCGAAAATATCGGCGAAGCCCTTACCCGCTACGGCGCGAAGGCCGTTCACATTCCAGCTGACAAGTTTCATCACAGGCTCCATTCGACACCGTCCTTGGTGTCCTTGACCTTGATTCCGAGAGCGGCGAGGGTGTCGCGGATGTGGTCCGATGCGGCCCAGTCCTTTGCGGCTTTGGCGGCTGCGCGGCTCTCGAGCACCATAGACATAAGCCCGTCTATCACACCCATCGAAGCACCGCCGGCATTCTGCTCGTCAACAAGGCCGAGCACGCCGAACACGATGTCGTCGAAAAGCTGACGCAGAGCCTCCAGATCTTCGGCGGAAAGCTTCACCGACCCGGCCTTGGCACTGTTGATTATGCGCACTGCTTCGAAAAGGGCCGAAACGGCTCCGGGAGTGTTCAGGTCGTCGCAAAGCGAATCGTAAACGCTCTCCCAGGCGGCCTTGACCTCGGCCGATGTGGCCTTGCACTCATCGGGAGCCACGGCCTCTGAGATTTCGCCGTAAGCGTATGCGGGTTCCTTCGCTCCGCACATCGCATAGAGATCGCGTGCGGCGGCCATAAGCTTCGCAAGACCCTTCTCGGCGGCTTTGAGCGCGTCGTTGCTGAAGTCGAGCGTGCCGCGGTAGTGGGCCTGGAGTATGAAGAAGCGCACGGTCATAGGGCTGTAGGCCTGGTCGAGCTTCGGATGGTCGCCCGAGAAGAGCTGGGGCAGAGTGATGAAGTTGCCGAGGCTCTTGCCCATCTTCTGACCGTTGATGGTGATCATATTGTTGTGCACCCAATAATGGACTCCGCGAGTGCCGCGGCTGGCCACGTTCTGGGCAATCTCACACTCGTGGTGGGGGAACATAAGGTCCATTCCGCCGCCGTGTATGTCGAACTCGTTGCCTAGATATTTCTCGCCCATCACCGAGCACTCGAGGTGCCAGCCAGGGAAGCCGTCGCTCCAGGGTGAGGGCCAGCGCATTATGTGCTCCGGTTCGGCCTTCTTCCATAGTGCGAAGTCGTAGGGAGCACGTTTGTCGCTCTGACCATCGAGGTTGCGGGTGCCTTCGAGCGTCTCGTCAAGGTTGCGGCCGCTGAGAATGCCGTACTGATGGTCGGCGTTGTATTTCTGCACGTCGAAGTATACACTTCCGTTCGAGATGTAGGCGTATCCGGCGTCGAGGATCTTCTTCACGGCCTCAATCTGCTCGATGATGTGGCCCGAAGCGCGGGGTTCGATGCTCGGCGGAGCCACATTGAGCTGCCGCATCGCCTCGTGGTAGCGCAGGGTATAGGTCTGCACCACCTCCATAGGTTCAAGCTGCTCGAGACGGGCCTTGCGGGCTATCTTGTCCGCGCCCTCATCAGCATCGTGCTCGAGGTGGCCTACATCGGTGATATTGCGCACGTAGCGCACCTTGTAGCCCAGATGGCGGAGCAGTTTGCTCAGCACGTCATAGGTCACACCGGGACGGGCGTGACCGAGATGGGCGTCGCCATAGACCGTCGGGCCGCAGACATACATTCCTACACGGCCTTCGTTGATGGGTACGAACAGTTCCTTTCTGTGTGAAAGCGTATTTGTGAGTTTGAGATCGCGCATTGCTTTGAGTGATAATTACAACTCGCGAAGATACGATTTTTTTGCGTATCTTCGCAGCCGTGATTTTAAGTGGAAAACAACTTTCAGACAGCATAAAAGCTGAACTCGCGGCCGAGGTGGCACTCTTCCCCGAGCGCTATGGCCGCGCACCGCACCTTGCCGTCATCCTCGTGGGCGAAGACCCGGCGAGCGTGACATACGTGCGCAACAAAGAACGCGCCTGCGAAAAGGTAGGCATCCAGAATACTACAATCCGCCTTCCGGAGACAACGGCCGAGGAGGATCTGCTCGCCAGGATAGCGGCTCTGAACGCCGACCCGGGTGTCGACGGAATCCTCATCCAGCTGCCTCTGCCCGCACAGATAGACGAGCTTACGGCCATCAAGGCCATCGCACGCGAGAAGGACGTGGACGGGTTCCATCCCGAGAACGTGGCCGCCCTGTGGCGCCGCCGCACCGAGCCGGAACCGAACCCGCAGTACTGCGTGCCCTGCACTCCGCGCGGAATAATCCGTCTCATCAAAGCCGCAGGGGTGGATATCGAAGGCAAGAGAGCCGTCGTGGTGGGCCGCTCCAACATCGTCGGCCTGCCGGTGAGCAAACTCCTTCTGAACGAGAACGCCACCGTCACCATCTGCCACTCGCACACGCGCGACCTAGCCAGCATCACCCGCAGCGCGGAGATTCTGGTAGTGGCCGCCGGACAGCGCGCGCTCATTACGGGCGATATGGTCGCCCCCGGGGCCGTAGTGATCGACGTGGGCATCAACCGCGGCGAAGACGGCCGCCTTTACGGAGACGTCGACTTCGAGAGCGTGGCACCCAAAGCCGCGGTCATCACTCCCGTTCCCGGCGGAGTGGGCCCGATGACCATCTGCTCGCTGCTCGAGAACACCATCGACTGCTTCATCAACAGACAATAATCGATTTATGAAACATACAGCACTCATTCTGACAATGGCACTGTCATTTGCTACCTGTGCCTGCAATAACGCCCCGAAACAGGAGGCCGCAGACGACTGGAACTACTCGATAGACGAATTCGCTGACATAGAAGTACTGCGCTACCGCATTCCCGAATGGGAGAATCTGACCCTGCAGCAGAAGGAATACATATACCACCTCTGCGAGGCCGCAAAGGCCGGGCGCGACATCACCTGGGACCAGTATTTCAAATACAACCTCGACGTGCGGCACTGCCTCGAGAAGATTCTCGAAAACTATGGTGGCGAGCGCAGCGGTGAGCAGTGGGACGCCTTCCTCACTTACGCGAAGAGGGTGTTCTTCAGCAACGGCATACATCATCACTACAACGAGGACAAGTTCTTCCCCACTTGCAGCAAGGATTATTTCGCCCAGCTTATGACCCATAGCGACTGCTACGACGAGCATACCCTTTCGGTAATCTATGACACCGAAAAGTATCTCGCAAAGCGCTACACGGGTTCGGAGCGCGACATAGTCGAAGCTTCCAGCGTCAACTTCTACGAGGGAGTCAGCGCGGACGAAGTCAATGCCTTCTACGACGCTATGGCAGACCCCACCGACCCCAGGCCCATCAGCTACGGCCTCAACAGCAAGGTCGTCAAGAAGGACGGGCAGATTGTTGAGGAGGTCTATAAGTCGGGCGGTCTTTACGGAAAGGTCATCGACACGATCATAGGCCATCTCGAGGCCGCCAGCGCGGTTGCCGAGAATGATGCGCAGAAGAAATATATCGCCGAGCTCATCGAATACTACCGCACCGGCGACCTGCGTATGTGGGACCAGTACAACGTCAGCTGGGTTGCCGACACTCAGAGCGCGGTCGATTTCGTGAACGGATTCATAGAGGACTACGACGATCCCCTCGGCCGCAAGGCCACCTGGGAAGGCATAGTCAACTACCGTGACGAGAAGGCTTCTCAGCGCACCCGCACCATCAGCGAGAACGCACAGTGGTTCGAAGACCACTCTCCCGTCAAGCCCGAATTCAAGAAGAAGGAAGTCAAGGGCGTTTCGGCCAAGGTCATCAACGTAGCCGTGATTGCCGGAGGCAATTATCCCGCCACCGCAATAGGCATCAATCTGCCCAACGCCGACTGGATACGCAAGGAACACGGCTCGAAGTCCGTCACGATTGCGAACATCACCGACGCTTACGCCAAGGCGACGGCCCAGAGGCCCAAGAGCATACTCACCGAGTTCGCGTGGGACGAGGCTGAGATAGAGCTCTGCCGCAAGTACGGCCCTGTTACCGACGACCTGCACACCGACCTTCACGAGTGCCTCGGCCACGGCAGCGGCCAGCTTCTCCCCGGCACCCCTTCGAACGCTCTCAAGGAATATACATCCTGCCTCGAGGAAGCCAGGGCCGACCTCTTCGCACTTTACTACCTTGCCGATCCCAAACTTGTGGAACTCGGCCTCGTAGACAGCCCTGAAGCTTACAAAGCTCAGTACATCAGCCAGATACGCAACGGCTTGTTCACTCAGTTCTGCCGCATCGAACTTGGCAAGACCAACACCGAAGCCCATATGCAGGACCGCAAGCTCATAGCCCAGTGGTGCTACGAGAAAGGCAAGGCCGACAAGATTATCGAAAAGAAGATCCGCGACGGCAAGACCTACTTCGTCATCAACGACTTCGACGCCCTGCGCGGACTGTTCGGCGACCTGCTCGCCGAGATCCAGCGCATCAAGTCAGAGGGCGACTATGCCGCCGGCAAGGCTCTGGTCGAGAACTATGCAATCCGAATCGACTACAACCTCCATAAAGAAGTGCTCGAGCGCTATGCAACGCTCGACCTCAAGCCCTATCGCGGGTTCGTGAACCCCGACATAGTGCCTGTCGTAAAGCACGGAAAGACTGTGGATTACCGCATAGATTACTGCGACGACTTCCTCGCCCAGCAACTCAAATACGGGAAGGAGTACGGCGCCTTGTAGCGCTTGCCACCCAGGATACCGCACCCGTAACGAGGATTACCAGAGCGTGCGATTCGTGCGCAAGGGTTGCGGCAAGAAAACCCGTCTCCCAGCTGCTGCCGCAGATGGCGCTGAGCGAAAGCGCAACCAGATAGTGGTAGGCCCCGAATCCTCCGGGCACCGGCACAACCGAAGCGATATTGCCCACGGCCGAGATGAACACGGCATCGGCAAAACTCAGGTAATCGAGCGCCGGAATCGCCTTGAAGGTGAGCCAGGTCGTAAGGATATACATAAGCCACACGAGCGCCGTCTGAAGCAGAAAGCGCAGTTTGTGGGGCATCTTCACGAAAGATGTAAGGCCGTCAAGCACTTCGCTGGCGGCTTTTACTATTTTTCCGCAGATGGCACTTCGATCGCGCCAGCGATAGACCAGCACCAGCGACACAACGACTATCAGACACAGGCCCAGGGCAAGCGCGGCTAGCGGAATGCGGGCGGAAAGAGGCTTGATGATATTGTCTGCGACAAACGGGCCGAGGGTGGAGCCGTTACAGAGAATTGCGATCAGCAGAATGATGACGACCGATACAATGTCCCAGGCCCTTTCGAGCACTATGGTGCCGAGCGTCTTGGAGAAGGTGGCCCTGGGGCCGGAAACGCGGGCGCAGCGCACGAACTCGCCGACTCCCGGTATAGCGAGGCTCGCCAGATTGCCCACATTGTTGGCATCCCAGATGTGGATTCCGCGAAGTTCCGGGTCGATCGGACCGAGCAGCAGATGCCAGCGCCTGGTGCGCAGCACAAGGGCAAGAACGGCACAGAGCATCGAAGCAAGCACCCATATCCAGCGCGTACTGCGCAGTCCTTCAACGAAATCGCTCCACTTGATACCCTTCAGGGCAAAGTACATAAGCCCTATTGCCAGAATGGCCGACAGGGTATATTTGGTAGTATTTGATATCTTCATTGACATACAGGCTCCAAAGATACCGATATTTTATGTAAATTTGTTGGTTAACACGTTTGTTTATGAAATCGATTCTCGGAATAGGAAATGCACTTACCGACATTCTGGCCGTTCTGCCGGATGATTCGCTACTCAAAACCTACCACCTTCCCAAGGGAAGCATGCAGCACGTCGATATGGAGACTGGCGACAAGATATGGGCAGCCCTCAAGCCCCTCGGCGTGAAATACGTAGCCGGAGGCTCAGCCGCGAACACCATCACCTGCACCGCCATCTTCGGAATGCCGTCAAGTTTCATAGGCAAGATCGGTGACGATGAACTCGGCCTTCTCTTCAAGAGCGACCAGGAGCAGTACGGGGTCAAGACCCTGCTCCTGAAGAGCGAACATTCGAGCGGCCGTTCAATGGTATTCGTGAGCGGAGGAAACGCCGAGCGCACCTTTGCCGTATATCTCGGCGCAGCGCTCGACCTCGTGCCCGAAGACCTCAAGCCGGAGTATTTCCAGGGTCACGACTATTTCCATATCGAAGGTTATCTGGTGCAGAACCAGGCCCTCATCCGCAGGGCTGTGGAACTCGCCCACGAGGCCGGATGCATCATCTCGCTCGATATGGCATCTTATAACGTTGTAGAGTCGAACGAAGCTTTCCTGCACGACATAGTGGACAAATACGTCGACATAGTATTCGCCAACGAAACCGAGGCCAGGGCTTTCACTCACCTTGCCGATGCGCGCGAATCGCTTGCCGAAATTGCAAAGCACTGCAGCATCGCCGTCGTGAAAGTGGGCAAGGACGGATCCTGGGTCCGCTCCGGCGACGAAGAGTATTACATTGCTCCCTGGCCCGCCGACACCATCGACGCCACCGGAGCCGGCGACACCTATGCGGCCGGATTCCTCTACGCCCATTCGCTCGGTATGCCTCTCAAGGAATGCGGCGAGGTGGGCAGCATAATCGCGGCAAAGGTTGTGGAAGTCATCGGCACCAAGATCGACATCCCCCGTTGGCGTGACGCCAAAAAGGAAATACGCGAACTGATATCCCGCACAGGCCGATGAAGAACCCCATAGTCACACTCGGACGCGCGATAAGTGAAAGGCGCAGCCGCAGCACCGTCAGCACCGGTTTCACCTCGCTCTCGAAAGTCCGCAAGGCCGTCGTGATGATGGACGCCTGCGAGCAGAGTGCACCCAAGTGCCTTGAAATCGTAAAGGAATTCTTCGCTCAGCGGGGCATAGAGTGTGAAGTACTCGCCCTGAATCTTGGCGAAAACTGTCTTCTGAAGCCAGAAGACGGAGCAACTCTGGTGCGCAAGCGCAAGATACGCTGGTATGGCAAAGTGCGTCTGTACCGGGGCGGAGAGCAGATGTTCATTGACCTCACCGACGGCTCCTTCTACCCCACTCTCAACACAGCAGTACGCAGCCAGGCACTTTTCAAGATAGCCCGCTGTCAGTACAAGGGTATCATAGACCTTGAAATCTGTGCTTCCGAAGGCCACAGCCAGGCCGAAGTATTCGAGACCGTGGCCAACATCATAACGAAAGTTCAATGAAAATCTCCGAAGTACTCTCCAACGCGGCCAAAGGCTTCGCAATGGGAGCAGCGAACGTGGTTCCGGGTGTTTCCGGAGGCACCATCGCGCTCATTTCAGGCATATATTCAAAGATAGTGGACGCTCTGAGCGCCTGTACGGACAAGGCAACCTGGAAGGCCCTTCTCAAAGGGCATTTCAAGGAATTCTGGACCTGTATCAACGGAGGCTTTGTCCTCTCGCTTGCCGCAGGCATACTCATAAGCATCCTGTCCCTTGCCAAACTTGTCACCTGGGCGCTGGCGGAATACCCTGTTCTCACCTGGGCCTTCTTCTTCGGGCTGATTCTCGCCTCGGTCTTCTATATGCTTGTGGGCATTAAAGGATGGAAGCTATTTGACGCTATCTTCCTGATTGCCGGCATAGGACTCGGATTGGCCGTGTGCTTTCTTACTCCGACAAAGACTCCCGACGCGCTCTGGTTCATCTTCATCGCCGGTGCGGTTTCGATATGCACGATGATTCTTCCCGGCATCTCGGGAAGCTTCGTAATGCAGATTCTCGGCAAATACGAATACATCATGAAGGCCATAGACGTGAGCGCGTTCAACTGGCCCGTAATAATTGCATTCGGTGCCGGTTGCGTAGTAGGCCTTCTGGCCTTCGCAAAGTTCCTCAAATGGCTGCTGTCGCGCTGGGAGAAACAGACTATGATAGTGCTTGTCGGCTTCGTTCTGGGCACGCTTCTGCGCGTTTGGCCCTGGTACGATATGCAGGCCGTCGAGGCCGCCGGCCACGGGCTCCAGATAACAGGAGCGGTGGCCTTCTGCCTTCTCGGCATAGCGGTCACCGTCCTTATTCAGATTCTTTCTTCGAGGAAAGGCTGATTTCCTTTTCTTTCTAGAGCCAGTCCGAAGGATTGTAAGTGTCTTTCGGAGCGTTAGGCACGTTGGGGAAGTAGGTGAATCCAGTTATCTTCTCAAGGTCCGAAACGCTCATCATATCCGAGGCGAACACCTTTGGCCTTGACTTGCCATCAAGCCAGGACTTGTAATTGTTATTATGCGCACGGACAAAGGCCACGCACTGCATTTCGGAGGCGGTGCAGTTCTTCAGAGCCTTGCCGCTGTTGCCCTTCTTGGTGCGCAGAACAACCATATAGAACATCGAAGGACGCATTACATCGTCAAGACCACAGTAATATACCCTCTTGGGAGTGCCTGACAGTTTGTTGCCGTCGGTATAGTTCTCAAAATAGCAGCCTACAACCTCGTAGAGCGTATCGCTCACCTCGTGACCATCCATAAAGTCTTCTATTGTATTCCATCCGGCACCTCCTGTATTGAAGCCGGTCGAGTACTGCGGAGCAATGTTAGTATAATAGAACACCTGCTTGTTGGCCTCTGTGCAGCAGGTTCTTTCGTTACTGCCGAGCATATGTCCCTTGTTGCAGCCACTTTCATCACCGGTCTTCTTGGTCGTGTACTGTGTGCCGGGAGCAATCTTCTCCACTATGGGGTCCGACTGGTAGGCGTCGGAACGGCTTACATTGTCGGCGGAATAAACCGCGTGTCTCGGAGCCGCAACCCATACAGGGCAATGGTAGTCGATATTGTAGCAGACGGTATAATTGCGGTATACCCTGCCATTCATTTTGAACGTGTGATGGGCATACACCAGGTTAGGATCATTGTCGTCGATACCGTCATTATTGGTATCGTGCATAAGGGGGACCTCGTAGTAGGTAAGGGTTCCGGTTCCCTTTACGGGAGTGTCACCGCCGCCTTCTTCTCCGCCGCCTTCTTCACCACCGCCTTCTTCGGCCTTACCGCCATAAACTACTGATATGGCAGAAATCCTGGCACACTGGGCGGAGCGAATGAACACCTGCTTTGCGCTTACGGTAAGATCGATATCGCAGGTCTGGCCACTTGCCTTGCCCTGGGCTATCTTTCCGGCAACCTGGGTTGTCCCGCATTCGCTGCAAAGATAGATGTCATCAGTATACGACTGGTCAAAGGTTACGACAACGCGTGTGATGTCGTATTCAAAGACAGGCGTGCCTATGTAAGAAACCTTGCCGCTGTTGATCTGCATATTGCTGCTGTTCTTGTAAGCGCAGATGGTCCATGTGCCGAAGTCGTTGGTGTATGTCTTCGGATTGCCGTAACCACCTATGCAGTCCTTCGCCTCGGCGTATGTGAGTGTTGCCGTAACGGCAGGAACAACAACCGTAGTATCCGGGCCGGGAGGAACGATTGTAGTGTCGGGGCCGGGTCCCGGAGGGGTGACAGTGGTATCAGGACCGGGATTGACATGGGCAGTATCGGGGCCAGGAGTGACGTGGGTTGTGTCGTCGCCGTCAACGGGTTTCAGCACGGGATTGATATCCGTGCACGAAGACACGGCTATCCCGAGGCCGAAAACGGCCGCAATGCAGGCAGCAATTATGTTGTCAAGTTTCAAAACAATTAGAATTTCCAACGGAGCGCTCCCATAGGGATTACGCTCTGGGGTTCAATTTCAATAGGTACACCTTCGTGTCCGAACCATATATTCGGGCGGAAATCGATTGCCAGTGCAACGGGTACCTTGGGGATGTCGTATTCTATGCCAACCTGCATCAGAATGCCTGCAACCGGCTTCGAACGTCCGTAAAGGCCGAATGTGGCACCGGGGCCGAGATAGAATGCGAATGCGCCTCCCTTGCCTTCGGCGGAGAACAGGGTGAAATCGTACGCAGCGCTTAGTCTAAGCCCCGGGTAATAGGCCGGCATCTTCTCTAAACCGGCATCACCGAGCACACCGAGGTCGATTTCGAGGAAGTTGTCGTTCCGGGCGTGCTGGTAGCTCATCTCCAGACCGATTCCACCCCTCAGACCGAAGCTGCGGGGCTGTGCGCTTGCGCTCTGTGCAAATGCGAGCAGCAGGCAGGCAAAGACAATCAGGCGTTTCATACTGTTCAAAATGTTTGGGCAGATTAGACTATTCCCGAGAATCCGAGGAAAGCCATCGCCATTATGCTGACGGTTATCAGCGCGATGGGCAGACCCTTGAACGCTTCGGGGACCTTGTTGCCGGCCAGATGCTCACGCAGACCGGCGAAAAGTATCATTGCAAGTCCGTAGCCGACCGAGGTGGCCAGGGCATATACGGTAGCCTCGCCGAGTCCGAGTAGATGAGCCTCACCGCCGAAGGTGAACTCCTTCGTAACAACGGTAATGGCGACACCGAGCACGGCGCAGTTGGTGGTGATAAGCGGGAGGAAGATTCCCAGCGCCTGGTAGAGCGAGGGAGAGACCTTCTTGAGCACTATCTCGACCATCTGGACGAGGGCGGCAATGACAAGGATGAAGGCTATGGTCTGCAGGAACTCGAGTCCGAAGGGAACGAGCAGGTACTTGTTGAGCAGGTACGTTACGACCGTAGCCAGGGTGATGACGAAACATACCGCACCGGACATTCCGGTAGCCGTGGACAGTTTGTTGGAAACGCCCAGGAAGGGGCAGATTCCGAGGAACTGCGCAAGCAGTATGTTGTTTACAAATATCGAAGAGATGATGATAAGTACGAATTCCATAACTACTGCTTCTTAAGATATTTGTTGAAAAGAACCATAAGGTATCCGAGAACCATAAAGGCACCGGGAGCCATCACGAATGCAAGGATTCCATCGCCGGCGATGAACTTCCAGCCGAACACCGATCCGCTTCCGAGCACCTCACGCACGATTCCGATAACGGTAAGCGAGAGTGTGAAGCCAAGACCGATTCCGATTCCGTCGAGAGCTGAATCGAGGCAGCTGTTCTTGTTGGCGAAGGCCTCGGCGCGGCCGAGGACAATGCAGTTCACCACAATGAGAGGGATAAACAGGCCCAGAGTCTCATAGACCGTGGGCACATAAGCCTGCATAAGCAGCTGGAGCACAGTTACGAAAGTCGCGATGACCACGATATAGACAGGGATATGGACCTTGTCCGGAACAACCGGAGCGATAAGCGATATGACTATGTTCGAAAGGATGAGCACGAACATAGTTGCAAGACCCATCTCGAGACCATTCATTGCCGAAGTAGTGGTGGCAAGGGTCGGGCACATACCGAGGACAAGCACGAATGTGGGGTTGTCCTTGATGAAGCCTTTTGTAATGAGAGAAAGTTTGTTTGCCATAGCCTATTCCGATTTTACCGATGCCCCGCTCCAGGAATCAACCTTTTCGCCGCAGAGCGATTTTACAACATTGACAGCGTTGCTGACGGCGAGGGTGTAGGCACGCGAAGTGATTGTGGAGGCTGTTATGGCATCCACATCACCGCCATCCTTGCTGACGGCGAGCACTTCGAGCTTCTTGCCGCTCTCCTGACGCTTTTCGTAACTCCACTGTGCACAGAAAGCCTCGTCGCTGGCGCACTTGGCACCAAGACCCGGGGTTTCGTTCTGGCTGAGCACCTTGGTCGCCCAGACGGTGCCGTCTTCAAGAACTCCAACCATAAGCTGCAGCTTTCCACCAAAACCGTTTGTAGCGCTCTTGACTGCATAAGCCTTGACAGCCTCGCCTTCAAGAGCCTCATAATAATCGTAAGTGAGACCATCGCATTCGCAGCTTTTCGCTTCCGAAACCGTGCATCCGGCAGGAAGCACTTCGCTGATGGCGGCCTTTTCGGCCTTCTGGGCCGAAGCCTTTATGGGTTCATACGTAACCGCATATACGGCGGCCAGAACCGAAGCGCATACGAGGCACACTGCCGTAAGGCAGATTACCATATTACTGAATGTACTTTTTGCAGCCATTGTCAAGCCCTCCCGTATTTACGCTGATGGAACGCCCTGTTGAGGAGCGGAACAGCCATATTCATAAGAAGAATGGCGAACGACATTCCTTCGGGATAAGAGCCGAAGAAGCGTATCATCATAACTATGAAACCTATGCCGATGCCGTAGATGATGCCGCCGAGCGTGCTCATAGGGCTGGTGACATAATCGGTAGCCATAAAGCAGGCGCCGAGAATCATACCGCCGCTGAGCAGATTGAAAAGAGCATCAGTGTACTGCGCAGGGTCACAGAGATTGAAGATTGTGGCAACCACGGCCACGGTAGCGAAGATACTGAGGGTGATCCAGGGCTTGATGACCTTGCGGACAAGCAGATAAACCCAACCGGCGAGCAGGGCGAGAGCCGAAATCTCTCCGGCGCTACCGCCGATATTGAAGAAGAGTGTCTGCAGATAATCTACTCCCTGCACGGCCTCGACTCCACCTTCGGCATACCTTCCGAGGAGGGTGGCGCCCGAAACGGCGTCCACTCCGCTGAGGAATCCGGCCGGAACGGTCCAGTCTGTCATTATCGCAGGGAAGGAGATGAGAAGGAACACGCGGCCGACCAGCGCCGGGTTGAAGACATTCTGTCCAAGGCCGCCGAAAGACATCTTGGCAACGCCTATCGCCACAATGGCACCTATCACAACTACCCACCAGGGTGTGGTGGGAGGAAGGTTCATAGCAAGCAGAAGACCTGTCACAAGCGCGGCGCAGCCGCAGAAACGGCCTTCCCTCTTGAGCAGGAACTTCGTGATTGCCCATTCGATAACCACACAGCTGAGGGCGCTGACCCCGAGAATCAGCAGCTCCGACCAGCCGTAGAAGAGCACCGAAACCACTATCGCCGGCAAAAGGGCGATGCACACATCTCCCATAAGGGTATGGGTGTATGTGCTGGTATGTATATGCGGATTGGGGGAAACTAAATATTTGTCCATAATCGCACTATTTCTGATTGTTTGCGGCCTGCGCGGCTTTTGCTGCGGCGGCGCGGGCCCTGATGATTCCCATTACCTGACCCTTCGAGAGACGGATATGGTCGAGAAGGGGTATGTTGGCGGGGCAGCTGTAAAGACAGCATCCGCACTCTATGCAGTCCTGCACCGAAGCGGCTTCGAGGCCCTGCATATCGCCAGCCTCAGTAAGACGGCGCAGCAGGAAAGGTTCGAGTCCCATAGGGCAGGCATCGGCACAACGGCCGCAGCGGATGCACTCGCTTTCGGGCTTGCGCCTCGTGGCCTCTTCGCTCAGATACAGTATCGAAGACGAACCCTTTACCGTAGCGGCATCGAGGTTGCTTATGGCCTTTCCCATCATCGGACCGCCGCTGATGATCTTTGCGGCGCCTTCTGGTACTCCGCCGGCCACCTGTGCAATGTACGAGAGAGGCATTCCGATGCGGAAGAGATAGTTATGCTGAGCCGAGACAGGGAGGCAGTCACCCGTAACGGTAAGCACGTTGGTGACAAGCGGCCTGTTCTTCTGGACGGCTTCGTACACGGCGAGCGCTGTGGCCATATTCTGGACCACTGCTCCAACGCTGATGGGAAGAGCTCCGGAAGCGACCTGGCGACGCATTACAGCATCAATGAGCTGTTTCTCTCCGCCCTGCGGATAACGCTTCTTCAGAACCTGTACCTTGATGCCCTCGTAAGGCAGTTCGGCCAGAGCCGCACGCATAGCCTTGATGGCGGCGGGCTTGTTCTCTTCGATTCCGATGACGCAGCGACATCCGCCAAGTACGCTCTGCATTATCGCGGCACCGACGATTATCTCCTTGGTGCGTTCGAGCATAATGCGGTAGTCGCTTGTAAGGTAAGGCTCGCACTCGGCTCCGTTGATGATCAGGCATTCCGCCTTGCTGCCAGGAGCGGGGTTGAGTTTGACGTGAGTGGGGAACGTCGCGCCACCGAGGCCGACGACACCGTTGTTCTTGATACGGTCGAGGCAGAACTGGCGGTCTGCGGGAATCTCGGTCACGAGATCGGTGCTGAGGTCGATTCCCTCGGCCCACTCGTCTCCTTCACGTACGATTTCGATATGGTTCACCATCCTTCCGGCGATGTCGGCGCGCGGAGCTATGCTCTTCACCGTTCCGCTTACCGGAGAATGAACGAATGCGCTGATGAAGCCTGCGGGCTCGGCAATCACCTGACCGGCGAGCACTTTGTCGCCGACGGCAACGACCGGAGCGGCAGGCGCACCGAGGTGCTGTGCCATGCTGACATATACGACTTCGGGAAGAGGCAGAACCTCTATTGCGCAGTCACGCGAAATTTTATTGTCGCAAGGGTGGATACCGCCTATGCGGAAAGTCAGTTTACTGCTCATTGCCTGTCTCCTTTGGTTTGTCCTCGACCTTCTTTGCGGGAAGAACGGGGAAATTTATAGCGTGTATCGCTCCGGTAGGACACTCAGCAACACATTTCTTACAGAGTTTGCACTTGGTGAAGTCGATATACGCAAGATTGCTTTCTATCGTGATGGCGTCGTGAGCGCAGACCTTCTGGCACTTCGTACAACCTATGCAGGCATTGCTGCAGGCCTTGCGCGCGAGAACGCCCTTGTCCTTGTTGACACATTCAACCACAACCCTCATTGAGCGGGGACCCTTGTTCCTGAGTTCGATGATGCCCTTCGGGCAGGACTTCACGCAGGCACCGCAGGCGGTGCACTTGCTTTCGTCCACAACCGGAAGGCCCGTGGCCGGGCCCATCGAGAGAGCTCCGAACTTGCAGGCCGAAACGCAGTCGCCGCAGCCCAGACAGCCCCACTGGCAGAGGGTGTCACCGGCATAGAGCGAAGCTTTGACCTTGCAGGACGCCGCGCCGCCGTATTCGTTCACGCGCGGGCGCGCTTCGCAGGTGCCGTTACATCTCACGACAGCCACTTTGGGAGCGCTTGCCTTGACCTCAACGCCAAGAATGGAAGCCACCTTGGACATTACATCCGCCCCACCGACCGGACAATAGTTGTTGTCCAGATTGCCGGCCTTGACGGCACTCTCGGCGAACGCGCGGCAACCGGCAAAGCCGCAACCGCCACAGTTCGCGCCGGGCATAACCGCCTCGACCTCGTCGATACGCGGATCTTCCTCAACCTTGAACTTCTTCGCAACCAGGAAAAGCACCACGCTGAGCACGAGACCCAGTGCGGCAAGGATTGCGATAGTCCAGATAATGATGTTTGTCATTACTGTTTCTTTATACTGAAAACGAATTCATTCCTGAGGGTGTTCCTCAGGAGCCATATCACAAAATAATAAACGCAAACGGCGGCAATGGCCGCAAGTCCGCTCGCAAGTTCGCTTCCGCCGGCGGCAGAAACGGCCAGGAGAACAACGACCAGCACTGCAAGCGGCAGAGCATATCCTATCCAGACAGCCTTATGACCCATTGATGCCTTGAGGACCACCTCCACCTCGTCACCTACGGAATAATTGTCCCAGGCCGAAGTTGGCAGACTGATTGCCTTCGCTGTGCTTTCGCCAAGCGAGCAGAGCGATTTGGCATGACAGGCGCTGCAGGCACTTTCGGAAATAATCTCCACAGTAGTGAACTGCGGAGTGATCTCAACTATGCGGCCCTTATGCGAAACTTCTTCCCTCTTCATAGGCTAGAACGGGCCACCGAACTGGCTGTCGTCAGGAGTGAAGTCAGCCGAATTCATACTGGAGCCCACCTCCTGAAGGAATGTTACGTCATCGACCTCCATAAAGCGAACCTTTTCGCTCTTGAAGATCATATCGATATCGCAGGTTTCGCCGTTACGGTGCTTGGCAATGATGATCTGAGCCTTGTCCTTCTCGGCCGGGTCGTCGGACATCCCGACGAAACCGGGCCTGTGGATGAAGATTACCATATCGGCATCCTGCTCGATTGAGCCCGATTCGCGAAGGTCGGAAAGCTGGGGTTTGCCGTTGCTCTCGCGGCGCTGCACGGCAGCACGTGAAAGCTGTGAAAGCGCGATGATGGGTATCTCGAGTTCCTTGGCCGTAGCCTTCAGCATACGGGAGATGGCGGCCACTTCCTGTTCACGCATTCCGCGGTATTCCACGGGGCCCTGCATAAGCTGAAGGTAATCGACCACCACGAGCCTCACGCCCTTCTGCTTCACGAGGTTCTTCACTTTCGTGCGGAACTCCATAAGCGGAAGACCGGGAGTTTCATCTATGTACAGAGGCGCTTTCGCGAGGTTCTTGAGCGACATTTCCAGATAGTTCCACTCGTCGTCCTCAAGTTTGCTTCCGCCCTTGATCTTGTCGGCGCTGAGGCCAGACTCGGAGGTCATAAGCCTCATCGCAAGCTGTAGGCTTGACATTTCGAGCGAGAAGATGGCCACCGGAATATGATGGTCGACAGCCGCGTTGCGCGCTATGTTAAGGGCGAAGGCTGTCTTACCGACCGAGGGACGGGCGGCAAGGATTATGAGGTCGGACTTCTGCCAGCCGTTGGTAACCCTGTCTATCGAAGGATATCCACTGGGAACGCCGGCAATGCCTTCGACGGTCTGCATCTTCTGGATGCGGTCCATCGCCTGGTTGATGACCGAATTGATGTCCTGCACATCCTTGCGCACATTGTTCTGGATGGCGTCGTAAACGCGGGACTGGGCCTTGTCGATGAGGTCATCCACCTTGACGCCGTCGTTGTATGCGTCGCCGAGGATCTGTGTGGCTGCGGTTATGAGATCGCGCTGGATGGTCTTCTGCTTGAGGATGCGCACATAGTATTCCATATGCGCGGCGCTGCCCACCTTGTCGGAGAGGCCGGCGAGAACCACGGTTCCGCCCACCATCTCGAGCTTGCCCATTTCCTTGAGCTTTGCTCCGACGGTGATTATGTCGACGCTCACGTGTTCGTTCACGAGAGCGGAGATAGCCTCGAAGATGGTCCTGTGGCGCTCGTCATAGAAGCATCCGGGAGTCAGCGACTCCATGGCCTCGTCCACGCAGGACGATTCCAGCAGCATTGCTCCGAGCACAGCCTCTTCAACATCAAGAGCCTGAGGAGGGACGTGTCCCATCTCAAGCCCGATGTCGGCGATTGCCTTCTGTTGCCCTGCGGCTTTGGTATTATTCGGCCGGGGCATCTACGGATACAAGTATGCGTCCGCAGTGCTCGCAGATGACGAGTTTCTTGCCCGTTGCTATGTCCACAAGCCTCTGGGGAGTGATGGTACTGAAACATCCGCCACAACTGTCGCCGTTATAGACGCTTACCACTGCAAGGTGGTTGTGGGTGCTGGTGCGGATACGGTCGTATGCGCTGAGGGTGCGGGCGTCGATCCGGGCTGTGAGGGCCTCGCGACGCTCGGTGAGAACTTTCTCCTCGGCTGCTGTCGATTCAACGATGCTTTCGAGCTCAGCCTTCTTTGCAGCAAGATCCTCTTCGCGGATGACGATACGGTCACCGATTTCGGCAATGGCTTCTTTACGCTCGGCGATTGCCATACGGGCCTCTCCGATGTGCTTGTCGGCTATCTGACGGAGGAGATCCTGGTTCTCGAGTTCCTTGTTGATGCTGTCGTACTCGCGGCTGTTTGAAACGTTCTCGAGCTGGGCGCGGTATTTCTCGATTTCGGCATCGAGCTCAACGATCTGCTCCTTGTTGGCCTCGATTGAGTTGTTGTATTCGTCGATGACCTCGTCGAGGTGAGCCACCTTGGCCTTGAGGGCCTCGAGTTCGGCTTCAAGCTCGGCCACTTCCTCGGGAAGTTCGCCGCGGAGCTGCTTGATCTTTTCAATTTCGTTGTCGGTCTGCTGGAGGTCATAGAGAACCTTCAGTTTCTCCTCGATGCTGAGTGAGGAGTCGGCAAAGTTCTTCTGGAGGGAGACGAAGGTTTCCCTCTCGTCGATCGGTGTCTCGATCTTCTTGATTGATGTCTTTTCTGCCATATTGGGTAATATATTATTTCGTGTTCTGCCGCCTTGACGGGGCGGTCGCAAATTTAGTAAAAATATTAGAGTTTCTCACGTATTTCCAGCAAACGTTCCCGAATGGATTTCAACTGGTCCAGAGCCTTGGCCACACTCTCCGCGCTGTTGCTTCCGGAAGCGAGTTCGCGCTCGACGGCTTCGAGCGAAAGACCGCGGCCCGCAAGCAGCTTTATCTGTTTGAGGGCGTCTATGTCATCCTGAGTGAACTGGCGGTTGCCCTTTGCTGTACGATGGGGCTGAACGCGCGAAGGAAACTTGTCAGACCAGTAGCGTATCTTGGAGATGGGCTCCCCTATCAGCTCTGCTGCCTCACTTATCGAATAGAACATCTTCTGCATAGGCTAATCCATTGATTGTTCGGTGTTAATTGCCATATACAACATATTGGTGTAGTCTTCCGGGAGGACGGAGGCGAAAATGTACCCCACGGGGTCGAGCGGCTCGCCGTAGCGCAGCACTTCGTAGTGCAGATGCGGGGCATAAGCGCTTCCGCTCATTCCGGCCGTGCCTAGGAAAGACCCGTTAAGCACTTTCTGGCCCACCGACACCTTCACGGTTGAAAGATGGGCATAGCGCGACACATAACCTCCTGCGTGCTCGATCGCCACCATATTGCCAAGGCCCTTCGAAGCCTTCTCGACGACCTTGACCACTCCGGGAGCCGTAGCGAACACGGGCTCGCCGGTAGGGACGATGAAATCTATTCCCTGATGCTGGACTTCAGTCTTGAGTATCGGGTTGTGCTTCATACCCATCGACGCTCCGACCTGTGCATATGAAAGCCCGCTTAGCGGCAGCGACATAGGCGGAAGGTCGAAATCGGGTTCCGAGAGGGCGTCGAACACCGCACGGAAGTTATCTTCTATGCCGCGCGATTCGTCGCACAGCCTTGTGGCCTTTGCCTTGGTGTAGGAAAATATCTGCCCCCAGGGTATGCTGTCGGCCCCTGGCATGAAGCCGAGCGTCGCAATAGGGTCGACGCTGGGCGCAGAGGTATGGAAAACGTCGTTGTAGATGGCGTTGTCCTTCGACTCGAGCAGTTCGAGCGACTCGGAGAGAAGTTTTTCCTGCTTTACAAGTTCGTGGTAGAGTTTGCCGTACATACGGTTCTCTTCACGCATCCTGGCCTCGGTGTCGGTAGTGACCACAGCAGAGAAGATAAGATACGCGACTATGGCAACGGCAAGCGCCGCCCCCATAAGTTTCAGGATGGTTCCAAAGATCTTTGCAAGCGGGCTGTCCGGCTGCTCGAAGTTGAAATCACCATCGTTGAACTTGTATTCCCGCTGTTTAGAAGGCATATTCTTCGATTGTTGTATCCTCTATGACGTGTGCCGTAGTGTCGGTAGGCGACGGAAGAAGGCCGCTGCGGCTCACCATCGCACGGAACTCGTCCACCCTCATCGAAAGGTCCATATACGGCATAGGGTTGACCGGCTTTCCTTTGTAGAGCACTTCATAGTGAAGATGCGGACCGGTTGACTTTCCGGTGTTGCCGACCTCGCCTATCTGCTCTCCGCGCTGAACGCTCTGGCCTTTCTGTACATATATATTATTGAGGTGCGCGTAACGCGTCTTATATCCGAATCCGTGGTCGATAAGAATTTCCTTGCCGTAACCGGTGTACTGGATTCTAACCCTCTCCACGACACCGTTTCCGGTAGCATAGACCGGGTTGCCCTTCGTTGTGGCGAGGTCAATCCCGTTGTGGAATGCGCTGTGCTTGAAGACAGGGTCTTTGCGGTAGCCGAACGGACTCGACATACGGAAAGTCCCCTTCTGAGGCAGGATAGGAGGCACGGCAGGCACGCAGGCAACCATATTCTCAGCCTGCTTCGACACCACGGCCACCTCGTCGAGAGTACGGCTCTGCACATAGGCGCGCTTGGTAAGCACATCCAGCCTCTTCACGGTAATGCGCAGATGCGAAGACGGGCTGAGCGCGTCGAGGTAGGCATAACGGTTTGCACCGCCGAACCCTGCGGCCTTGACTTCCTCGGGAATCGGGTTCAGGCCGAAGATGTTGCGGTAAACGTCGTCGTTACGGTATTCGATACCCTCGAGCGAGGCTTCCATCTGGTCGAGGTTGTGCTCCATCACAGCCATCTTGGCCATCCAGGTGGAATTCGCCTTGCGAATGTGAGCGGTCTTGGGAAGTTCGAGATTGAGGACGCGGGTGTAGAACCAGAAGTACAGAACCACGAGGCCGAGCACCGCCAATGCCTCGAGCCCCAGGTGAAGAGGCTTTTTCCATTTAGCCTCCTGGAGCTGTTCGTACTGCAGTGTTGAACTGTTGTATGTGTACTTGCGCGGGTTCTTCTTGGCCATCCTTGCAAATATACTAAATTTCCCTTACCCTGCGGAGTTCAGCAGCCGAGCTGCCTCCCACGGCCTTCCATTCCTCCGGATTGCGGAAACCGCGCAGGAAAGAAGACGCTTCCATACGCTTCTTTCCCGAAAGCTGGAGATCCGTAACAACCACGGCGCCGTCGGCGGTGGCAATCGCCAGGCCCTCCGGAGTGACTGAAATCGTTCCGGTAGCGGCGTGTATGCCTTCGGCCTTGCGCGCGGCGAATATCTTCAGCTGCACAGGCTCCTGACCGTTCTGGCTGATGGTCGTGTATGCGGTCGGATACGGGCTCAGGCCGCGGATAAGGTTGTAAATATTGTCTGTCGTATCGTTCCAGTCGATGTGCAGCAGCTCGGGTGTGAGTTTCGGGGCCGGTTTGAGAACTTCCTGTCCCTGGATGAAGCTGCGCTGGGTACGGGTCTCGACATTCTTCTGTATAATGCCCTCGACTGTCTGCAGGACGAGGTCGGTACCTATCTCCATCAGACGGTCGTGAACGGTGCCCGCCGTGTCTTCGGGCGAGATGCGGCACTCCTGACGGAGGATGATTCCACCCGTGTCGATGTTCTTGTCTATCATAAAGGTGGTGGCTCCGGTGATGCGCTCACCGTTGATCACAGCCCAGTTGATAGGAGCGGCGCCACGGTACTGCGGCAGAAGGGCGGCGTGAAGATTGAAGGTTCCAAGCTTGGGCATAGCCCAGACTTCTTCGGGAAGCATCCTGAAAGCAACAACCACGAACATATCGGCCTTGAGGGCGCGAAGGCTTGCGAGGAATTCGGGATCCTTGAGCTTGACGGGCTGCAGAACGGGGATGCCGTGCTCTACAGCGTACTTCTTGACCGCACTCTCATTGAGTTTGAGGCCACGGCCGCTGGGCTTGTCAGCAACGGTAACCACACCGACCACATTGTATTTTGCCTTGACGAGGGCGTCGAGAGGAGCCACTGCGAACTCCGGCGTACCCATATAGACTATCCTGGTCTTGCGGAAGAGACCGGCTATCTTGCTGGTTATCTTCTTCCACCAGGTCTTGAATGATTCCATATTGAAGAATGTAGAGTCGTGCACCGCCTTCCAGGTGAGCAGGCAGCCTATCGGGAAGAGCACATAAGATGATATGAACGCACCCACGGCCGGCCCGACAGCTCCGTCGTTGGCCAGTTTGGTGCCTGAAATGTCGATTACCCAGTAAAGCACGAAGAAAAGCACCGAAACAATAGCGCTGACACCGATGCCACCCTTTCCGATGAGCGCCCCCAGAGGGGCTCCGATGAAGAACAGGATGAAGCAGGCCAGAGCCTGGGCTATGCGCTTGAGTATCTCCACGCGGGTATGACGGATGTAATAGTCGTCGACATAGGTCTCGCGCGAGAACACCTCGACCTCGTTCGAGAAGCGCTGGGCTTTCTCGGATGCGCTCTTGAGCGCCCTTATCTTGGCCGAACGGTCCTTCCAGGTATCCTTGCCATCGAAATCGAACTCCAACTTGCCCTCACGTACAAACGCAGTATCGAGCTGCTTCTTGTACGAAATCACGTTGGAATTGAACACCTTTTCGTAGTGCTCGTCCAGAACCCTGGCGTTCACGATTACGAGTGAGTCATACTCGGCATCAAGCGAAGCTATGTTGCGGCTCTTGATCTGGTTGCCGAAACGGTTCTCTTCGGACTTCTCGAACGAATAGTTCTTGAGCGAAATGATGAGCTGCTGGTCGGCGAACTGGAACTTCTGCAATTCGCGTTCGTATTCGCGACCGCTTTTCGTGTTCGTTTCCTGGTAGTTGATTCCGTCGTAGAGCGTGAAGACAAGGTAGTCCTTGCTCTTCGAGAGCTTCATCGTGGCTGAATCCGCGATGGTGATGGACGTGTTGCCTTTGCCGCCGGTATGGTCATAGACCATCACACCGTAGAGCATTCCCTCGTCGTTCTGGTCGTTCACGCGGAGCACATAGCCTTCAATACCCTCATAGAAGGTTCCGGAAGGTATCTTTATCTCCTCCTTCGTACGGGATATGTCGTCACGGAGCGTGTATATCTCGTTATACGCCTTCGGCACGAGGTTGTTGCCGGCGAAGAACGCCCCAACCGCGATGATTGCCGAGACCACTGTCAGCGGGACCATCACCCTTATGAGGGAGATACCGGCCGCCTTGATGGCCATCAGTTCGTTGTTCTCGGCCATTGAGCCGAGGGTCATCATCGAAGCGAGAAGCGTTGCCAGAGGCAGGGCCAGGGGCAGGATGGTGAACGAACCCCACATCATGAACTCGGCAATGACCTTGAATGCAAGACCCTTGCCCACGAGTTCGTCGATGTAGAGCCAGAGGAACTGCATCATCAGGATGAATACGACCACGAGCAGGATCGCTACGAACGGTCCTATGAAAGATTTGAGTATGAATCTGTCGAGTCGTTTCATCCGGATGTGCGGGTGGAGCTGTTACTGAATCTTCGATTTGAGGAGTACGAGCGCGTCGGCGAGGCCTGCGGCGTTCTTTCCACCGGCTGTCGCAAGGGCGGGCTGGCCGCCACCGCCACCGAGGATGAGTTTAGCCGCATCGCGGATGTCGGCACCTGCGTTACGGCCGGCTTTGACGAGGTCTTCGGAGTACATCAGCATAAGCTGAGGTTTTCCGTCGGTCTCGAATGCGGCTATCGCAACCAGAGCCTCGCTCTTCTGGAGACTCGTCAGCGCGGTGCGCAGCATTGCGGGGTCGGCACCGTTCTGAGTGAATTCGATGAGCGAAAGGTTTCCGCACTTCGTAGCACCAGCCTTGAGCGAAGCGGCGAACTGCTCGGCCTTGAGGCGGGCGAACTCCTCTGCCTGCTTCTTGAACGAAGCATTGTCGGCCTGGAGTTTCTGTATTGCGAAAAGAAGGTCCTGAGGGTTGCCCAGAAGCGCCTTGGCGGCCTTGAGGGTATCCTCTTCGGACTTGATATATTTGAGAGCGGCTTCGCCCGTGAGAGCTTCGATACGGCGCACGCCTGCGGCAATGGCCGACTCGCTCACGATCTTGAACGCACCGATGTTACCGGTGGCGGATGTGTGGCAGCCACCGCAGAGCTCTATTGAGCTGCCGAACTTGACAACGCGTACGCGGTCGCCGTACTTCTCGCCGAACAGGGCGATGGCACCCATCGCGCGGGCCTCGTCCATCGTGGCGTCACGCTTTTCCTCGAGCGGATGATTGGCGCGGATACGCTTCGAAACGAGGGCCTCGACACTGGCGATCTGCTCGTCGGAGAGTTTCTCGAAGTGCGAGAAGTCGAAACGCAGATATGCGTCGTTCACGAACGAGCCCTTCTGCTCGACGTGCGTGCCGAGAATCTCGCGCAGAGCCTCGTCGAGAAGATGCGTGCAGGAGTGGTTGGCTGCGATGCGGGCGCGACGCTCGGTGTCCACCTCAAGGCGGAAGGCGCCTTCGGTGTTGGCGGGGATGCGCTCTGCGATATGCACGGTAAGGTTGTTCTCCTTGACAGTATTCACGATTGCGATGCGCTCGCCGTCGGCCGAAGTGATGAAGCCGGTGTCGCCGACCTCGCCGCCCATCTCACCGTAGAAGGGAGTATGGTCGAATACGAGCTGGAGCATTTCCTTGCTCTTCTGGACCACGCGGCGGCTGCGGAGAAGGAGCGCTCCCTCCACAACGGTGGTGTCGTAGCCTTCGAAGACAGGCTCGGCTCCCTGGTGGTACTCGGTCCAGTCGCCGAATTCATTGGCGGTGGCGTTGCGGGCACGGTCCTTCTGCTTGCCGAGTTCGACATTGAAGCCGTCAAGATCGACCTTGAAGCCCTTCTCGGTAGCGATGAGCTCGGTAAGGTCTATAGGGAAGCCGAAGGTGTCGTAAAGCTTGAACGCGTCGGCGCCGGAAATGATCTTCTTCTCGCCGGCGGCGGCCATAGCGTCGTCAAGCAGGCGGATTCCGCGGTCGAGGGTGCGGAGGAACGCGAGCTCCTCTTCCCTGATGACGGATTCGATGAGCCTCTGCTGTGCTGCGATTTCGGGATAGGCGTCGCCCATATCGGCAACGAGCTGCTCTACCAGACGGCAGAGGAAAGGCTCGCTCAGGCCGAGGAAAGTATAGCCGTAGCGCACGGCGCGGCGAAGAATCCTTCGTATCACGTAACCTGCCTTGACATTGCCGGGCAACTGACCGTCGGCAATACTGAAGCTTATGGCGCGGATATGGTCGGCGATGACCCTCATCGCGACATCGGTTTCCTTGCTCTCACCGTATTTGTGACCGGAAAGTTCGCCTATGCGGGCGAGCATGCCGGTGAAGACGTCGGAGTCGTAATTGGAGTTCTTTCCCTGAAGTACCGAGCAGAGACGCTCAAAGCCCATACCGGTATCGATGTTCTTGGCGGGAAGGTTCTCGAGATGGCCGTCCGCCATACGCATATACTGCATGAACACGATGTTCCAGATTTCGATGACGTGGGGGTCGTCGTGGTTCACGAGATCGCGTCCCTCTATGCCGGAAGCTTTTTCCTCGGGGGTGCGGATATCAATGTGAATCTCGGAGCAGGGGCCGCAGGGACCGGTGTCACCCATTTCCCAGAAGTTGTCGTGCTTGTTGCCAAGGACGATGTGGTCCTCGGGCATATGCTTGAGCCAGGCTGCTTTGGCCTCTTCGTCAAGAGGGCACTCGTCCGAACCTTCGAAGATAGTGGCGTAAAGCAGGTTCTTGTCTATGCCGTAAACTTCGGTGAGGAGTTCCCAGGCCCAGTCAATGGCTTCTGTCTTGGAATAATCGCCGAAACTCCAGTTGCCGAGCATCTCGAACATCGTATGGTGGTAGGTGTCGTGTCCCACCTCTTCGAGGTCGTTGTGCTTTCCGCTCACACGGAGGCACTTCTGACTGTCGGCCGCACGGTTGAACTTTGCGGCGCTGTTGCCCAGGAAGATATCCTTGAACTGGTTCATTCCGGCATTGGTAAACATAAGGGTAGGGTCGCCCTTTACCACCATCGGCGCTGAAGGCACGACGGTATGTCCTTTTGATGCGTAGAAATCGAGAAATTTCCGACGTATTTCTTTAGATGTAAGCATTTGATTCTATAGTATTCTATACAAGGCGGCAAATATAGCAAATTCCTTGCACAAAAGCGAGACGAGACGTTTGGACAAATTCTTTAAATAATTATTAAAAAGATTTAAGTTAAAAATTGAAAGTAAAACAGCCACAATTCTTTTGATTTTAAAACATACCTACACAATGATGGCCGTTATTATAAGGAGAAACGGCGCCATATCATTGCAGAATACCATTTTACATTCACTTACATATTTGTTTTTTCAATATTTGTTGATTACATTTGTCGGAAATCGCCCCGCGAAAGGGCACGTATTAATTAGTAGTGTAACAAGTTTAATCCTGCACCCCCCTTCGATTGGCAGGGGAGTTCAAAAGACAACAATTTAACCAGCAAATATGAAAAAAGCAAGATTGACAATGCTTCTCATTGCGGCTGTTCTGTTCTCTGGCTCAGCCTTTGCGCAGAACATCACCGTTACCGGATCTGTCAAGGATGCCGCAACGGGAGAGCCCGTGATTGGTTATGTCCAGCTCAAGGGACAGGAAGCAAAAGTGTTCGCCGAAATCGACGTTTTCGACGGAACTTACAGCATCTCGGTGCCTAAGGACGGCACCCTCATCGTTCAGGCATCAGGCTACAAGACTGCAGAGATTGCAGTTGCAGGCCGCAGCAAGGTTGACTTCAGCCTTGAAGTCGATGCTGAAATGCTTGAAGGAACAGTGTTCGTCGGATACGGTTCCGCAAGGAAAATCGGTAACATCGTAGGATCGGTTACCACCGTTGACGCAGCGGTCATCAAGAACGCTCCCGCAGTTTCAGCCCTCGACCTTCTCCAGGGCCAGGTAGCCGGTCTGCAGGTCCTCTCTACCGGTGGTGTTGCGGGTGATAACAACATCTCTATGAAGATTCACGGAACCGGTTCACTTACATCTTCGAGCGAGCCTCTGTTCATCGTGGACGGTGCACAGTCGTCAAGCAGCGCTGTAATGGCGATGAACCCTAACGACATTGCGAGCGTAACCATCCTCAAGGACGCATCTTCAACATCAATCTATGGTGCGCAGGGTGCCAACGGTGTTGTTTACATCACCACCAAGGCCGGTTCGTTCGACACAAAGGCTACCGTGAGGGTTTCATCACAGTACGGTATTTCGACTCTTGCCAACATGCAGTTCTACGAGAACATGATGACCGGTGACGAGCTCAAGGATTTCTGGATTCATTCAGGCATCCATACCGCCGATGAAATCTACAAGACCTACACCAGCAAGGGTTACACAGCCAACACCCAGTGGCACAAGATAATGCAGAGGTTCAACAACCCCCAGTACCAGAACGACCTCACCGTAGAGGGCGGTTCAGGCAAGGTTGCCTACCTCATCGGAGCATCACAGTTCCACCAGAACGGTAATACCTGGGGTAACTACTTCGATCGTTACACCCTCCGTTCCAACATTCAGGCACATCCCAACGACTGGCTCAAGGTCGGCCTCAACATCAACGGATCACTTACTAAGGACCAGTCCAACGAGAACTGGGGTAGTTCTTCGGACGTCGCTAACTACACATCCGGAGGTCTGTCCTTTATGCTCAACCCTCTGTATCCTGCGATAGATCCCAAAACCGGCGAGCTCTACGAGTATCAGTTCCCTGACGGAACCTGGAACCCTTATTATTATAATGAGGTAGGCTACCGCAACGACTTCAGCACCTATCGCCTCACGGGATCGGCATTCGTCGAGATCACTCCTTTGAAGAATCTCGTCATTACATCACGTGTCGGTACCGATTCATCGGCCGGATTCATGGACCGCTACCTTATGCCTTCCGCTAAATTCGGTTCAGGCACCGGTATGGTTCAGAAGAGGACGACCCTTGCCAGCAAGAGCACCATCACCAACACCATCGAGTATTCACTCGACCTTGGCGATAACAACCATATTTCCGCTCTCGTCGGTCAGGAAGGTATCAACTACATTGCTACTGCTTACAACGCCTTCTCCAACGGCCAGACAGACGACCGTATGCTTACACTCAACAACGGTAAGCAGGAATCGTTCGTTGTCAACCAGTCTTCCAGCGCATATAGGTTCTTCTCTCTGTTCGCACACGCGGACTACAACTTCAAGGACACGTATTTCGTTGATTTCACAGTCCGCAACGATAAGTCTTCGCGCTTCGGTATCGACAGGCGCAGCGCCAACTTCTGGGCCGCAGGTGCCATGTGGAAGCTCGGCAATGAAGAGTTCATCCGCGACATCGACTGGATCAACAGCTTCGACCTTAAAGTCAACTACGGAACCCAGGGTAACGCCAGTGTAGGTAACTACAGCCACCTCGGAATCGTAGGTACTTCCAGCAAGTATGCTGAAGCCGCGTCGATGGTTGTTGCACAGCCCAGCAACAAAGAACTCACTTGGGAGAACCAAGCCCTCTTCACTGCCGGATTTGATGCAAGGATCTTTGACATGGCCGACGTGGAAATTCTCTTCTACGACCGCAAGACAACGGATATGCTTATGAGCGTACCTTATCCTTACACCTCCGGATTCACATCAGCTTCCGACAATGTCGGCACCCTGGACAACAAGGGTATCGATATCTCGCTTGGAATTGACATCATCAACACCAGGGACGCATATGTGAACTTCCACACCACATTCAACTACAATGCTGAGAAGGTGACAGAACTCTTCAACGGTCTCGACCGCTGGGACGAGGAAGGAACAGGTGTTACGTTTGTTGTCGGCCAGCCCGTCATGTTCTATGCTCCTCTTTATGCCGGAGTTGACCCCGCAGACGGTATGCCTATGTGGTATCTGCCCGGCGAAAACCCCGATGTCTGCACAAGGGATCCCAAAAAGGTAACCAAGGATTTCGATGAGGTTGCCCTTCTGCAGAGCTCAGGACACAGGCGTCACGAGCCCATCAATGGAGGATTCGGCGTAAGCGCACGTTGGAAGAACTTCTCGATGAATGTAGACTTTGCATTCGACCTCGGGAAGACCCTCATCAACAACGATATGTATTTCTACGCCAACCCTAACCAGTTCGCCAATGACAACCAGAGCAAGGTCATCAGCGATTTCTGGACCGAGTACAACACAGACGCCAAGTATCCTGACTGGAGGAAAGGTGTCATACTTCCCCTCGATGACGACCACCTCTTCGAGGACGCTTCGTTCTGCCGTCTCAAGACTCTGCAGCTCGGCTACAACGTTCCTATCAAGAGCAACAAGGTTGTCAAGGGCCTTATGGTTACACTGACAGGTCGTAACCTCCTCACCTTTACAAAATACACAGGTATGGATCCTGAAATCGACCAGAACCTTACCCTTGGTATTCCTGGTAACACCAAGCAGGTCCTCGGAGGAATCGAAATCAAATTCTAATAGGAGACACCCATCATGAAGAATATATTTACAAAATCACTGGCCGTAATCGCAATGGCCGTAATGGGAACCGCCTGCGACCTCAACCTTTATCCCGAAGGTTCGATAGTAATGGTTGACGGCGAGCCTCTTTTCCAGAAGAGCAGCGACGTCGAGTCGTTCGGAGTAGGTGTCTATACCTATTTCCGCGCCTGCAATGGCAGCGGCAGCTGCGTGCCCGAGGAACTTATGTTCGGCGGATTCAATGCCGTGTCCGACTACGGCAACAACTACGGCCCTATCCACAGGCTCGACAAGACCTTCACCTCCGGTGATGACGACGTGGAAGGCTACTGGGGAAACAACTACATCTCCATCAATAACTACAATATCGTAATCGACGAGGCCGACAAGGTAGCCGGTACCGAACTCGAGGCCGCAGCACGCAAGATTCAGGGCGATGCCTACTTTGCTCGCGCATTCTCTTATCTGCAGCTTGCACGTCACTTCGGTCCCGCTTACGACGCAGCCAAGGCATCGACCGACCTCTGCGTTCCGCTCGTACTCCATTACGACCAGCACGGCAAGCCTGCACGTGCCACCGTCAAGGCAGTCTACGACCAGATCAAGGCTGACCTCGACTCAGCTATGGTAAGGCTCACCGCAGCCGGCAAGACCGGCAATACCGCTTCACAGGAATTCACCACCGATGCAGTCACTGCTCTTTATGCCCGCTACTATCTGGATGTTGCCGATTATGCAAAGGCTGTCGAGGCAGCTGCCGGACTCATCAACAACAGCGCTTACGCCCTCAGCGAAAGCCAGGACGCTCTTGACTCTATGTGGCGCGCCGACAACACCAAGGAAGCCATCCTCCAGATGTATGCAAGCCAGGCTGAGGCCCCGTCTTCAATCACAGCATTCACAGGTTACGGCACCGACACCCGCTCAACCACGGGATATGCCTACAAACCGCTGTTCATCCCTTCGAAGGCCCTGCTTGCTCTTTACAAAGCAACCGACTATCGTTACAAGGTTTGGTTCAGCAGCACTTCTACCGACCCCATCATCGTCAACGCTTCGTCATTCAAGAACATAATGATATTCTCGAAGTACCTGGGCAATGTGGAATACAACAGTTCAGGCATTCCTTCCGGACAGGTTGCAGCCAAGCCTCTCAAGATCGGCGAAATGTATCTGATCGCAGCCGAGGCCAGCTATATGGACGGAGACGACACTGCGGCAAAGAACTACCTTAACCAGCTCCAGAGCAAGCGCAGCGGTACCATTTCGAAGACCGCTACAATCGAGGCAATCCGCGACGAGTGGACCCGCGAGACTGTCTGCGAAGGTCTTACTCTTGCCAACTACAAGCGCTGGGGCATAGGATTCACCACACGTGAAGCTCAGGACGCTGCAGTCAACAACTCAGTTATTATGACTGGAGCGGACTACGACGGCAAGTCCCTCAATGACGGAGACTACCACCTCACCTGGCCTATCCCCGCATACGAAAGGAAGATCAACAAGAACCTTGTGCAGAACAAGGGCTATGAGGAATTGAACTAAACAAAGGAGATACAACAATGAAAAAATCTGCATATATCCTTTCAATCCTGGCAATTTCGCTCAGCGGGTGTCTTACACCGAAGGCGGAATATACCTCGGCCGAAATAGTAACACTCGAAGCGAGCCGTTACAGCGTGAAGGAAGATGCCGGCGAACTCAAGATTCCCGTAACCATCTTCTCCGACAAGCACAGGAGCCTGGCCGTTACATACAAAGTGACAGACTCGACCGCTGTTGCCGGCAAGCATTACACGCACGAGAACAAGAGCGGTGTAATCAATGTTACCAACGACCCCAAGGCCAAGAGCGACAGTATTACAATCTCTCTGATCGACTCCACCGGCATTTTCACCGGTAACAAAATCCTCGTTGTTGAACTTGTGACATCCGCCGACGAAAACGTCCATATGGGAGCAACCACAAAATGCGTCGTAAAGATCATTGATGTGGACGGAGGTATGAGTCTGATCATCGGCAACTGGTCCGGCACAGGCAAGAGTGATGATGGCAAGTCAGTAACCGCCGACATCATCCTTGAGGAATACACCCCTGAAGAGGACGACATCTATCCCGATGCCAACATTATGATTGCCGAAGGCAGCAAATTCAAAGATCCTGTTGGCAACTCCTGGGAGTCTCAGGGCCCTATTATCGGACGTTTTGACGAAGACACCTACGAGATCGAGATCTATCCCGGTCAGCCTTTCGATGGCGGTAACTTCGGCGAAGATATCGGAGTTCTCTATGTAGCACTTGACAACGATGCCGACTATAAAGTAAGTTGGTTCATCAATGTTGGAGAAGACGTCCTCTCATTCAAGGATAAGGTATTCTTCTCTCTGTATTCAGAATCCGGCGATACTTATAAATTTTCGGGATACTCCTGCGGAACAATTGCCGAACTCAACCTTACAAAAGTTGATTAATTGAAAAAGACATTTATCATACTTGTGCTCGCACTTGCGGCCGCTTCCTGCAACAAGGAAGCGGCTGTGAGCGTAAGCCCGAGCGAGCAACAGATCAAAAAGGCGGAATGCCGGGCGATTGTCGAAGGACAGTATATCGTCCAGGTAAGCCGCGCCTTGGCCGACGCTTTCTGTGAAGGAACCGATGCGGCCGAATATTTCGCCAAAGCAGGAGCAATTAAGGCCGAGCGCCTCTACCCCGAGGATCCCGAGTGGGAAGAGCGTCACCGCGAAGCCGGTCTGCACCGCTGGTATACCGTCAATTGCAATACGGACATTCCCGCCACCAAGGCATCTCAGGGTCTGCTGGACCTTGAGGACGTGGTGTATCTGGAGCCTTTCCGCAACAAAAAGAGCACGGCCATTTTCGATGACCCCTACTTCTCCCGCCAATGGCAGTACCAGAACCTTGGCAACAAGCCCGGTTACAAAGCCGGAGCCGATATCAATGTCGTGCCCGTATGGGAGAATTACACCGGAGGATCTTCCGATGTGATCGTCGCCATCGTTGACGGAGGTATCGATATGACCCATCCCGACCTGGCCTCAGTCGTAGTCCCCGCAGGAACTAACGGCAGCAAGAACTTCATCAAGAACAACTACACTATCACCGCGCACGACCACGGCACACACGTTGCCGGAACTGTCGGCGCCATTAACAACAATGGAACAGGTGTGGCAGGTGTAGCGGGTGGTCTTGACGGGAAGGGCGGAGTAAGGCTTATGTCCTGCCAGGTGTTCAACAATGAGCACGAATACGGAAGCGGCTTCTACCAGGCATTGACCTGGGCGGCCGATCACGGCGCTGTAATTGCACAGAACAGCTGGGGCGACGTCTATGAAAACGAAAACGACGCTTTGAACAGCGGAGTCGGAGCAATGCAGGGCGCGATAGATTATTTCATCCGTTACGCCGGAACCGACAAGAAAGGCAACCAGACCGGCCCGATGAAAGGCGGAGTCGTAATCTTTGCCGCAGGTAATGACGGATGGCGCATAGGCTGGCCCGCAGCATACGACGGAGGCGGCAAGTGCATTGCCGTCGGCTCCTATGGCGCAGGCGGAACCCGCGCATATTACTCCAATTATGGTGACAACTGGTGCGACATCGCAGCACCTGGTGGTGATCAGGCCAAAGGCAATGACATCCTCAGTACCGTGCCCGGCGGCTATGGTTCGATGCAGGGCACCTCGATGGCCTGCCCGCACGTCTCCGGAGTTGCAGCTTTGATCGTATCGTATTTCGGAGGTCCCGGATTCACGAACGATATGCTTGTCGAAAGGCTTCTTGGAGGAGCCAACCCCGACTTCCTGCCGTCAAACGCACACATCGGTCCGATGGTCGATGCATACGGCTCGTTCATATACGGCAACAACTGGGCACCCGAGCGTGTAGAGAACTACACCGTAACGGCTCACGGCAACTCCATCGATTTCGAATGGACAGTCGGCGAAAGCACTGACGCCGACAAAGTCAAGGCACACGGCTATGCACTTTATGCCAGTAAAATCCAATCTTCCATTCAGGACCTGAACTGCAAGAAACCCAGTTCGGATGTAATATACAGTCTATTCTCGACCGAAGGAAAAGAAGTTGGCGAAAGTATGGAAGGATTCCTTTCAAATCTTGAATTCAACCAGACCTACTATGTCGCCATAGCCGGTTACGACTACAACCGCAACTACTCCGCTCTTTCGAACGTGAAGCAGATAAAGACGAAGGAGAATTCAGCGCCCGTAGTCGAGACGAGCTATAAAGGCGATTACAAAGTCAGAGTCACCCAGACACTGAACGTTGATTTCAAGGTTTATGACCCCGACCATCATTCCATAAATGTAAACACCACCGCCGGAAGCCGTGCGGCAAGCATTACCAAGACAGCCGATGACACCTACCGTCTTACGGTTGTGGGCAGCAAGGCTGACGATGGTTTCTACAAGGCGAACATCACCGCCACCGACGAATACGGCGCAAAGATTTCCAAGGATATCGAGTACGAGATACTTCCCAACCACGCCCCTGCAGTTGTCAAGAACCTTGACGATATGCTGGTCGACGTCCTGGGGCGCACCTTCGAAATCAATATGGAAGAGTACCTTGTCGATGAAGATGAGGAGGTCCTCAGCTTCGAGGTCAGCCACACCAACGACAAGATTGCCTATATCAACGCCGAAGGCAATATCCTTTATCTTACGAGCCTCAGCTGGGGCTTTGACAACATCACCATAAGCGCAATCGATGCGCGCGGCGCAAGTTGCGATCTACGATTCAAGGTGAATGTACGCAATCCCCAGTCCGACGCTGACATCTATCCTACTCAGGTCAGTGACGTTCTGTATGTGAGCGGCGGCGCAAGCGCCGATACACATATCCGCATCTTCTCCCCTACCGGCCAGCTGGTCTTCGACCAGACTCTGGTTTCAAGCGCATTCGCTCCGGCAGCCGTGGATATGAGCGGATTCGCTCCCGGAATCTACACCGTTGAAGTTACAATCGACGGCAAGACCACGACACGTACTGTTGTAAGACTATAATTTCATTATAACTTTTAAAATTTTTCACTTATGAAAAAGAGTTTGTTTATCGTTGCAGCCGCCAGCCTCGTTCTGGCCGCTTGCGTGGAGAAACCCACTCCGACCCCTCAACCTGTAAAGGTTCCTGAAATTAGCGCAGCAAGTGCTACGACTCTTGCAGCCAAAGCCGAAGGCGAAGAACTCACCCTTTCAATCGCTTCCAACAGCAATTGGAAAGTTACAGCCGATGCTGACTGGGTAAGCTTCGATCCCGCTTCATACACAGCCGAAGCTGATTCAGTATGCATTACTGTCATTACCATCACCGTTGACGAGAACACCACTTACGAGAGGCGTACCGCCAACATCACCGTTACCGCCGAAGGCGTTGAGGCTCCCGTTACCGCAAAGGTTAACCAGGCAGCTGCTGTAAAGCGCACACTTGAAGCAATCCAGACCGACGGAGAGGGCACTCCTTTCACCGAGGCAAGTTTCGGTTTCTACTATGGCGAGCAGGAGTTCCTGCTTGACGCCAATGTAAACTGGGTTGCAGAGTCAAATGCAGACTGGATCTATATCTGCCCTAACGACAGCACCGCTTTAGCCAAATTCGAAGGAGAGCCCAGCGACGATTATATCGAGCTCAGCATCTACGTCACCATTAACAAGAGTGGCACAGAGCGCAATGGCACCCTCACCATCACCGGAGAAGGCATTGACACCCCTGTTACAATCGCTGTAAGCCAGGGCGTTCCCTCCGTTGAAATGACCGCCGAACTTAAAGGTGCCATCTACAACCAGGCCACAATCAACGTTACAGCTCCTGAAAACACACAGTGGTTCTATGTCTACTTCGACGAAGAGAATTACAATACTCTTGGTTCATTGATAGCGGCCGGATCCTTTGCCGGTGTGGAGGATTACATTCTTTACGCGAAGTTGAACACTCTTGTCAAGAATAATATCACTCCTTCCGCAACGAATCTGATGGGCACATACTTCACCGCTCTCGGAGGCCAGGTTGGATCACAGGAAATCGTTCTTAACGATCTTGCTCCCGATTCGAAGTTCTACTTCTGCGCAGCAGCTTTCGATGCTGCTGCAAACTTCCTCAATTTCGCTAAGGTAGTTGAGATTCAGACTCCTACCAAACCGACAGCAGACCCTAATTACTCTGCTTACCTTGGGACATACAATTTCAATGCAAACAGCTATTTTGATGACAAGTATGTAGATTTCACCCTTTATGTAGGTGAGTACGTTGTCAACGAGGCTTACACTTTCTATATTGACGACATCATGGCAGATCCTGACGATTACAATATTGCACTCTTCGACGCAGAAAGCAACGTTGTCGATTTGCCTCTGTGGCAATACGGTGCATTAGGAACCGTATTCAATATTGGTAAGCCTGATGCTGTTCAGACACTTCTTGTTGGCTGGCCGGTAGACGAGGAAGACAAGACAGATATAGATGACGTCGTCTTCGGATGGAACGCAGGAAAGACCGGTTGGGATGTTCTTGCTCCTTCAATGCCCGTACAGATTGGCTGGAACTGGGTATATGCGGATGGCACAGGCTCCGGCTATGCAGTTGGCTATCTTGATGACTTCACAATCACCAAGAAGGCTGCTGGCGCCAGCGTTAAGAACGTTAAGAACAACACTATTGAATGCAAGGGCGTAAGCTGCTACTGTGGTTCTTTCAAACAGGCCGACAAGACTTACGTTGCTTTCCCTACTCCTTTCACAGGAAGGAAATAACATTTTATGAATTTTAAAATCTGCATACTCGCTTCACTTCTCTGCGCGCTGCCCTTCAAGGCAGCCGCGCAGGGCGGCGAAGCTATGACTTTCGCAACATTCCCTCATAGCGCAGCTACCGAGGCGCAGGCAGGTGCAGGAGCGCTTCTCTCAGGCTCGGCCTGGAGTGCCTTTGCTAACCCCGCAGCGGGCCTATATTCGCGCGGAGGGGCAGCGGCATCGATTGACAGCAAGAACGCTTCGTCATACCTCTATACAAACGCTGCAGCCGTTGTAAAGCTTGGCAAACGTATCAGTGTACAGGCCGGCTTCAGCAAGGGCTTCGGCAAAGAATATGACGTATATACATCCCCTGGAAAGCCCAGCGGCACATTCACTCCTTCACAGATGACCGCCGGCTTCGGAGCAGGTTTCCTTCTTACCGAAGCAATAGGCATTGGAGCGAACGTACGCATTGCCCAGGAGACTCTTGCTCCTGAAGTCGCACACCAGGCCACATCGGCCGATGTGGCAGTCTCCTACTGTCGTGGCATTATAGCAGCCAGCGCAGGCGTTTATTCGCTTGGCAGCAGCATCTATTATGGCAATACCGAGTTCAAACTGCCCACAGCCGCCGTGCTTGACGCAAGCATTGCAGCGCTCAATACAGAAGCAATCAAACTTAACGCTTCGCTTATGGCGCGCTACAACTTAAGCGGTGCTGCAGGAATTGCTCTCGGAGCAGAATTCGGCATCAAGGATATGGTGTTCGCAAGAGCAGGTTATCTGGTAGCCGGCGAAGGATATTACATCCCTAGCCACCTCAGCGCAGGTCTCGGGCTCAAATTCAAGAAGATTACAGCCGATTTCGCATTCCTTACTGCCTCAGGGACACCGCTTGACGGTTCGTTCACCGCAGGCCTTGGAATTGCATTCTAAGTCATATCACGCAGATCATTCCCTTAAAGGCTGGCCACAGTGCCAGCCTTTATTGTATAATAGCATAAAGAGACAATTTGCCTAAACTTCGGATCACCAGCAAAAATATGTTTTGCAATACGATGCTTTGACAGATGTGGCGGAATGCCGGAGCTCGGGGAGCGATTTTGAGCGACGCGACTAAAGACG
>JAGHTP010000104.1 GCA_018065265.1 Candidatus Cryptobacteroides aphodequi | reverse complement strand
ATATTTCTTTATTAAAAAATCCGGGCGCCGGGCTTTGGGGGGCCGCCCGCGCTAATATATTCATACAAAGGGGCTAGATGATTCCCTGCTCGAGCATAGCTGTTGCGACTTTCATGAAGCCGGCTATGTTGGCGCCCTTCACGTAATCGACAGAACCGTCGGGCTGCTCGCCATACTTGACGCAGGCAGCGTGTATGCTGTCCATAATGAAGTGGAGTTTCTCGTCGACCTCCTTGCCGCTCCAGCTGATGTGCGAAGCGTTCTGGGTCATTTCGAGGCCCGAAGTCGCAACGCCACCCGCATTCACGGCCTTGCCGGGAGCAAAGAGGATTCCGTTCGACTGGAAGAACTTGATGGCGCCGGGCTGGCAGCCCATATTCGAAACCTCACAGCAGCACCAGCAGCCGTTGGCCTTCAGTTCGCGTGCATCATCCTCCGAAAGTTCGTTCTGGAACGCACAAGGAAGAGCTATATCGACAGGAACGCTCCAGGCCTTCTTTCCAGCCTCGAACTCTGCCAATTCAGGGAACTTCACAGCCATATCCTCAACTTTGTTGCGGTTGGAAGCGCGCATTACGAGCATATAGTCTATCATCTCTGAAGTGATGCCTCCGGGGATGCGGCATACACCGTCGGGACCGCTGATCGCCACAACCTTTGCACCGAGTTCCTTAGCCTTCGTGCAGGCGCCCCAGGCCACATTGCCGAAGCCCGAAATAGCCACCTTGCAGCCAGCAATGTCCTTGCCGGCCCTGTGGAGAAGGTTCTGTGTGAAATACAGTGCGCCGAAGCCGGTAGCCTTGGGACGGAGGATGGAGCCTCCCCAGGTTGCGCCCTTGCCTGTGAGCACGCCGGTGTTGTACTGACGGGCGAGTTTCTTGTACATTCCGTACATATAGCCAATCTCACGGCCGCCAACACCTACATCTCCGGCAGGAATATCCTGGTCGGGGCCTATGCACTGCCAGAGTTCGTACATGAATGCCTGGCAGAAACGCATTATCTCGTCATTGCTCTTGCCGACGGGGTCGAAATCGGATCCACCCTTGGCGCCTCCCATAGGAAGCGTGGTAAGAGCGTTCTTGAATGTCTGCTCGAAACCAAGGAACTTGAGCATCGAAGGAGTAACGGCCTTGTGGAAGCGGATGCCTCCCTTGTAAGGGCCGATGGCGCTGTTGAACTGGATGCGGTAGCCTGTATTGGTCTGAACCTCGCCTTTGTCATCCACCCAGGTAACCCTGAATGTGAAGATACGGTCGGGCTCGACCATACGCTCTACAATCTTGGCCTTCTCGAATTCGGGATGCCGGTTATAAACCTCCTCGACACTTTCGAGAACCTCCTGCACTGCCTGCAGGTACTCGCTTTCTCCGGGATACTTAACCTGGAGACGGGCCATAATTTCCTGTGTTTTCATTTTTATAAGGTTAAATCTTTATTTCACTTCCCAGGTGGAACCGCTGCGCAGCAGGTCGTCCACACAATGTATCTGCGATTTCTTCATAACGTCCTTGACCTGGTCGCGCACACCATCGTCGTAGGTGACATCGCGCACGTCGCGGATGACGCCGAGAGCGACGGGATAATCGGGACCCTTCATATCGGCAAGGGCCATATGCAGACCGATATTGTCAGCGTGAGGGTCGTGGACAAGAATGTCATCCATCGTATACCCGCCTTCGCCAATGTGCACGGCGCGAATCTTCTTGCCATCATAAACAAGGCCCTTCTCTCCGTTGGCGCCGAACACCATCTTCTGCCCTGCGCGCAGGGTGATGGTACTGTCAGCTCGTACTGCAGTGTCCGAAATATCCATGTGGGCGCCGTCGTTGAAGATGACGCAGTTGGTGAGGATCTCCATAACCGAGCAGCCGTCGTGTAGGGCCGCGGCCGTCATTATCTCTTCGTTGAGGGCAAGTTCCACATCGAGTCCGCGGGCGAAGAACGTACCCTTCGCACCGAGAACAAGGGAACCGGGGTTGAACGGATGTTCGACAGTTCCGTAGGGCGATGTCTTGGTAATTGCGCCGAACTTCGAGGTAGGCGAATACTGCCCCTTCGTAAGACCGTAAATACGGTTGTTGAAGAGCAGGATGTTGATATCGATATTACGCCTGATGGCGTGGATGAAATGGTTGCCTCCGATTGCAAGGGCGTCACCGTCTCCGCAGACCTGCCATACGGTAAGCCAGGGATTGGCCACTTTGATGCCGGTGGAGATGGCTGTTGCACGTCCGTGAATACCGTGGAAACCGTAGGTATCCATATAATAAGGAAGACGGCTCGAGCAGCCTATTCCGGAAACCACTACATAGCGTTCCTTCTGGTAATCGAGGGCCTGGCTGACCTTGGGCAGCGCCCTTGTGAGGGCAGCGAGAACAGCGTGGTCGCCGCATCCGGGGCACCAGCGGGCTGTCTGGTCGCTCTTGAAATCCTTTACTGATAGTGTTGCCATAGTCTTACTCCTCCTTGTTGTCGTTAATCACCTTCACGAGCTCACCCACGAGGAAAGGCTGTCCCTGGCATTTGCCGTAGGAACGAATATCCATTCCAGGGAACTGCGAACGCAGATAAGCTGCGAACTGGCCGCTGTTGAGCTCGCAGACGAGTATGCGTTTGTAGTGCGAAAGCACCTCGGCGGTATTCGCCGGCAGAGGGTTGATGTAGTCGAAATGGGCGAAAGCCACGTCGCCGCACTCCTGGCAGGCGCTCAGCAGATGGCCGTATGTACCACCCCAGCCGACGAGCAACAGCTCCGAATCGGCCTTGCCGAGCACTTCCAGAGCAGGAATGTCATTAGCGATACGGGCAACCTTTTCGGCACGCTCGCGGACCATTGTCTCGTGGTTCACGGGGTCGGTCGAAAGCACGCCCTCGTGAGTTTTCTCGAGACCTCCGACCCTGTGTTCGAAGCCCTTCTGTCCGGGGATGGCCCAGCGGCGCACAAGCGTTTCGGGATCGCGGTCGTAAGGATGGAACTTCTCGCCTTCGGCAAGCATTCCGTGTACGAAAGGCGGCTTGATGGCCGGATATTCGCTCATCGAAGGAATCTTCCAGGGCTCGCTTCCGTTACCGAGGAATCCTTCGGAAAGAAGCATTACCGGAGTCATATGCTCAACCGCGATGCGTGCAGCCTGGAAAGCCGCATCGAAGCAATGTGCGGGAGAATGAGCTGCGATGACGGGCATAGGGCACTCGCCGTTGCGGCCGAACAGGGCCTGGTTAAGGTCGGACTGTTCGGTCTTCGTAGGCAGACCGGTCGAAGGACCTCCGCGCTGCACATCGACTACCACAAGCGGAAGTTCGGTCATCACGGCAAGTCCGAGAGCCTCGCTCTTGAGTGCGAGTCCCGGGCCGCTGGTGGTGGTGACGGCAAGGTCGCCGGCGAACGAAGCACCTATCGCGGTGCAGATGCCGGCAATCTCATCTTCGGCCTGAAGCGTCTTGGCGCCCAGGCTCTTGTGGATGGCGAGTTCCTCGAGTATGGCCGTAGCGGGAGTGATGGGATACGAACCGCAGAAGAGCGGCAGGCCCGACTTCTCGCTCGCGGCAAGCAGGCCCCAGGCGATGGCCTGGTTTCCTGAAATATTCCTGTACAGGCCGGGAGCCGCGGCGCCCGAAGGCTCGCAGCGGTAGGTATTGGGCACGGCCTGGATGTTCGCGGCATAGTTGAAACCGTCGAACACGGCCTTCTTGTTGGGCTCAACGAACTCGGGATGCTTCTTGCCGAACTTCTTCTCGATATATGCATTGATATGCTCGAGCGGGCGGCTGTAGATGAAGCATGCCATGCCGAGCGTGAACATATTCTTGCACCTGACGATCGCCTTGGCGTCCATACCGCTTTCGGCCAGTGACTCCTTAGTAAGGGTTGTGATGGGGCATACGAGAATGCTCCTGTCCTCCACGCCAAGTTCAACGAAGGGGTTCTCTGTCTTGAAGCCAGCCTTCTGGATGGAAGCGTCATCGAACGCATTCTCATCAACGAGGATGAGAGCCTCGCGCTTGCACCACTTGGCGTTCGCCTTGAGTGCGGCGGGATTCATCGCCACAAGCATATCGCAATAGTCACCGGGGGTGGCTACGTGATCGCTTCCAATATGCACCTGAAAACCCGAAACGCCCGCCACGGTTCCGTGAGGGGCGCGAATTTCGGCAGGATAGTCGGGGAAGGTCGAAAGACCGTTGCCATAGATGGCCGACGTATCTGCGAAAAGAGACCCCGTGAGCTGCATTCCATCTCCGGAGTCTCCTGCAAAACGTATCACAACGTCAGAGACGTCGATGACCTTATGTTGCATAAGCGTATTGACTTTTACTGCTGCTGTTCTGCTGCCTTTGCTGCAAGTTCAGCCTGAAGTGTCTCGAGTGTGCGTCCTTCGGGGATGCCGAGAGCCTTGCGGGCTGCAGGAGTGATGTCGGTGCTCTGCGCATCATCGAAATACATCAGCGCATTGACATCGAACACATAGATATAACCGCCTTCCTTGGCAAGTTTGTTGATGGTCTCGGTAACCTTCTTCTGGATGGGCTCGAGCAGAGCAGCCTGCTGCTGCTGAAGTTCCTGCTGAACGCTCTGGTCGAACTCCTGAATGCGCTGCTGGATCTGAGTAAGTTCGTTCTCTTTGGTTTCGCGGACGGTCTGGGTCCAGGTAGATGCCTTCTGCTGGTAAACCTGATACTTGCTCTGGAATTCCTCAACCATTTCCTGGTAGGTCTCCTGAGCCTCCTGGCTGGCTGCGGCAAGAGCTGTACGTGCCTCGTCCATCTCGGGGCAGAGCTGTACGAGCTCGGCGGAATTGACGTGTGCGAACTTCTGCGCAAATGCAGAAACGCTCAAAAGCGAAACGGCTGCGACTAAAATGATCTTTTTCATATCCTTGAGTTTTTGATTTATATACTTTGTTTAGAATTGCTGTCCAATGACGAAGTGGAACTGGCTTCCGCCTATCTGTGCATCGTCGAATCCATAACCCCAGTCAACACCGAGCAGACCGACCATAGTCAGGAAGATTCTCACACCCACACCGGCGCTGCGGTATATCTGGAACGGGTTGAACTTGCGAATATCAGACCAGCAGTTTCCTCCTTCGAGGAATGTGAGCAGGAAGATGGTGCTCTGCGGCTGCATCAGCACGGGATAGCGGAGCTCGACAGTGAACTTGTCGTAGACATTGCCCGAATATGCCATACCCTGCGAGTTGTAGGCACTCTGCTGATAAGGGGTAAGGGAGTAGTTCTGGTAACCGCGCAGGGCGATGACTTCGTTTCCGTAGGTGCTGTAACCGCTCATACCGTCACCGCCGACAAGGAATCCCTCGAACGGAGAGTAACCCCAGTTGCGGTTGTAGTAGCCCAGATATCCGAACTGTGCCCTTGTCATAAGCACGAGGTCTCCGACGAGTTTGGTATAAAGCGTACCCGAGAACTTCCACTTGTGGTACTCGATCCATTTGTAACGCTCGGCGGCACTCCACAGAAGGTTGCCCGAAGCATCCTTGGCGCTGTAGTCGATGTCCCTCGGATTTTTCACGTAAACCCTGTTGCCCTCGGCATCCATTCCGTTGTGACGCAGGAGCGAGAAAGGAGGAGTGAGCGACATCGAGAGGCTGAATTCCGAGCCCTGGCGGGGATAGATCTGCTGGTCGGTGGAATTGCGTACAAGATTGAGCGTGTAGCTGATGTTGTTCGCAAGTCCGTCGTCGAAGATGAAGTATCCGCTGTACCAGTTGGTAAGCTTGTAGGTCTGCCAGCTGAGGCCGTTGTACATCACGAAGTACGAATCGGGCCATTTGAGGCGGTTACCCAGCGAAGCAGAAGCTCCGAACACCTCCATCTGGCGGTCGTGGCTGAGGATGTTGAGCGCCAGATACGAGTCGGTCTGACGGGTATAGTAGACGCTCGTGTTGAGCGATGTGGGTTTCTTACCGAAGAGCCAGGGTTCGGTGAAGCTTCCGCTGAGGGCCGTGTAGTAGGTACCGTTGGTCTGGAAGCGGAACGCAAGACTCTGTGCGTCGCCCTGCGGGAAAGGCCTCCAGGCATCTTTTTCGAAGATCCTGCGGGTAGAGAAGTTGTTGAAGCTGATACCTACGGTGGCAACGAATGTGTTGCCGCCCCAACCTCCGGAAAGCTCGAACTGGTTCGAAGGCTTCTCGGTAACGTGGTAGGCCACATCAACCGTATTGTTCAGCGAGTTGGGCAGGATGGTGTAACCCTTCTGGGGATCCATTATGGCCTCGGCGTCGAACTGGCCGAGCGAGGCGATTTCACGTATGCTTCGTTCGAAGTCGGACTGGCTGAAGAGATAACCCGGACGAGTGAATATCTGCCTGCGGACAACCTTCTCGTGAGTCAGGTCGTTGCCGTCGATGATAACGTTGTTGATGGTTGCCTGCTTACCCTCGGTTATGCGAAGCTCGACATCGACGGAGTCGTTCTGGATGTTGGTCTCCACAGGGGTGATGTTGAAGAAGAGGTAACCGTTGTCGCGGTAGAGCTTCGAAATATCGTAGTCGCCCTGCTTGCCGCCGCCGTAGAGGCGTTTTTCCATAGATACGACATCATAGACATCGCCTTTGTTGATGCCGAGGATTTCGTTGAGGACCCCGGTGTCATAAACGGAATTGCCGGTCCAGGTAATGTCGCGGAAGTAGTACTTGTCACCTTCCTCGAGCTCGAAGTCGATGTTCAGGCGCTTCTTGATCTTGCCGTTCTTCTTGACTATGTCCACGAAATACATCGAGTCGCGCACGATGTGGGCATCACGGTAACCGGCCTCGTTGAGAGCGTTTACAAGCTGTATCTTGTCGTTGGGATATTCCTTTTCGTTGAATTTCTTGCTGTTGAAGAAGTTGTAGAACTTGTGCGACTTGGTCTTCTTCATCGACTTGGCAAGCTTGTATTCCTTGATGTCGGGAGCTCCGCTGAAGTTGATTTCGCGTATCTTGACCTTCTGACCGCGGTCAACGTCAAAATTGACCCTGATGGCATTGTTGACGATGCTGTCCTTCTGCGATTCGGCCTTGACCTCGCAGAGCAGGAAGCCCTTCTCGGCGTAGTAGCGCTTGATGATATCGGACGAGGTCTTGTTGACATATTCCGAGAACTCGCCTCCGCGCCTGAGATTCAGACGGTCCTGAAGGTCCTTCTTTTCGGAAGACTTCACGCCGGAGAATGTCCATTTTGAAACTCGGGGACGCTCTACGATATCGATACGCAGATAAACCGAATCGCGCGCCGGGCTGAAGTGATCGACATAAAGTGCGACATCTTCGAAGAAGCGCTGCATATAGAGGCGCTTTACGACATTGGACAGGTCCTCGCCGGGCACCTTCACCCTGTAGCCGGGCTGAAGACCGGTCTGCTGGATTATCTGATTGGAATTGAAATATGTGTTTCCGGTAACCGTGATGCCCCCGAGGATATACTCCTTGGGATTGGTATAATCGACTTCCGTCTGAGCGTGCAGCGCGTTCGCGGCACACAAAAGGGAAACAATCACCAACGCCAGTCTAAAAACCTTCATCTTTGAAAACACAGGGCGCAAATATACCAATTTTATTTGACTTTACCGAAGCGGCGGTCGCGTGAAGAATACTCTTCCAGCGCAGCCAGGAGGTTTTCCTTTCTAAAATCAGGCCAAAGTGTGTCGGTGAATACGAATTCGGAGTAGGCGGTCTGCCAGAGCATATAGTTCGAGATGCGCTTTTCGCCCGAGGTGCGGATAACGAGTTCAGGGTCGGGGATACCGGCCGTAACAAGCGCTCCGTCAATATCTTCCATCGTGAGCGGACCACGGCCTTCGGCAAGGAGCCTGTTCGCGGCCTGCAGGATGTCCCACTTGCCGCTGTAGCTCATCATAACGGCCATCGTAAGGCGCGTATTGCCCTCCGTGGCATCTTCAAGGGCGTGGATGGCGTCCTGAAGCACCGGCGAGAGGCGTCCGATGTTGCCCAGCGCGCGGAAACGCACGCCGTTGCGCATCATCGTCTCGTACTCCCCCTCTATGCTCTTCATCAGAAGGCCCATGAGATAGTCGACCTCTTCGGCCGGGCGGTTCCAGTTCTCTTCGGAGAAAGTGTAGAGCGAGAGATATTTCACGCCCAGTTCAACACAGGCCTCGGTTATGTCGCGGACTCTTTCGACCCCTTCGACGTGCCCACGCACTCGCTCGAGGCCGCGGCTGCGGGCCCAGCGGCCGTTACCGTCCATTATTATCGATATATGCTGCGGTATCTGCATTGTAGTCTATGAATTGCGGACATCTTCGCCCCAGAGGAGTTTGGTGCGCAGAGCCCTGATAAAATCGGTTTTGCCGAGCACCACCCTGCGAAGGGCGAAGGGTGCCGGAGCCACCACTACGGTAGCGCTGTTCGGAAGACGGTAGTCGCGGTTGTCGAGCGAAAGCAGGACTGCCGAAGAGCCGCGGCTGCGGTCGTGTATGCCTATCGAAACGCGCGTGTCCTCGGGCACGAGCAGAGGGCGCACGTTCAGGTTGTGCGGGGCCACGGGGGTGATGATGCACGCACCGAGATCAGGCGTGCAGATGGGCCCGCCGGCGCTCAGGCTGTATGCCGTAGAGCCGGAAGATGTTGAAACGAGCAGCCCGTCGGCCCAGTAGGTGGGTAGCGCCCGTTCGGCGCCAAGGCACACGTCTATGCCAAGCGTCCCGGACCCGAGCCTATGCACTCCCGCCTCGTTGAGAGCATAGGGCAGGAATCCGTCGGGGGTTCCGGCCCCTTCGACCGACACTTCGAGCATATGTCTTTCCTCGATATGGAACGCCGAAGACGCGAGGGCCGAAGCCACTTCGTCGGGCGTATATTCCGAAAGGAAGCCGAGACGTCCGAGGTTCACACCCAGAAGCGGAATCCCGAGCGGCGCGGCAAGAGTGGCCGCGGTAAGGAAAGTGCCGTCTCCGCCGAAGCAGAGCAGCATATCAGTACCGTCCTGGAGCCCGGATGCAACATCGTAGAGCGTATGGCCCGATGCTTGCAGCTTGCGCACCAGTGCAAGAACGGAAGCGTCATTCCTGAGGGCTTCTTTCTTTATATAACAGGCAAATTTCATATTAGCCCTCAAATTTAGCATAATTATTCCTATTTTTGCAAGCTATATGACAAGACTGAGCGTCAACATAAACAAGATAGCCACGCTACGCAACGCGCGCGGCGGCAATGTTCCCGACGTACTCAAGGCCGCCGTGGACATCCAGGCTTTCGGAGCGGAAGGAATAACCGTCCACCCGCGCCCGGACGGCAGGCACATCCTGTACTCCGACGTTCGCGCCCTGAGGCCTCTTGTCAGCACCGAATTCAACATCGAAGGCAATCCTGAGCACTCGTTCATAGACCTTGTGTGCGAAGTTGTGCCCGATCAGGTGACACTCGTCCCCGATGCCTACGACGCAATCACCTCAAACGCCGGCTGGGACATTCCAGCACACGCAGGCTTCCTCGAGGCCGTATGCAAGCGCTTCCACGAGAAGGGCATCAGGGTATCCATCTTCATCGACCCCGTACCCGAGATGTGCGCTGCGGCGAAAGCCGTCGGGGCCGACCGCGTAGAGATGTACACTGCCGCATACGCCGCCATTTTCCCCACCGACCCCGCCAAGGCCATCGAGCCTTACCTGCGCACCGCCCTGGCCGCAAGGCAGGCCGGGCTCGGACTCAACGCCGGGCACGACCTCAACCTCGACAACCTGGCCTACTTCATAAGGAACATACCCTGGACCGATGAGGTTTCCATCGGGCACGCCCTCATAAGCGACGCCCTCTACAGCGGGCTGGAGAGCACAGTAAAAGATTATTTAAAAGCAACTCATATTTTATGAAAAAATCATTCATCCTCAGCATCATCTCCCTCGCAGGAGTGATCGCTCTCGCAGTTCTTTACATCTGCGGCAACAAGGCCGAGTCCAACGCTACGGCATCACAGCAGGAGGTAGTCAAGGCTGACATCGTATTCTTCCAGCTCGACAAGGTCATCGCTGAGTACAACTATGCGAAGGACCTCTCGGACGCTTTCGACAAGAAGGCCACCAAGGTTGACGGAGAAGTCACAAAGCGCCGCACCTCGCTCGAAGAGGACATCAACCGCCGCGGCACCACCCTCGAGGCCGATGTAAAGGCCTGGCAGGAGAAGATTGACAAGGGCCTGATGACCCGCACCACAGCCGAAGCCCAGGGCCAGAAACTACAGAGCCGTCAGGAAGAGCTCCAGCAGTATGCAGCCCAGAAGCAGAACGAGTTCCAGCAGTATGCAGCCCAGAAGCAGAACGAACTCGCCGAGGAGCAGCAGGTAACCCTCAACAATATAGCCAACGCCATCAAGGAGTATGTCGATGTATTCCGCGTAGAGAACGGATACTCGCTCATCCTCTCCACCCAGGGAGACCTTCTTCCCGCACCCGTTGCAACAGCCGACTCCACTTTTGACGTAACCGACGCCATCATCGCCGGCCTCAACGCCAAATACGCCGAACAGGCCAAATAAAGCCCGCACACAGTGATGAAGAAACTGCTTACCGCCATTATGATTCTGCTGTGCACACCTCTCGGAGAGCTGTGCGCACAGAACACATTCAAGGCTGCCGCAGTGGAAGTGTCCCAGGACAAGGTCCGCAAGGGACGCCGCATCTTCTATGTGCACATAGTCCGGGAGCACCAGACACTCTATTCCATCGCCAGGGCCTATGGGGTATCCACAAGGGACATTGTCGATTCAAACAAGGACCTCAACCTCGACTCGATACCCATCCATCCCGGCGACGTGCTCTACATTCCCTACACCGAGAATACACCCGCGCCCGTCCAGGAGGCCGCAGCCCCGCTGACACCCGACCTGGAAATAGTTCCGGCCGCCCCGGTCGAAGAGACCAGGGTCGAGCAGACCGACACGCTCATTATTGACGACGAGCCCATCCAGACAGTCGAGGCTACGGAAGTGCTCACCGGCGAAGACCCGTTCTTCCACGACATTCCGGAAGTAATCAATGTCACTCTGCTTCTACCCCTCGGCACAGCAGTCAAGCCTAACGAGCATTACTTCAACTTCTATGTCGGAGCTCTGCTGGCCGCCAGGGAAGCCGGCCGCCAGGGAGTCAACCTCGACATCGAGGCCTTCGACCTGTCCGAAGCTTCACGCGACGACATCAAGGCCCGTCTTGCCCAGAGCGACGTGATACTCGGGCCGGTATCAACAACCGACATCAACGAGATGCTCCCCATTCTGCCCGCGGACAAGTTCATCATCTCGCCTATGGACACCAAGACCGCCTCGCTTACTGAGAACGAGCGCGTCATTCTGGCCGCCACCCCCGTATCGAACCAGATCAGGGACGCAGTGCAGTGGATGAAGAGCGACAGCGACAGCACCGATGTCATCATCGTTCCCCGCGAGGAAGACCACGCACTCAACGCCAACACCCGCACAATGGCAGGCGAGCTCCAGATAGACACCACCGGCTTACATATTGAGGAGGTTTCATACCTGATAAGCAAGGGGCTTGAGATGGACGAGTGGTTCGATGTCCACGCACATTTTGCAGACACTACCACAAGGATTTTCCCTGTCTCGGACAATGAGGCCTTCATAAAGGAAGTCATCCGTGCGGTGAATGTGCAGAGTTTCAAAGGCAAGGACGTATACCTTTACGGTCCAGCCAAGGTGAGGGCCGCAGAGATGGAAGATCTGTGCAACGCCAGGCTGCACGTCTCGGCATCGTACCACATCAACTACAAGGACCCCGCAGTACAGCAGTTCGTGCTCGACTGGAGGGCAATAATGAAAGGCGAGCCCGACTCGTTCGCATTCCACGGCTACGATACGATGAAGTACTTCACCGGAATATGTGCCGAATACGGACGTCAGTGGCCGGAAAAACTTCCCTGCTATTCAAAGGAAGGTCTGCAGGCCAAATTCCAGTTCTCCGAATCGGATTCGGTGGGATATGTGAATGAGGGAATCAGACGGGTCGTCTATTCCAACGACTTCAAAGCAGAGATTTTGCGTTAGCAATCGCTTCAGCAGTAATGGATTCGCCGGACAGAAGTCTGGCGATTTCCATTATACGCTCTCCCTCGTCGAGACGGTGCAGCGTAGAGACGACCTGTCCGTCGGCGTTTTCGGTCTTCGAGACCAGATAGTGAGCGTTGCCCTTGGCGGCCACCTGAGGCAGATGGGTGATGGCGATAACCTGCATGCTCTCGCCCATCGAGCAGATCATAGAGCCCATCTTGTGGGCGGCGCTTCCGGAAACCCCGGTGTCGATCTCGTCGAAGATCATCGTAGGCATTCCGGTATAGCGGGCCATTATGGCCTTGAGACTGAGCATGATGCGCGAAAGTTCGCCGCCGGAGGCACATTTCGAGAGTTCTTCCGGGCTGGTGTTGTTTGCGCTGAAAAGGAAACGCACCGAATCGGTGCCGCGGGCTCCGGCTTCAGCCTTGCGGACAACAACACTGAATACAGCCCTGTCAAGTTCCAGATACCTTACGCTCTTGGTAACCTCTTCGGCAAAAATCGGTGCGGCCTCGCGGCGCTTTTCGCCAAGGTCGTGTACGAGAAGGTCGTACTCGCTCTGGAAAGCGGCAATCTTCTTCTTGAGTTCAGCAGCCTTTTCGTGAAGGGCCTCGGTGCCCGAAACGGCCTGTGAATAACGCTCACGAAGGGCGATGAGCTCCGCTTCGCTCTTGCACGAGTGCTTACGCATAAGCCCGTATATCAGCGAGATGCGCTCATCCAGCCAGGCAAGCCTTTCGGGAGAGCCTTCTATGCGGGCGAACTGCGATTCTATCTCTGCGGATATGTCCTCTATCTCCAGGCGCGCTGAATCGATGCGTGCGGCAAGGTCTGCGGCCGAAGGCACGAAACGCGCCGCTCTCTCGAGACGGCGTGCACATTCGCGGAGCGAACTGTCCACCGGAGGGATCTCGTCGCTGCCGGGGTCGAGACACGCGGCGGCATCGGAAAGGTCCTGCCGTATCTGCTCCGAATTCTGGAGGGCGTACTGTTCTTCTTCGAGTTCGGCCATTTCGCCGGCACGCAGGTTCGCTTCGCTGAGCTGCGTGAACTGTGCTTCGTTATAGTCGCGCTCGGCTTCCTGCCGGCTGATGAGTTCATTGGTCATCTCCAGCTCGCTGTTTGCGGAAGCGAGACGCCACCAGCAGTCCGTGGTCTTGTCCCTCAGTTCGACAAGCGAGGCATAATGGTCCAGCAGGTCCATCTGGTACGATGCGCCGGTAATCGCCAGGCTCTTGTGCTGTGAATGGATGTCGACGATGTACGGAGCGATGCGCGAGAGGAACGGCAACTGGACGGGGGCGTCATTGACGAACGAGCGGCTGCGACCGGTGGAATAGACCACGCGCCTTATCACAAGGCCGCCATCGTCCCACTCCGCCTCCTCCTCACCGAAAATGTTCTTGAGAGCCTGGATGTCGCCTTCTACCGAGAATTCCGCTTCCACAACGCAGCTTGCCGCGCCACCGGAAATCACCGATGCGTCAGCACGGCCGCCCTGCAGAAGAGAAAGGGCACCGAGCAAAATGGATTTGCCGGCGCCTGTCTGTCCTGTGATTATTACGAGTCCCCCGGGAAAAGTGATGTCGAGGGAATCGATCAGAACGTAATTCTCGACGTGAAGGGATTTGAGCATCCTTACTTTGTCTCTTCGGTGTGAGCCTTGCGGTAGCTGAGCTCACCTGCCTCGAACTCGCTGATGGCAACGAGGTCGGGTTTGGGCTGACGCTCGAAGTACTTGCTGATCTCGATCTGCTCCTTGTTCTCGAAAGTCTCGTCCATAGTGTCGCGTTCGTTCTTGAACTCCTCGAGCTTGCGGGCGATTTCCTTCTTCTCGGCAAGTGATATCTGGTTCGCGCGGCGGCTGAGGACCACTACGCTTTCATAGATGTTTCCTGTAGGCTCCGCGAGGTATTTCACGTCGCGGGTGATGGTGTTTGTAGGGATTTTCTTTTCCATATCTGTCTTGTTTTTCTTTCTTCTGATTATTGTACGGGGTGCGCTGCAGCGGAAGTTTCAAATTATTTTGACTTCACTTTGCGGTACAGGGAGTCGAGTTCCTTGCGGTACTGCGACTCGGGATATTCACCGACGAAATTGTAATAGTCGTCGATGAAGACCAGGAAGCGTTCCTTCTGCTTCGCGGTCACACTCAACTGGGCATACTTGTACGAGGACATTGCCGTCAGATAGAGTATCTCTTCGCGATGCGAGTTCTCGGAATCTTCCTTGAGGACATTGCGCAGGGCCACGCGGGCAGCCTTGTAATCCTCCATCTTATAATATATGCGGGCGTCTTCGAAGGCCTTGCGGTCGAGCCTTTCGTTGAGGTCGGCTAGCATCTTGTTGCAGATGTCGCGCTTGTCGGTTCTGGGGTTGAGTTCCAGATACTCGTTGATGGACGCAATCGTGTTGCGCGTAGGAGTCTGGTCAAGCTCGTAGCGCAGAGTGGCGCGGTACAGGCAGTCAACCCTCAGGAACTGGGCTATCTCCGAGAAGGTACTGCGGGGATAATTCTGGATGAAGTGGAAGAAGTTGGCTTCGGCCGTAGGATAATCCTTGAGCTTGTAATTGCTCAGGCCCCAGAAATACTGGACCGTATCGTCGCGCTCGGTACCGGAAGTGATCATCGCCAACGACTCGAAAAGCTGGGCCGCCTTCTGGTATTTGCCGTCGTAGAAATATTCGAAGGCCGCCTTGTACTTGGCGTCCTGGTCGGGGCTTTCGAGAATCGCGTCATACTCGCTCTTGCAGGCTCCGGCAAGCAGGGCGAGCAGGGCGAAAGCCGCTATGAGGTGTTTCTTATTCATAATCATACAAGTTCGCAGAAAAGTGTAGCCTGGGTGCAATCGGTCACCTTGACATTAACCAGGTCGCCCGCCTTGTGGGTGTCGTCCACCCATACGCACATCTTGTTTGTCATGGTACGCCCGCAAAGCTGCCCGCCCTTCTTGGACGGACCCTCGACCAGCACCTCAAAAACTTTGCCGCAATCGCGGCGGTTGCTCTCGAGGCTGAGGCTGTTCTGCAGGTCAATTATTTCGTTGAGACGTCGGGTCTTCTCCTCTATTGAAACGTCGTCGGGATACTTGCGGGCCGCAAGCGTGCCGGGACGTTCCGAATAATAGAACATAAAAGCATAGTCGAAGCCGACACGGCGGAAAAGGTCGAGCGTGGCCTCGTGGTCTTCGAGCGTTTCGGAGCAGAAGCCGGCAATGACATCGGTGGTGATGGCGCAGTCAGGCATAGCGGCGCGTATGGCGGCCACCCGCTGCAGATACCACTCGCGCGTGTAGCGCCTGCGCATCTTCTCGAGTATGCGGTTCGAACCCGACTGTACGGGCAGATGAATATGGTGGCAGATGTTCGCGTGCGAGGACATAACCTCCAGAACCTCATCGGAAATGTCCTGCGGGTTCGAGGTGGAGAAGCGTATGCGCAAACCAGGACAGGCCTCGGCGACCATAGCGAGCAGCGCGGCAAACCCTGTTCCTTCGAAGTTGTACGAGTCCACATTCTGGCCGAGGAGCATCACCTCCTTGTAGCCGTCGGACACGCAGCGGCAGGCTTCCCGCACGATACTGTGATAGTCGCGGCTGCGCTCGGCCCCGCGGGTGAAAGGCACCACGCAGTATGAGCAGACGTTGTTGCATCCGCGCATTATGGAGATGAAAGCGCTCACACCGTTGCGGTCGGTGCGGACGGGCACTATCTCAGCGTAGGTCTCGCTACGCGAAAGGCATACGTCCATCTGCGGGCCTTCGGAGACCGCTTCGAGCATTTCGGGCAGATGCCTGTACGAATCGGGGCCGGCGACTATGTCCACCTTGCCCGTTTCGATGAGGGCGTCCTTCATACGCTCGGCCATACAGCCAAGTATGCCGATGACCACAGGCCTGTTGCGGCGCTGAAGCGCAAACTGGATGAGACGGCCGTGGATGCGCTGTTCGGCGTTGTCGCGCACCGAACAGGTATTGGCAAAGATGACGTCGGCCTCGTCCAGCGATTCGCAGCGCACGTAGCCGTGCTCCCCCAGAATCGAGAAGACCACTTCGGTGTCGGCAACGTTCATCTGGCAGCCGTAAGTCTCTATGTAGAGCTTTTTCATCGTGCGCAAAGATAGTTATTTTTTACTACTTTTGTGATTCGTGAAAAGACTCGTTTACATACTCATACTCGTACTGGCCGCAGTATCCTGCCAGTCCTACGAGAACATACGGATAGAGAACGTGGATGTCCTCTCCCTCAGGCCGACAAGCCTGCGCAGCGCCGATGTCACCCTGCAGGTGAAGTTGAACAACCCTGCAACGCGCTTCACGCTGAGCGACATTGTGGTCGTGGTCCGGAAGGACGGCGAAAGCATGGCCACGCTTTCTTCCGGCGGCGCCCTCATCCCCAAGGGCGTGAACGATGTCGCCCTGGATGTAAACTGCAAACTTGACCTCCAGAACCTGGGAGCACTGCAGGGTCTGCTTCGCGAAGGGGCCCTGACCGCCGATCTCAGCGCCACTTACCGCGGGGCCCTTGGCGGGCGGCACCATCTGCACAGCGAAGGGCTCGCGCTGAACGAAATTCTCGGAGAACTGGGAGTCACCTTCTAGCAGTGGCAGAATTTTTGTAAATTTGTGCCCGGATTTATGAAAAAGACAATACTCTCCATAGCCATTCTGCTTGCGGCCGCCATCTGCGGCAACGCACAGATAGTAGGCATATACACCGAGATGCCCGACTCCATCCCTGAGGGATGCATAGTTGTCGATTCTCTCGTCTATTCACAGGGCCGCAGGGTCGAGACCTCGCTCAAGGGCGAAAGCGTCTATACCCTGATGCCTGAAAACGTGGCCTTCAGGCACAGCATCGCGGTAAGCGATGCGCTTGACGCCCAGGTGCAGACAAACCAGAAGCGTATGGTGGAAGGCTACCGCATACGCATATTCCTCGACAACCAGCAGGACTCGCGCGAGCGTTCCGCACAGGCCGTGGAAGATTTCAGGAAACTCTACCCGGGCTATAACACATACCGCTCGTTCACGAACCCCTTCTTCAAGGTTACGGTAGGTGATTTCCGCACCAAGGCGGACGCACAGATAGCTCTCAAGCGCATAAGCAGGAGTTTCCCGGCCGCCTTCATCGTAAAGGAGAAGATGAAATACCCGGTCATCGACATTGACAGGGCCATCGTGGTGGACACACTCAAAGTCGTCGTCAGAACAGAAGCCGCGCCCGTACAATGATATCACAGACTCTCGAGCAGAAGCTTACCCAGAAGCTCTCCCCTCTTCAGATACAGACCATCAAGCTTCTCGAGCTCTCCATCCAGGACCTCGAGCAGAGGGTTCGTGCCGAAATAGAGGAGAATCCGGCCCTGGACGACACCACCACTTCGGAGGAGGGCTCCAAGGAAGTATCGCTCGACAGCCTGGACGAAAACGACCCCACACCCGCCTACAAGCTCAAGGTCAACAACTGGGGCAAGGACCCCCGCCCCGAATACAACACTTTCGCCGTACGTGAAAGTTTTCTTCAGGGGCTGATGGACCAGCTCGGATTCAAGAACCTCTCCGAGCAGGAATACCGTATCGCGGCTTTCCTCATAGGCTCGCTCAACGAGAACGGCTACCTCGAACGCGACATACCCGCCCTTACCGACGACCTGGCATTCAGGTTCGGAGTCGAGACAACCGAAGAGGAAGTCGAGCACATGCTCCGCACGGTACAGACCCTCGATCCGGCCGGCATTGGAGCGCGCAACCTCCGCGAATGCCTGCTGATACAGTTGCAGCGCGCGCCAAAGAGCGATGTGGGCGACCTGGCGCTGCGTATCGTCCGCGACGAATTCGCGGAATTCTCGGCAATGCACTTCCCCGCCCTCAAGGCAAAGCTCGGAGTAAGCGACGACGAACTCAAAGCGGCAGTAAAACGCATATCACGCCTCAACCCCTCCCCGGGAGGACAGGTCGAGGATGCCTTCATAGAGCAGTCGCAGCAGATAGTGCCCGACTTCAAACTCATCGAGAACGAAGACGGCACCCTGAGCTTCGAAATGGCCCGCGGTTCGATTCCCGAGCTGCGCATAAGCCACCAGTTCGAGCAGATGCTGCGCGACGCCCAGGGACGCAGCGAGCGCGAGCAGAAGGAGACCATCACCTTCGTAAAGAGCAAGATAGATTCGGCCAAGTGGTTCATCGAGGCGATAAAGCAGAGGCGCAACACCCTTCAGAAGACCATGCAGAGCATTCTGAACTATCAGATGGACTTCTTCCTCACCGGTGATGAGAAGCGTATGCGCCCCCTGATTCTGGAAACCATCGCCGACGACACCGGATTTGACATCTCCACAATCTCGCGCGTAGTGAACGAGAAGTACATCGAGACACCCTTCGGCATATTCCAGCTGAAATATTTCTTCAGCGAAAAACTCGTGAACAGCAAGGGCGAAGAAGTCTCGACACGCGAAGTCAAGAGCGCCCTTCAGGACATCATCGACGCCGAAGACAAAAGCAAGCCGCTCACGGATGAGCAGCTTGTCGAAGAGCTTGGCCGCAAGGGCTATGAGATAGCCCGCCGCACCGTCGCCAAGTACCGTCAGCAGCTTGGCATCCCGATCGGCAGGCTCAGAGTCAGGATCTAAAGTTTCGGACCATAGCAAAGGTCACCCGCATCGCCCAGACCGGGCACGATGTATGAGTGGCTGGTAAGTTCGGGATCGATTGCAGCAACCCAGAGAACAGTATTGGCAGGGAGTTTCTTCTTGAGATTCTCCACGGCCTGCGCGCTTGCGAACGGACAGACGAGATGCACATTGGCCGCCTCTCCTCCCTGCTCGCGCAGCACTTCCAGAGCCACCTCGATAGATGAGCCCGTTGCCAGCATCGTATCGGCAAGGATGATTGTCTTGCCGGTAAGGTCGGGGCAGGTGCAGTACTCGGTGTGGATGTGGAACTCACCTTCGGAATCGTACTTGCGGTACGCGGCCACGAAGGCATTTTCGGCAGAATCGAAGCAGCTCAGCACACCTTCGTGCAGAGGCAGACCGGCACGCATAATGGTAGCAACGACAATCTTCTCGTTGGGGACTTTCACTTTCGCGATTCCGAGAGGAGTCACCACTTCCCTCTCCTCGAAGCTGAGGGTCTTGCTGATTTCGTAGCCGAAAATCTGCCCGAGGCGCTGGAGATTGGTCCTGAAGCGGAGGCTGTCCTTCTGGAGTGTCTTGTCACGAAGCTGGCTTACTGCGGTGTTGAGCACCGAACTGTTCTCGCCAAGGTTGATAACTTTCATAATATGGTTTTTTGGTTAGTAATTCTTGCGTGTTGCGTGGCAGACAAGCTGGATGTCCACGCTGTCCACCTTGAAGCCCCTGAAACGTTTGCGGCGGAAGTGTGTCTCGACCATATCCAGCAGTTCCTCATCGACCACATCGCGGTATTCGTCCGTGGAAGGGTCGTAAAGGTGAATATGGTGAACAGGAATGACATCGAAGAACATCTTGCCCGAAGAACTCATACGCGCGGCGTATATGCCGGCGCCTGAAAGCCCGAGAAGGATATTGTAGACCGATGCCATGGATACGCGTTTCTTGGTTGTCTCACCAATGAAATCGACCACCATGTCGGCACTTGCGTGAATGAGCTGAGACATCGCCTCGTGCACGGCCTCGCGCTGAGGCGTGCTCTTGAGGCCGCGCTCGCGCAAGGCGTCGCGGAACTCGTCCATCCCGGCAGGTCGCATACGTTGGTCAAGCATAGGCGCTACGGTTCTATCAGGGCTACTATCTGATTCTTCTCCACCTTGTCGCCCTGGGCTGCGGGAACGGCAAGAAGACGACCATCACAGGCGGCCTTGATCTCCTCCATCCCGTAGAAGGCCTGTACATACCCTATGGTCTGCCCGGCCTTAACGGCCGAACCGACCGCAGGAGCGGCGCTGTTATCAGCCACATCCACCTGCCACAGGAGTCCTCCCTTGACGGGCGCCTGGACCGCTACGGCCCCGGGGTGCGCAGCCACGAGCGAATCTATGTCGAACGCGGGCATCTCAACGACCGGGCGCTTGATCACTATCGGAGCACCGGCCTTGGCCTTGAGGTCTTCCAGTTCCTTGTTGAAACGCTCCTTGGCCACACCGCTGCGATAGTCGAGATACTGTCGCTCGTGCATTGCGAGTTCGAAGAGTTCCTCGTCGTCCTGGCCGTAATCCCAGCCCTTCTCGTCCATCATGGCGCGGAACTTCGGCAGTTCGTCAGGATAATTGTCCTGCGGGTTACCGGTGAAGAATTCCATTCCCTTCTCCTTCGCGAGGGCGACGATTTCAGGGGCAAGAGGGCCGGGCAGGGTGCCCATACGGCCCAGGATCATTCCCCAGGTATCCTTGTCTATGGTGCTGAAGCGAGGCTTGTCCTGGCTAAGGGCAAGCAGGTTCATAAGGGCTGTATTCTTTACATACTGGCTGAACGGAGTCACGAGCGGAGGATATCCGAGCCTCGGCCATACATACTCGACCTCGTTGAAGAGCTTTACCATAAGGGTGTCGAGCGAGCTCTGGGGTTTGCCTGTCGCGCGCTCCGAAGCGTTGATCGCAGCCTGGAAGCCCTTGAGGTCGGCCATCATCGAGCCCATCATTCCTCCGGGCAGGCCGCAACCGACGAGGAGCGAAGTCATCTTCGAGTTCGAAGGGTTGATCCAGTAGCCGAGGAAGTCGTCGATGAACTCCTGGGTGAGCGAACGCACCTGCATGTATGCGTCCATATTGATATCCTTCACAAGGAAGCCCTCATAACGGAGCATCTGCTGTATGGTTATGACATCGGGGTGAACCTTGCCCCAGCTGAGCGGCTCCACAGCCACGTCGAGGCAGTCAGCACCGGCCCTGGCCACTTCGAGCATCGAGGCAACCGCGAATCCGGGGCCGCTGTGGCCGTGGTACTGGACCTTCAGATGCGGATAGCGCTTCTTGATCTCGCCGACCAGAGCGCCAAGGAATCCGGGACGGCCCACGCCGGCCATATCCTTGAGGCAGATTTCGTCGGCGCCGTACTCGGCAAGTTTGTCAACCACGCCCATATAGTACTCGACAGTATGCACGGGAGAGTAGGTGACGGAGAGCGAAGCCTGGCTGATCATACCGGCATTCTTCGCGCCTTCGATGCTGAGCTTGAGATTGCGGTGGTCATTGAGGCCGCAGAAACTTCTGGCGATATCGACTCCCTGCGCCTTCTTCACCTTGAACATCAGGGCGCGCACGTCGGCAGGAACCGGGTTCATACGCAAGGCGTTGAGTCCGCGCTCGAGCATATGGGTCTGGATACCGGCCTTGTTGAAAGGCGCCGTCCAGGCACGCACAGCCTTGTTCGGGTTCTCGCCGAAGAGGAGATTCACCTGCTCAAACGCTCCGCCGTTGGTCTCGATGCGGTCGAAGCATCCCATATCTATGATTGCCGGAGCTACGCGCACCAGCTGGTCAGCCCTGGGCACATACTTGCCCGAAGACTGCCACATATCCCTGTAAACCAGGGAGAATTGTATCTCTTTTGCCATAATGTCGTTTCAATTGCTGCCGAGGCCTCCGGTTTTTTCTCGCCGCCCTGGCCCCAGCGGTGTTGTTCTACCTACTCGCTACCGAGGCTGCCGCCCGCAAGGGTCTGCGCAAACCAGTCCATATGATACGGAAGCACCCAGGTCCAATAGCCCCAGCGGTGCTTTGCGCGGCTGAGCATCAGTATATGGTTGAGCCCAAGTTCGGTGCAGCGCGCATCGAACTCGCGGGCCGCCTGTGCGAAGCGCACATCTTCGTAGCCGCAGGTTATGACGAGTATCTTTTCGGCCGATCCGGCCTTGCCGCATATCTCTCCCACCCTTCCGAGGCGCTCGACAGCACACTGCTCCCGGCACACCGCTTCGTTTATGTTTTCAGCTCCGAGCATCTGCGGGATGCGGTCGGCCGAGCCACCGGAGTATTTGAGGTCGAGCACTCCGCTCATCGAGCCGGCGCCGCGGAAGCGTTCGGGATGATCGAGGAAGATGTTCATCGCCCCGTGGCCGCCCATCGAGAGTCCGGTTATGAATGTCCTGTCGGGCTGAAGGGAATATTTCTCATCGAGCAGAGGCCAGAGGTCCTGCCAGAAGAACTTTCGCCACTGCATTCCGTTGGCACCCGTGGAAAGGCTGCCGGGAGCGGGGGATGTGCTTTCAAGACCATCCTCGGGCAACTGCCCGGCCTTGTCTATGTACCAGCTGTCGAAAAAGCCGTCGGGGCAGATGATGCGCCAGCCGGTTTTCCCGGCCAGGGCCTGGATGTCGGTATGCTCGGCCCAGTCACGTGAGCATCCGCTCCAGCCGTGGAGCAGAAGGAGTGAAGGCAGGGCCTTTTCGGTCTCTCTGCCGGAAGGGCTGAACACATAAACCGTATCATTGCACCCGAGCCATTGCGAAGGGACAACGAGCATTTCGGCAGAAGCGAGGCATGCACCCGGGCCAGCGGCTGCCTGGACGGCGGAAGCCTGGGGCACGCTGCCACAAGCCGCTGAGACTTCTGGAGCCTGGGGCAAGCTGCCACAAGCCGCTGAAGTTCCTGGAGCCTGGGGCACGCTGCCACGGTTTGCCGGAACTGCGGGCATTCCGTCAACGCCGCCACGTCCCATCGCAAAGACCGGGATCGACGCCAGCAACGAAATGGCTATCAAAGCGAGCAGATTCTTTTTCATATAGTATGTGCACCAATAGTCCGCTAATTTAGCACTTTTTTGCGAGCCTTTCTTGCAAGGTTCAAAATAATTTGTACCTTTGCATCCCCAACACGGTGAGATTAGTTCAGTTGGTAGAGCACCAGATTGTGGTTCTGGGTGTCGTGGGTTCGAGCCCCACATCTCACCCCAACAAACCCTAGCAGTCTTCAAAGACTGAAGGAGAGATGGCCGAGTGGTTTAAGGCGGCAGTCTTGAAAACTGTTGAGCTGAAAGGCTCCGGGGGTTCGAATCCCTCTCTCTCCGCAAGAGAATGGCTTACAGGTATCTGTAGGCCATTTTTCATTTTTGTTACCCCAAATGTTGCCCCGTTTTGAAAAGTTTCGGAGGCCGTGAGTGTAAGTGGAGCCAGGTGTAGGTACGGGACTTTACATAAGCAGGAATATTAGTAGCCCCACCGGCAACTTTCCGGAAATATTCAACAAGATTGCAGCATACTTGCTATCTCCCGCCCTGACGTACTGTCCATCAAAGTTGTATAATACTTCACCGTACTTACTGTCGCCCCTGCGTATGTAACGACCGTCCCAATTGAAAAGAACCTTTCCATATTTGTTGTTTCCTTGACGAAAGTTTTCCCCATCAAAATTAAAAAGCACGTCAGAATACTTGTTATTCCCCTTTCTGATGGCTACTCCATCCCAATTGAATAAGATTTCGGAGTATTTGTTACTACCAGAGCG
>JAGHTP010000057.1 GCA_018065265.1 Candidatus Cryptobacteroides aphodequi | reverse complement strand
TAGAAGATGGGCACCAGCACGAAGCTGCTGACCGTATAGGCTATCATCGGGTTCTGCCCGCAAAGCACAAGTGCACCGAGCGCTTTCCCCGCGTTTTCCATAGCGAAGAAAACAGATGTGACTATGAAGCCGAGCCCGCAGGTTACCAGCAGGTATGACAGATTGCAGAAGTCCTTCGCTATGCCTCCGTCGGCAATGTCAAACATGATTCCCGCAATGAGGATTGCGTATCCGCTCAGACCGAGAGCGGTCCAGGGCCCCTGTTTGCGGTGTCCGAGTCCGACATAGGCGCAGGCTAATGACAGGGTCAGAACCACGTCGATTGCAATATGACGCCCAAGCAGGGCCCACAGCTGCAGAATAACGGTAAGTACAGCAATCAGCTGCTGCCAGAAGTTCACCTTTGCCTCCTGCTTTGGCGAGTGTGCCCAGTCATAGAGGTAGTCCCCCGCGAATGTGGCACCGAGCACGATTACCAGGTACTGGAGATGCCCCCAGTTGAAAATGTAGCTTGCCGCTCCGTGTATTGCTAGCGGCTCAAGCAAACCGGTATATGAACTTACGGCCTTGAGAGCAACGACAAAGAACAAGATGAGCAACCTGGTACGGGGATTTCCTGCGCTGAGCAGCCACAGCAGCGCTCCGGCAAGCGAGGCCGAAGCCAGAATCATTATTATCACATCGGCATATGCGAACCCGGGAACCTGTCCGAACACCAGCCACTGCACCGCGAGCAGACCGGCCACCAGGGCATAGCCCAGATAGTTGATCCATTTTGAGCGGTAGCGCACAAGGCTCGCGAAGAACCCTGCCCACATTGCTGGCATAAAGAGGCCGCGGACAATCTCGCCGCCGACTTCCGACCCGTTCACTCTGTACGCATTGCCAATCGCGAAGCCGAACAGCACCAGGGTCAGCCAGCGTTTGATCTGTCCGGCGATGAGCTTGCCGGTTTTCTCTCCGCGTGATATCCGGCTGCGCATGGCCAGAGGCAGCGCCGCGCCCATCGCGAAAAGGAAGAACGGGAACACAAGGTCGACCCAGGTGATTCCGCGCACTTCGGGGTGGAAGGCGTAGTCGGGCGGCGGGGTCTGGCAATGGAACATCCAGGCCGGCAGGCCGCTGTTCCAGCCGATCGAGCCCGCCAGCACCATTCCGATGATGGCGAGGCCGCGAAGGGCATCTATCGCTTTGATTCTCGCCCCCATCAGTTACGCGCTTTCCAGTACTGCTCTATCTCTTCGAGCGTCTTGCCGGTGGTTTCGGGCACGGCCTTCCACATAATGAGCATATAAGGAATGCACATAGCCGCGAACAGGAAGAAGGTTCCTGCCGGGGTGAGGTGGCTCATGCACCAGGGGGTGAACTGGCCGATCAGATAAGTGCCCACCCACAGCGCGAGGCCGGCTATCGACATCGCGATGCCGCGCACGCGGTTCGGGTACATCTCGCTCAGCAGCACGAACACCACGGCGCTGATGCTTATCGCCTGGCAGAAAATGTAGAGCAGGAAGAATACAAGCAGAACCAGGCCGCTCGCTCCGGTAGCGAAGATCACGCCTATCGCGATGAGGCAGGCAATCATTCCGCTCACGCCCCAGTAGATGAGTTTCTTGCGGCCAACACGGTCGATGATGAATACGGCCAGCACGGTTGTGAGCATATTGACAAGGCCTACCAGCACGGTCGAGAACGAAGAGTCTTCGGCGGCGAGTCCGGCATCAGCGAAGATGTCGGGGCCGTAGTAGAGCACGGCGTTAACGCCCATGAACTGGCCGAGGATGGCGATGGCCGAGCCGATGAGCACGGCTTTGAGTATGCCTTTCTCCTTGAGGGCGGACCATTCGCTCTTGACTTCGGAGCTGATCGAAGCCTTGGTGAGCGAGAACTCCTCCTGCGCTCCGCTTTCATCGGCTTTGAGTCGGCGGAAGATATCCATCGCCCTCTGTTCGCGGCCCTTGACCATAAGCCAGCGCGGACTCTCGGGAATGAGGAAGATGATGAAGAAGAACAGCAGGGTTACGACAGATTCGCTTCCGAGCATTCCCCTCCACATCTCGGTAGAGAAGATGTTTGCCCAGAATCCGTCCCCGGCAATGGTGGACGAGTTCTTCAGGATGACGAAGTTCACGAGGTAGGCCAGCAGCAGACCGGCGGTTACCGCCAGCTGGTAGAGCGACACCATCGTTCCGCGTATCTTCGCGGGCGAAACTTCGGAAATGTAGATGGGTGAAACGATGCTCACGATACCTATTCCGAGGCCGCCGATAATACGGTAGACGACCAGGTCTTCGAATCCGCGGCACAGGCAGCAGCCTATTGCGGACACGCTGAACAGCACGGCTGCGATGAGCATTGTCTTCTTGCGTCCGAGGTAGTCGCTCAGCATTCCGGCACAGGCCACGCCAATGATTGAACCGATGAGTGCGCATCCTACGTACCAGCCTTTCGACATCTCGTCAAGGCCGAACTGGGCGGTCACGTCTGCGGTCGTGCCCGAAATGACAGCGGTGTCATAGCCGAAAAGTATTCCGCCGAGGGCGGCTACAATCGACAGGAAGATGACATATCCGATATTTGCTTTGCTCGTTGTTGCCATAGGCCGCTATTTGATGTTGAAGTATTCTTTGTAACGGTCGTAGAGATGACCGGCCTGGGCATATGCGCTCTGCGGGCTGAGGAAATGGCTGAACTCAAAGGTGATAGCCTTGTCGTAGCCGCAGCGCTTGGCGGCCTCCAGCTTGAGGCGCAGCTTGTCGAACTTGATGGGCAGGAAGTGGATGGGCATATCGCGGTCGAAGGTCTCCGCGTTGGTCCAGCACTGCATTCCGTAACGGTCGGCGAGTTTCTTGTTCACAGAGAAGAATGCGTCCAGTTCATCGTAGTCGATGTGCCCGTCCTGGAAGGCGCAGGCGTCCACCACGTCGTGAATGCCGTCGAAGATTTCGTTCCATTCCTCTTCGTGCTTGCTTACCGACACGCCCTGCTTGATGTTGAGGTTGGTGCCCATTATGGCCTTCTTGCCGTCGATCCAGGGTGATATGAAGGTGGGAAGACCGCCGGAAATGTCCTTGCACATCTTGCCCATTTCGTGGAAGGTCTCGATGCAGCCCTTGGTCTTGCGGCTGATCTCGGTGGATATGTACCAGCCCTGGAAGCTCTTGTGGTGTCCGTAGGCGTTCCATACTTCCTCGATGACGTATTTGTTGTACTCGAGCTCACGTGACATATCGTGGGTGTCCCAGTAGTAACCGCTGTCGTACAGGCCGAAGTAGAACTTCATATCGTACTTGTCGGCAAGGGTGAGGAACAGCTCGAGCAGGTCCATCGAAGGCATATAGCATCCCTTGCCGAGCAGGAATTTGCTGGGCCAGGTGATGAACTTGCGGTAGCCGCTGCGTATCATTATCACGGTGTCGATGCCTATGGCCTTCATATTCCTGAAGTCCTGGTCCCATTCCTTCGCGCCCCAGTTCTGGTGGGGGATGTCGTGCGAAATCTCGTCGAGGAATGTACCCGTGATGCGCAGTCCGTTTTCTTTGGGGACTATGAGTTTCGACCCGCCTTCGGAATCGTAAACAAGGTCGGGTACTTCGGTGTCGTGGAAATGTGTGCGGCTGCAGCCCTCGAGAAGGCTGCCGGTTGCGAGTGCGGCTCCTGCCGCCGCAACTTCTTTCAGAAATGTTCTCCTGTCGCTCATAATGTGGTTATTGTGTGTTTATTCTATTGCTTTGAAAGGCATATCCCATCCGGTGAGAGTGGCTATGTAGGGTATCATACAGGCGGCTACCTTGCGCTGGCCCTTGTAGTTGGGGTGCCAGGAGGCGCCGAGGTCTCCTTCGATGTCGTGTGCGCCTTTGTTGACGGCGGTCCAGCGGACATTCTTGAGACCGCAGCTTCTGGCTGCCTCCTTGACGTAGTCTGCAAGCAGCTCGTCGCAATTCGATGCCGCGCAGAGAACTGGAATGTCGCTGCCATAGTTTGAGGCAATCTGCTCGAGAAGTGTGGTGTATTGCTGGCACCAGGCGCCGAGCGAGGGCTGTTTGCCAGTGCTGAAGTCATTGGTTCCAAGATAGATGACCACCACATCGGGTTTGAAGCCGTCGCTGCCTGCTTTCCAGCCCTCTTTTTCGGAGCAATCGAAGGTGCGGGTATAGCGTTCGGGCATAAGGGCGTCGGGGGCGTCGCCATAGTTACGTGCTATGCCGCGGCCGGAGTGCGAGATGTGTCTTACGCCGGCGTCGAAATGACGGCCGATGATGGCGGCGTAGGTAAGGTTGCAGTTCTCTTCTTCCGCCTTGAAAGGACAGTTGCGGTTAGCCGCTTCGGTACCGTATCCGCAGGTATAGGAGTCACCGATGAACTCTATGTGGCGGCGGAACGGGTCGGATGCCTTGAGGAATTTACCATCGGTGTCGAAGCCCGAGATGCTTATGCGGCCCTGCTCGCCTTCGGTTCTCTTCTGCAGGACGACTTCGTGCTCGCCCTTCCTCAGGCCGGATGCCAGGGTGATGCTTCCTTCGCCTTTGAGTTCGATCTTTTTCTGCTCTTTTGCCGAAGGGGTTTCGTCAACCCAGACGTTCATCCAGTCGTGGCCGCTGTCGGAATATGCCATCTCGAGCGAGGTGCCGCAGAAGCGTATTCTCAGTGTTACGCCGCTCCAGTCAAAGGAGACTTTCCCGTCTTCGGTGAGGGTGCGGCCTTCGATGAAGATGCGGCCATCGTCTCCGGCTGCGGTCTCTCGCGCGGAGCAGAGCAATGAGCAAGTCGCCAGAGTGGCGATTATTGTGAGCAGGTGTTTCATAAAATTATCTGAAGATTTCAAAAAATTCGGGGAATGATTTGGCTACGCAGGCCTTGTCGTCTATCTCCACGGGACCGTCGGCGCCTATGGAGGCTATTGCCAGGGCCATCGCCATGCGGTGGTCGTGGAAACTTGAGAACTTGCCGGCGTGCAGAAGGCGTCCGCCAAGCAGGCGCGAGGCGTAGCTTTCTCCTTCGATCTGAAGGCTGTCGCCGCATATCTGGGCGCGAACGCCGAATGCCGAAAGCATCTCGAGAATGGCCCGGCCGCGGTCGCTTTCCTTGCGTTTCAGCCTGCCCACGCCCTTGATGTCGCTTACGCCGGGGCAGAATGCGGCCAGCACGCTGACGGCGGGGAAGAGGTCGGGGGCGTTGTTCAGGTCAACGCTGAACGCTTCGAGCGGGGCTTTGCGCACGCTTGCCACCGGCTCGTCTTCTTCGAAGCCCACGCAGGCTCCGGCTTCCACCAGTACGTCCAGAATCGAGATGTCCGCCTGGATGGAACTGTGATCGACACCGATGACTTCGGCGGCTCCGAAGACGGCGCCTGCCACCAGCCAGTCGGCCGCGCTGCTCCAGTCTCCTTCGAGGTCGAAGTCGGCCGCCTTGTAGCGTGAATTTCCTTTTGTCGTGAAGTTGATGCCCGTGCAGTACGACCAGTCCTGCTGTGCGAGCATCTCGGCGTCGCCTTCCAGCTCGGCCTGTACATTCACGCCGAACTGATGCATCACATCGAGGGTGATGAACATATATGGGATGCTCTTGGGCTCGCTGACGAACAGTTGCGAGGGCTTCTTGCAGAGCGGAAGGGTCATCAGCAGGCCGGAGATGAGCTGTGAGCCTCCGCCACCGGGGATGTCGGCCGTACCGGGAACGAGGCTGCCGCGCACGCGAAGGGGAACTGCAATCTCGCGGTCACGCCCGTCGCGGCTGGAAAGCATCACGCCGAATGCGGCCATAATGTCCGACGCACCCGTGAGGGGCCTCCCGGGAAGGGTTCCGCAGCCTTCGATTTCGAACGTCCTGCCGTTGAGGTGCGAAAGAAGCGGAATGGCCAGCCTTGTCAGAAGGCCGCTTTCGCCAGTATGTATCTTTTCAAGAGAGAGAGGCTCCGTGACCGGCCCGATGCCCGTGATTGTAAGCACGTCGCCGCGGCGCGTGACTTTCGCGCCCATCTGCCTTGCGAGTTTGACGGCCGCCTCGTTGTCGGTGCATACCGTGTATCCGCGCAGATGTGATGTGCCTTCGGCGAGGGCCGCGCACAGAATGGCGCGCTGGGCAAAACTTTTCGATGCGGGGACCTCGAGCGAGTCGCGGTAGAAGCCGTAATGCTCGCCGTAGATGCGGCGGTGCATCTGTTCCGCGCTCATCTGACCGGGTGCGATGGCCTCTGCTTCCTCGAGACAGGCATATGAGAACGGAGCCCCGAGCGCGAGGCACTCTATGCGGGAGTCCTGTCCCTGCGCGCCCATCGCGAAGGCGACAAGGCGAGAGGGCTCAAGTTTGAAGAATTCGGGCTGCTGCGTGTACAGAGACAGCACGCGGGCCGCGTCTTCGGCCGATTGTGCCGTAGTGACGACCTTTACGATGTCGGCGCCATAGCGCAGGCACCTTCCGACCACCTGATCGAGAAAGTCCTTGTCCGGGGTGCGCTCGAAGTCGTGCCACGAGCGGATGAGCTGCGTGCCGCTGTGGCGGCAAAGTTTCTGGAATTCCTTGCTCACCGGTGCCGGTGCGGCTACGTCAAGGTCGATGTACCGCACTCCGGCTTCGATGGCAAGGCGCAGAAGTTCTGTTCCGCGCGCCCAGTTTTCGCCGCGCCAGGTGGCTATGAGAGCCTTGTCGCAGGTTTCGAAGAGTTCGCGGTACTCGTCATCGGAAAGGGTGCAGAGATCGAGCCGGACTTCGGCCATCTCGACATACGGATCCTGCAGGATGCCATAGATTTCTTCAAGAGTTCCTTTATGTAGTGTGACGCAGATCATTGGCTATTTTGCGGCTTCGCCGCATTTCACAAATATACACAAACGGCCTCCAAAATACAAGGGCGAAATAAGGCCGGGCCACACGTGCGGCCCGGCCTTATGTAATGTATTGCCGATTGACTAGAGAACAGGGAAAACTTTCTTGGCGAGAGTGCACCAGGCTGCGTCGTAGTAGTAAACTACGAGCTGGTCGTTCTCGACAGCAAGTGTGAGGTCTGTAGAAACATAGGTAGCATCAACAGCGGTATCCTCAGCATAAGCGGCGCCATAGTATTCGCCTGAGCTTATTGCAACGGGCTGGGTGGGATCAGTTACGTCAACAACCCAGAGGTAGGAAGGCATACCCCATTGAGGGAAGTATGCATAGCCGATGAATGCTGCGTAGGTCTTGCCGTTCCACTCGATGATGTCGAGAGCGTCGTAGCCTTCTGCCCAGCTGCTGCCGGTTGCGAGAACTTCCTGCCAGTTTGCGCCGGTCATACCTGCGTTGTAGTGGAGGTTGTAGTTGCCGTCATAGCCGATGAAGAGAATGCCGGAGTCGACGGTGGTTCCGAGGTGCATACCAACGGCTGCACGGGTAGACCACATTGCTGCTGTCCAGGGCAGACCTACGTAATCGGTGTAGTTGCCTTCCGAAACGTATTTGCCGTCCTTGATTTCGTAAGAAACCATATAGCTTGCAGCGTCGCCGCCGCAGGCGCTGAACGCATCGATGCAGGCGTCGTCGAATACGTCACCTGTTACGCGGAGATTGTCGAGTCCATAGCCGTAGAAGTCATCGTTCTTACTGAAGAGAAGAACTGCATTTGCAACGTCCTCGCCCTTCCTGATGGCATAAACAGTGAGGGGGGTAGGAGCAAAATAATCAGCTTTCATATAAGCAACGACGTTGCCAACGCTGTCGTTGGTGATACCGTTGACGGCGGTGGGAAGAGTGATTTCGCCAAGGGATTCGCCGGTCTCGGGATTGTATGCAAAGACTTTCTCGCCGTTGCAGAGACACAGGTTGCCGTTCCAGAGGGCTACGGTGTAGCTTGCGTTACCGATGAATGCGGTGGGATCGAGGTTATTCTGCCAAGCATAGGAAGCAATACCGGCCTGATCGAAGTAGATCCTGAGGGCATGGTCCTGGGTGTTGCCGGTAGGATCTCCTGTCTCCTCGTCGAAGACGGGATCCTGAATGTCGGCTGTGGTGATCTTTACATAACCCTGACGGGCGTCGTAGGATTTATTCTTCTGTGCGTTGATTTTGATGGTCTTTGCAGTCTCGTCGATTGTGACGGGAGCCCAGTTGAAGTCCTCTCCTTCGCCGTCATACTTCCTATAAGTAACAGCGCAGTTTGTAAGGAGGCGGACATTTATTGTGCCACCGTCAACGCCGAAGGCTGCAGTGCCTTCCTCGGTAGTGTAGGTGAGAACCTTGCCCTGCATGAAGAAGATGGTGGCATTGGCCTCACCGGCAGTAAGATAGAGCATGAAGTAGCGGCCGTAGCCTTCTTCAAGAGTCTCTACTGTGAGCTTAACCTTGGCATCGCCCTTCTTGCCTTCCATTGCATCGAGGGTAGCATAGGCTTCTCCGGATTCGGGGAACAGGAATTCTGCCTTCCAGTCTGTGGTGGCATTGAATTCAATAGTGTAGAAGTTGTTCTCTTCAAGGTCTACAACAGCCTCTCCCTTGAGGGTGATGGCGTCCTTGACGGGGTCTGTGCCCGGCTTGTCGTTACCGCAGGATGCAAGTGCAAGAACTGCAGCAGCAAGAATGAATAATGTTTTTTTCATTTTTGGATTGATTGGTTATAGTGAATTGATATAATTGTCGAAGCCTTGTTTGAAGGCGTCCCAATAGTTGTACATTCTGATATGGCAGAGGTCGAACACGAAATATCCGTCGGCCGATTTGATACAGGCGTCAATGGTCTTGGGTATGGTCGCGCTCTGTTTTCCGTCGGTCCAGCCGGTGGGGTTGCCTATGTCGGGGCCTCCGGCAAACACTGTGTCTCCCATAAGGAGGCTCTTGCCCTGATTGCAGAAACCCTGCATAGTCCACTCGCCCGAGCCGTAAACGCTGCTTGCAGCGGCATAGCAGCCGAGCATCATAAAGTCGCAATGATCGGCGTAGCCGTAGTTCTGGTAGTCTTCGTTAGCCCACTTCGGATACTTTGCGTGGGTGTTGTATCTGGGGCTGGCCCAGTTGACTCCCGAACTGTAGTAGGACGAGTACCAGGCGCCCACATAGCAGCCGAAGCGCATCTTGGGATTGACTGCGTGAACGGTCTGCGAGGCCTTCTCAACGAAGTCGTGAATCACCTTTGCCCTGAATGACATCCAGCTTTTCTGCTCTGCAGTGAGTACCGATGGCAGATCGCGCAAACCGGCGTCGAAAACGGGCCACTTCGAAGGCGCGGTGCCGAGGTATGTAGCGAATTTGGCCTTGGTCTCGTCGGAGAAGTCGCTTCCGAGTCCTTCGTCGTCGAAGCGGCAGCGGTCGAGGATGATTCCGTCAAGATTGTAGCCTGCGAGTTCGTGTATGATTTCAAGTACATAACTTTGAGCGTCGTCGTTGGCGGGGTTGAGGAATACCGTTCCCTGCACATCATCGCTGAAACTGCTTTGAATGCCGCCGGCATTGTTCACTTTGCTTGCCCAAGAAGCGGGGATGTCTCCGCTGAAAATAGGGCCCACGCTTGCAAGGCCGTACATTCCGCCGTATCCTGCCACGAAGGTGTTGATTGAGGCGTTCACCCTGAGGCCGGCGTCGTGCCCGAGGTCTATGAAGGCCTGCAGGTAGTCCCAGGTGGCCTTCCTCTCCACGAACTTGTACTGGCTGCCGACCCAGGCCGCAAGGCGGGTGGCGCGGGGTACATTTGAGAGCTTCGTGTTATAAAGTACGCATCCCTCGGTCGGGCGCACGTCCACGATTATGTCCGTGAAGCCGATCTCGGCGAGCTGTGCCAGTTCGTCGGCTATATTGTTCTTGTTGTTGGCGAAGGTGTTGAAGTTCGCCGCAGCGTCTATCCACACATAGCGCGGCCTGCCTTCCTTCACCACGGGATCAGGTCCCGGCTCAGGCCCGGGCGTCGGGGTGACGGGGTCGGTTCCGCCGCACGCGGTCATCGCCGCGAGCATCGAAGCTATGAGTACGAGTATCTTCATCGGCTTATCGGATTATCACACAGCTGCCTACGGCACGCTCCTCGCCATCGGAAGGTTTGACGGTCTCCACTCCGTTCACGAGCATACAGGTCGAGCCGCCGCCGTCGAGGTTCAGCGCTTCTACACAGCCGTACGAGAGAAGTATCTTCGCCACCTCTTGGGTTGTGTAGCCCGGCACGCCCTCGGTCATCTCGCGGCCTTCGCACACGAAGAGAACGAGTTTCTTGTCTGCGGTGATGCCTATCGCCGTGCGGGGATGGCAGGTGTCGACAAGAATGCCGGAAGTCTCGCCGTTGAAGAGCTCAGCCGTATAGGAGTTGACCACCTTTCCTCCCTTGATGAGCACGGGACCGCCGCCGATTCCGTTCTTTGCTTCGAAGGCTGTGGCTTCACAGGGGAAGTCGGCTCCGGGCACTGCGAGAGGCGGGTTGCCGAACGAATTGGCCGCGGGGCTCTGGTAGAGATAGTGGTGGTCCTCATCGGCCCAGTAGGTCCAGGCAGCTTCGTAGCTGCCGTCGCTGTGCTCGAGGAACACGCCGCGGGTGGGGTAGTAGACGTCAACCCAGTCTTCCGAAGCGTAGTTGATGTTCGGCGAGAGAAGGACGCCGTTGTTGACGGCAAGGCTGGCGGCATAGCTGAGGCCGCTGTCGGTATAGAAGAAGCCGCCGTTGATGATGATGGCCGGGCCGCCCTGCTCGTTATAGACGTCGGTGGGGGTCTTGAGGCTTTCTTCACAACCGCTCAGAGTGGGGTCGTTCAGGCCCCAAACCTCGAAGCTTGCCTTGGTGGCATCGATTTCGGCTATGTAAGCGATGGCTTTGCGTCCCTTGAGAGGGGCCGATTCCGAAGACTTGAAGACCTTCACGTAGTCTGGCAGCTTGCCGTAACCGTCGGCAAGTTCCCATTTGTCGGGATCGGACTCGTCATACCAGGGCCATTCGGGAATGCCTTCGTTGTTATTGGAGCAGCCTGCCAGCATAAGGCCGGCCAGAGCCGCAATAATTGTCATATTCGTTTTCATTTGCACTATTCGGTTACAAAGCAGTCGGCTACGAATGCTCCGATTGTCTGACAGTGATGGTCGTAATAATAAACATACATACGGTAGCCGTCGGTGGTGGGAACCATCACCACGTCACCGCTGGCGCCAAAGTCAGGGCTGTAGGTCTCCTTCTGGAACCACTTGATGGACTCGTTGGCAAGAAGCCTCGAGGGCGATTCGGGCGAAGATACCTCATAGAGGTAGAGCCTCGGGCCGTAGCCCCACTGAGGGAAGTGGCTCACCACGAACAGGGTCATATAGCGCGAACCGTTGAAGGTCTTCACGTCGAGACAGTTGGGGTTCTGGCCCCAGTCGCCGACCTTGTCGATGACGGTGTCGCCGCCGTTGATGTAGTGAAGCAGATAGCTGCCGTCGGCATCGGCATTGCCCTCGTAGTAGTCGAGATACCAGCCGTCGGCATCGGGCTCGAGCGAAGCGGGAACGATGGTTCCGTAGTTGATAGGAGCCGAGCCCCATCCGAATCCATAGGACGCGAAATCTTTCACTTCGACTGCGCTGACGGCACCGGCGCTTATCTTTATCACCACGGCCTTTGCGGTGAGGGTGATGCCGTCCACGCCTTCTGCTGTGAGGGTGATGACTGCATCGGCGTCAATGTCTCCGAGAACCTTGATTCTGTGGCCGACGGGCACGTCGATGGGGTTGGTGAAGCTGTGCAGCAGGGCGGGAGTGTCGGTGGCGGAGTTCATCCTGTAGATGTTGACGGTCTGTGCCGCATCTCCGCCCTGGGCGAAGTTGACAAGAAGGATGTGACCCGCGTCGTCATTCGTGATGGCGTCGGCAACGGCCGGAGCGACATTCAGTTCGCCTGTCTTCTGGCCGGTGAAGCAGTTGAGCACAGAAGGTGCAGTGGTGCTTCCGGTGCAGACGATGACGCTGTTACCGCTTCCCGCCAGCGAAACGAAGCAGTTCTCGTTGTATGCGGGCAGTCCGCAGAGCGTGACGGCCTCGACATTGAAAAGCTGCTTTACGCTCGAGAGATTCATACCGTAGGGCAGCAGTTCAGGAATGCCCTGCGCCACTTCGTAAGTGGCGGAGGTGGTTCCGTTGGCCGCAAGGACGGTTATGCTCGAACCTGTCGAAAGGTTGTAGGTTCCATCGGGGGTATAGGTCTTCCCGCCTATCTTGGTTATCTGGGCGTGGGACGAAACCTGTCCGCTCACCTTGACGTTGCTCATATCCTCAAAGCTGGGGATGAGCACCTTCTTCTGCGCCTCGTAGATGACGCCGGACACCATATAGTCCTCGACAAGCAGCGAAAGCAGGCTGCAGGCCGTTGACTTCACCCTTTTGGAGGTGATGGTTATGGGGCGGCTCTTGCCGTCAGGGTCGGTGAGGGTGAAATTGTTTATCTCGGTAAGGTCGAGAAGGCCCAGTGAGGGAGAAATCTTGTAGTCGGGCTGAAGCTCGGCCTGTACGCGCAGGCGGGTCATATACTTGGTTGACTGCTCTTCGCTTGTCTCGGGGAAGTAATAGGGGATCTCGATGACGAAGTTGCCGTCCTCATACATCTCCTTGCTTACATCGAGCTTCGAAATCTCCTGTCCGGCATATTCGCCGTCGAGGATTATGGCCGTGAGGCTCGTGAGGCCCTGCCTGTCGGCGTTGGCCTTGACATATTCGGGTTCGTGGCAGGCTGCCAGCGTGCAGAGCGCTGCAAGGGCCAGGATAATTATCTTCTTCATAAGCTTATTTCCATTCGTCATACTGGTTTACCAGAGAGTTGGAACTCAGTTCGCTCTCGGGCATAGGGAAGCGGTACATCTTCTCGGGGAAGTTGCGGTCCTTTTCGTCCACTGAAACATATGTGTATGTGAACCCGGTCTCGGTCTTCTCGATCTTGAGCCCGTGCTGCTGGTAGCCGCTGAGGCCTTCGGGCCAGTTCTTGGCGGCTGCTTTCCAGCGGCGGAGATCCCAGTAGCGCAGGCCTTCGAATGCGAGTTCCACCTTGCGCTCGGCCTTGATGGCGGACAGAAGCGAACTGCCGCTCTTGTCGGTCCATGGCAGACCGACGCGTGCGCGGATGGCGCGCAGAGCATCGTTGGCTCCGGCCTCGTCCGAACTCATCGCGCAGGCCTCGGCCTTGTTGAGCAGAACCTCTCCGTAGCGGAGGAATGTGAAGGGCTGGCTGCTGCCTGAAGTCGTGATAGCGTATGACTCGTCCACGAGTTTGCGGAGGTAGTACCCGGTAACGGTCTTGCCCTTGGGCTCCTTTTCGGTCTTCCACGTTGCCCAGCCGTCGATTCCGTCGACATAAGGCTCGATGGTGCGGTCTTTCCATTCCGATCCGTTATAGAGGATGGTTGCCTGGAAACGGGGCTCGAGCAGAGCGTAAGGGGGTTCGAGACTGGTGCCTGTGCTCTTGTGCCAGTTGCTCCAGTCGGGGTATCCGCCTGTGGCGAGTTCGTAGCTTTCAACCATCTCCTGGGTGGGCACGCCGTATCCGCCGCCCTTCTGGCCCTCGAGTGCGTAGTCGCCGCCGGGGGTGTAGTAGAAGTTGAACGAATGGGTGATACCGTCCTTGAGGCTGAATGCGTACTGGAGGATGGCTTCGCGGTTGCCTTCGGCGAGGGTCTTCGTAAAGGCGTCGGCGTAGTTGGCCTCGAGGCCGTAGCCGAGTTCTGCGAGAGCGTCAGCTGCAGCTATGACAGCGTTCCAGCGCTGAGCGAACAGCATTGCACGGGTTGTGAGGGCGTAAGCCATTCCCTTGTTGATGCGGCCCTTGGCCTGAGCCTGTTCGGGCAGGTTCGCGGCAGCGTATTCAAGGTCGGCCTGAACGAAGTTCCAGGCTTCGGCCTCAGTGCTGAGAGCCTTGTTCTTGCTGATGGCGCTGAGGTTTTCGTCGTAGATGATGACATCTCCGTAGCGCTTGATAAGTTCGAAGTACAGATACGCTCTCATAAAGCGGATCTCGCCCTCGAGCCTTGTCTTGTCGGCATCGGACATCTTGCCGTAGGTGTGCAGGAAGCTCAGTGCTTCGTTGGACTCGCGGATTGCATAGTACAGAGTGCCCCAGTAGCCCATATACGCGTCAGCGTAGGTGTTCGTGAGCGTCGAGCCGCCGTAAGCCATCTCGGAAGGGATGTAGCACATTGCGTTGTAGTTGTACGAGGTGTACTTCATCTCATCGGTGAGGGCCTCGGTGAGGCCGAGGTTCGTGGGCGCCGAGTTGAGGTCCCAGATATAGGTGTAGAGATAATTGATCGAGTATTCGGCCGATTCGGTCTTTGCCCAGATGGTCTTGTTGGACACGCTGTCCGTAGGGTTGAGGTCGAGCCATCCGTTGCAGGAGGCGAGGCTCAGCAGCGATGCCGTAAGAATTGCGCTTGCAAAAAGTCTTGTTTTCATTTCTTTCCCTCCTGAATTAGAATGTAAGTGTAATGCCTCCCATCAGAAGCCTCTGCTGGGGATAGTAACCGTTGTTGACGCCAGGCGATTCGGGGTCTATGCCTTCGGGCAGACCGTCGATGGTGAAGAGGTTCTGGCCTTCGAAGAATATGCGCAGAGCGCTGATATTGACCCTGTCGGTAATCTTCTTGGGGATGGTGTAGCCGAGCTGGCAGGTCTTCAGACGCACGTACTTGCCGTCGCGGATCCAGAATGTGGAGCTGAGGCCGTTGTCGCCGCCGTGGCTGGCGGTTCCGAGCGTGATGCGCGGGAAGGTGCCGTTCTTGTTGAATTCGCTGTAGGCGTTCTCCACGAGGAACAGGGGCGAGTTGCCGCCTTCCTTGAAGGTCTGCGTCCAGATGGTGTTGTCATCGTAACCGTTATAGTAGGTTCCGGTGAGTGAGACGTCGAACAGGGCGCCGCCGCTGAACTGGGCGTTGAAGTCGAAGTTGTTCCAGGTGAGGTTGATGTTCAGGCCGAAGGTCAGTTCGGGCCTGTTGCTGCGTCCGAAATATCCCTTGTCGTCTTCGGTAACCTGTCCGTCACCGTTCAGGTCGACGTACTTGATATCTCCGACATTGGGCCTCGAACCGTACCAGGGGCTGGCGTCTATCTCCTCCTCGCTCTTGTACAGGCCGTCGGCCTGCCAGCAGAGGATGCTGCCGTAGGTGGTTCCGGTGACCTTGCGGTAGTTCACGATGTTGGGCTCGTCGTTGTATTTGAGCCAGCGCGTCTTGGAGTAGGTGATGCTTCCGGTGATGTCATACCACAGAGGGCTGCCGAGCAGGTCGACGTGGTTGCGATGGCTTATCTGTATGTCCACACCCTTGGCGTCGATAGCGTTGGAGTTGACCCAGGTGGGGTAGTATCCTCCCATCGATGCGGGGAAACCGGTGGACTGGTAGGTAAGCATGTCGTAGGTGTAGTTGTAGAAGACATCGGCCTCGACACCCAGCAGACCGTTCCACATAGTGAGGTCGGCGCCGGCGTTCCAGCTCTGGGTATTCTCCCAGGTGAGGTCGGTGTTGGCTATGCCGGTGGTGTAGTATGCGGGAGAGATGACACTCTCGCCACTAACCTGCGGAATAGCTACATTGGGATACTTGGAGTAGGTGCTGAGGAACGAGTATTCGCTCACGCTGTCGTTTCCGAGCAGACCGACACTGGCTCTGAGCTTGAGGTCGTCGATTGCGTCCACGCCCGACATGAAGTCTTCCTTGGAGAGCCTCCAGCCCACGGAAAGCGAGGGGAAGAAGCCCCAGCGGGCCTTGGACATTCCGGAGAACTTGTAAGAACCGTCGTAACGGCCGGTGAATTCTGCCAGATATTTTTCGTCCCAGTCATATTTTGCTCTGAACACGTAGCCTATGCTGCGCGATGCTCCGCTCCATCCGCTGACGGGCGAGTTGGTGGGAACACCGTTGCTCAGTTCGGCAAGATCGGTGAAGGGCAGTGCTTTGATATAGGCGGCCAGGCCGTTGCCTGTGTAGTCGCGGGCTTCGGCGAGGGCCATCAGTTCTATGTTGTTCTTTCCGAAGGAACCGTTGTAGTTGATGCTTCCCTGCCCTACGAGCTGGCGTGAGAATGTGGTGCCTTCGCCGAGGTTGTTGGTATTGTCGCTGACGTGCGGGTTGTCGGTGCGCTTGGTCCAGCTCCAGCTGCCGTCGGCGTTCTTCGAGGGCTGCATCATCGCGTAGGGGATGCTGAGGTTCTTGTTGTAGCTTACGCCGTAGTCGAACGAACCCGAAACCTTGAACGAAAGTCCTTTGAGGAAGGGCGCGTTGTACTTGAGCGAAGCGTTGGCGGAAAGCGATTCATAGACCGTCTCCTTCCAGCCCGATTCGTAGATGGCTGCAAGCGGGCTCACGAGGAAGCTCTGGTTGTTCTGCACGGCGCCGGTGTAGATGCCGTCCATCTTCTCGGGGAGGAAGGGGTGCATCTGGATGGCCTGCCTCGAGATGGAGAACCAGCCGGCTTCGGTGTCACCGCCATCCGAACCTCCGGACAGATAGGCAGGGGTGTGGCGGTTGCCGTAAACGGCCGAGAGACCTACGCTGTAGTCAAGGTTCTTTGCCGCGGTGCCTTCGATGTTGGTGCGGATGTTATAGCGCTTGTAGTTGAAGTTGTCGAGGTTTCCCTTCTGGTCGAGAATTCCGACCGAAGAGAAGTAGCGGGCCTGTTCGTCGCCGCCCTGGATAGTCACGCTGTGCTTCTGGGTCACGCCGGTGCCGAAGATTCTGTCGATGTAGTTGACATTGTCCCAGCCGTCGGTGGGGTCGCCGTTGAGCATTGCGGCCACGTTCTCCTTGGAGAAGTAGGTGCGGTAGTCGGCGGGGCCTGCGATTTCGCCATTGGCCATCTGGTCCATCATCTGCGCCACGTTATAATAGTAGGCGAACTGCGGACCGTTCATGAAGCGGGGGAAGTTGGCGTTGGTCGAAGCTCCCACCGAGCCGTTGTACGTGATGCGGCTGGAGCCCTTCTCGCCCTTGCGGGTGGTGATGATGATCACGCCGCCGGCCGCCTGGAGTCCGTAGACCGCTGCCGAGGCGCCGTCCTTGAGCACCGAGACGCTCTCTATATCGGCGGGGTTGATGTCGTTGATGTCATCTACCGGGAAGCCGTCCACAACGTACTTGACGCCGTAAACAGAACCGCGGATCTTGAGCGAGGCCTGGTCGAGACCCGGTTCGCCCGATTCCTGTACCGACGAGATACCGGAAAGACGGCCGGCGAGCACCTGCGAGATGTTGGTTGCCGGAGCTTTGAGGAGCTCGTCTCCCTTGATGGCTGAAACCGCGCTGGTGAGCGAACTCTTCTTGGCCGTACCGTATCCTATGACGACCACGTCGTCGAGGAAGAGCTGGTCTTCGGCCATTACGATGTTCATCACGTTCGAAGAACCGTCGTAGGTTTTGTGCACATCGGCCATTCCAAGGCAGGAGAAGGTTATCTCCTGGCCCTTGGCGGCCATTATGCTGAACGTGCCGTCCGCTCCGGTGATGGTACCGGCCGAACTGCCCTGAATCAGTACGGCGACTCCTTCGAGGGGTGCGCCCGACTCGTCCGTCACCTTACCGCGGACGCTGTCCTGTGCGCCTGCTGCTACGCTGAGCAGCAGGGTTGCGGCCGCAAGAATGTATCTGATTGTATTCATTAGTGGTTATTTGGTTGTTTTCATTGCTTTTTCAAGATCGTCCCACAGATGGTGCTTGCCAAGGTGGACTATGTCGAAGACCATGACGCCTCCGGTGGACTTGAGCGCCTGCTCTACGGCCGGTGCGAACTTGTCCATCTTGCCTATGTACTGCTCTACGTAGATGGAACCCGTCACGGGAACCGCCCCGCATGTGACTTTCTTCGCCAGTTCGGCTCCGCCCTCGATACAGTAGCAGTAGGTGAGGTCGAGCTTGAGGCCGGCTTCGCTGCTCTGCCCTTTGATGCCCAGGGCGTTGTCAATATCATCCTTGGTGATGTAGGAGTAGTACAGGCCGGTCATATAGATGTCCAGCAGGTCTGCGTAGCCGGTGTCCTTGTAGCCCGGAGTGGCCCAGTCGAAGTCTTCGGACGGGTCGTAGCTGCTCGATGCCCAGTTCACGCCGACCTGATAATAGGTGGGATACCAGGCTCCGGTGTAGTCGCCTATCTGCAGGTTCGGGTTGATGGCCTTGAGTTCGCGGTGAGTCCTTTCGATGAAGTCGTGGATTACTCCGGCGCGCCACTCGCACCACTGCCTGAAATATTTTCCGCGGGCCCATTCGCTGCGAAGTTCGCCGTTTTCGTCGTACCAGCTGAGCACGTCCTCGGGCCAGTTCTCCACGGCGTGGCCGAGCCTCTGCTCGAACTGTGCGCGGGAAAGAGGGCTGAAGTCGCTGGTCATTCCGTCGTAGCGGACGCGGTCGAAGATGATTCCGTCAAGGTCGGGGTACTTGCTGACGAATTCCTTGAGAATAGCGAGCTGGTAGTCCTGGACCTCGGGGTCGGAAGGGTTGAGCATTCCGTTGTAGTTGGTCTTTATGCGGCTGATGGGAACCATCTCGCCCTTCTCGTAGCAGATGCTCTGCCAGTCGGAATGATCGGTGTAGATGATGCCGCGGTCCATATAGTTGTGGCCGCCGCAGAACACGTTGAGGCTCGCCAGCACGTTCAGGCCCATTTCGTGGCCGTAGTCGAGGAAGTAGCGCATCATATCGTAGCTGCGTTCGCGCTCAATTCCGTCGAACGGGCTCATATACGGCGCGATGCCGCTGTCGTACAGGACTTCGCCCATAATCGACTTCATATCCACAATCACGTTGCCGAAGCCGATGCTCTTGACCTTTTCGAGATAGAACCTGATGGAGTCGGGGCAGGAAAGGGTCTTGTAGTTCGCCTCACAGTCGAACCACATATAGTTGCGGCTTTCCTGCGTAGAGGCACAGCTGCAGGCCAGTGCCGCCGAAGCCATCAGAACAAGTATTGCATGCTTCATGCTAAGCCTCTATGCTTTTGAGTATCTGCGAAATCTGATAGAGACCTCTGGGAACGTGGAAGCAGCCCTTCCATTTGCCGCCCTTGAGGGGCAGGAGAACTTCGCCGCGGCGGTTGAGGTAACCGTACCATTCGGGGTAGTCGTAGTCCTTGAAGTTCTTCCAGAGGTATTCGTCGAGTTTCTTGAACCACTCGAGGCACTTTTCGTTGCCTGTGAGCTGGTAGCCCTTGATCATAGCGATCGCGCTCTCGATGTGCACCCACCAGAGTTTCTGGTCCCACTCGAGTTCCTGGGTGGGATGGCCCTTGCGGTCCATAAAGTAGAAGATTCCGCCGTACTGTTTGTCCCAGCCGTATTCAATCACGCTGAGCGAGATCTCGACAGCCTTCTCGATGAGGGCCTTGTCGTTCCTGCGGATTCCGATGTTCATAAGGAACCACATAGCCTCGAGGTCGTGTCCCGGGTTGACGCGGCGTCCCTCGAAGCAGTCGAGCAGGCTTCCGTCGGGAGCCAGGTTCTCGAGTATCACGCCCAGGTCGGGCTGATAGAACACGTCCACGATCTCGTGCACACTCTCGTCGATGGTACGCTCGATGAGGGCCGGGTCGTTGATTATGTCTTCAACTTCGAGAGCCATGTTGCAGATGATCATCGGAAGGGCGAAATCCTTCATCGGGCGGGTTCCGGGCACTATCTTGCACCACTGTCCCTTCGGGTTCGTGCGCCTTGCGAGGATGCGGTCGAAGGTCTTTTTGGCTATTTCGGCGTACTCGGCGCTGCCCGTGGCCTTGGCCAGCTGGGCGAATGCCATACAGGCGAAGGTGTTCGAGAAGATGTTGTAGGGATAGACGATGGGCTTGCCTTCGCGTGTGAGGCTGAAGTAGAAGTCGTAGTTGCCGTCGTGCCCGTATTTTTTCAGGAATTCCGCGCCCTGGATGGCGGCGTCGAGCCATTCCTGCTTCTTCTCGAGGTTGTTGTAAAGCATCGCGAACATCCACACTTCGCGGCCCTGGAGCCAGACGAACTTGTCGGTGTCGAAGACGCTTCCGTCACGGTCAAGGCAGCTGAAGTAGCCGCCGAATTCTTTGTCCTGAGATTTCTCAAGCCAGAAAGGAAGGCAGTTGTCTAACAGCTCCCTTTCGTATTTCTCTGCCAGTTTCTTGAAATCCATATCGTTGTTTTTATTGTTTTTCAATAAGATGCGCAGCGAAGATAATCATTAACATTCGTTTAACAAAATTATTTAAACCACCTTGAAACGTACAATTTTTTCGCTTATTTGTTGGTTTGGCTAAAATATTTTAATTTAGCGGAGTAAAACAGTGAAATATTTTCAGATATTTTAATCATCTTGTTCAAAACCAATCCCTTACGTTAACAAATTATGGTATCACAGGCATTCAGGGAATTCAAAGAAAAAATTTCGGAGACCGGTTTTTCCGCTGCAATTATTGAAAATCTCGTCCGTAACGGGGCTGTTTCGGCCGGGACTCTGGCAAAAGCGACGGGGATGAGCATACCCACGGCCACCAAGGCTATGGAGAAACTTATTAAAAACGGCCTTGTCATAGACTGCGGCAAGCAGCGCGGAACGTCAAGCCGCTCGTCGAAGACCTATGCCTTGAACCCGGCGGCCGGATATTTTGCCGGAGTGGAGATACACAGGCATCATATCGAAGTCGGCATAAGCGATATGTCCGGAAATCTGGTTTACGAAAGCGGCGGCATTCCGTTCCTCCTCGAGGAGGACGGGGCATATGAGGCTCTGTGCGGCTGCATAAAGGGCGCTTTTGCGCAAGCCGGCAAGTACGCTGCCGGGATCATCGCCTGTACCATTAGCGTTCCGGGCCGAGTTCACAACGGTAGCGGAGAGAGCTTCAACTACTTCGCCGATGCCGGCAAGCCTCTGGGCGCCGCCCTCGAGGAAAGGCTCGGAATGAAGGTCTACATAGACAACGATTCACGCATAATATGTTACGGAGAGTACCTCCGCAGACGTCTGTTCGAGTTCCGCAACATCCTGTACATCAATGTGAACTGGGGCCTCGGGATGGGTCTTATCCTGGATGGAAAACTCTATTATGGCTCGACTGGTCTTGCCGGCGAGCTGGGACACATCACAATGTTCGACAACGAAATATTCTGCCGCTGCGGCAAGAAGGGTTGCCTGGAGACCGAGGCTTCGGGCTTCGCGGCAAAGCGCCTTCTGCTTGCAAAGCACGCGGCCGGCGCGCGCTCGACCCTTTCGAAAAAGATAGAGAATAACGAAGAGATAGTCCTTGACGACCTTATCAATGCCATCCGCTCCGAAGATATGCTGATGATAGAAATCATCGAAGAGATAGGGAACCAGCTGGGCAAGGGAGTCGCCGCGATGATAAACATCTTCAACCCCGACAGGGTGATTCTCGGCGGCGAACTGGCGAAGGCCGGCGAATATCTGCGTATGGCCGTAGTAGGCTCGGTCAGGAAGTATTCGATAAGCATCGTCAACCGCGAGACAAGCATTGAGCTGGCCGACACGGCTCTGAATGCAAACCTCTTGGGCTGCTGTTTCATCGCCCGGGACAGGACTCTGGGGATTATTTAGCCGATAGCCAGTTCTCGGGATTCTGGGCTTTCTTGCCCTGCCAGAGTTGGAAGTGCAGCTGGGTGGTGCCGGAAATGGTGTCGACCTTGCCTATCGTGGCTCCGGCCTTGATCTTTTCGCCTGCCTTGACATTGACCGACGCGAGCTTGCAGTAGAAGGTGAAGAACTCGCCGTGCTGCACGAGGACGCACTGGTTGTAGCCAGGCATTACGATCACCTGCTTTACAGTTCCTTCATAGACCGCTGTAACCTTTGCCCCGGGAGCTGTGGCAATGTTCACGCCGTTGTTGAACGGCAGTTTGACCTTCTTGTAGACGGGATGGTAATGCTGGCCGTAGTGTTCCACGACTACGCCTTCGACAGGCCAGCTCAAATGGCCTTTGGCCGAGGCGAACGATGCTGAAAGCTTGTAGTCGGGCGAACTCTTCGAAATCGTGGTCTTGGCCGGAGTGTTGTCGCGCACGATGGTTTCCGTCCTGGTGCGGAGCTGTTCCGACTGCTGACGCTTCGCCTCGAGTTCCTTCTGATATTTTGTCTTTTCCTTGTTGAGTTTCGCGATGACCTCCTTCTCGCGGCTCTCAGTCTTCTTGAGGGCGTTGAGGTCGGCCTGGCGCTGGCTCAGAAGCTTGCGGGCATCTTCCTTGAGCGCGACAAGTTCGGCCTTCTCGAGTTCGAGGCGCTGCTTCTCGTCCTGGATGCGGGTCGCCTGGCTGCGCAGTGTTTCCGAAAGGTTGCGCAGATAGTTGTAGCGCCTGAGGTTCTGGGCGAGGTTCTTTCCCGAAAGCAGATACATGTACCAGATGCGCGAATCGCGGTTCTTGTAGGCGCTGCGCACGAGGCGCGAGTAGTAAACCTCCATTGTGTCAAGCCTTACCTGGGCGTCCTTTATGGCGCGCTCCTTGGCCGAGATGCGGCTGTTGATGGCTGATATCTCGCGGTTGCTCTCCGACACCAGCTTGCGCGAAGCCTTGAGTTTGCTCTGTGTCAGTTCCAGTTCGGCGAGGGCGTTGCGCGATGCGGCGTTGTTGCTCTTGAGCTGCTTGTCGAGAAGTTCTATCTCTTTCTGCAGCTTTTTCTTCTGGTCGGACGACTGGGCGTGGGCCGGGCTGAAGGACACGCACAACGCGGCGATGGCCAATATGCTCAGGATTCGTTTCACTGCTTGCGGGATTTTGCGAGGGTTTTATAATAGTTTGCCAGAGATGTTTCACCGAGGGACTCCAGAACTTCGGCATAATGCTCGAGAATGGCGAGATTCTCCTTTCCGCCATAAGTGATGGCGTGCTTGAAGATGCCCTTTGCCTCCTCGTTCTTGCCACGAAGATGAAGTATCCATCCGAGCGTGTCGAGGAAGGTCGGGTTGTCGGGCTGCTGCTCCACGGCGGAGCGGGCCATTTTCTCGGCTTTGCGCAGGCGTTTTTCCTCCAGGCTCAGGTAATAGGCGTAGTTGTTAAGCACCGTAATGTAGTCGGCCTGGGCGCGGAGAGCCTTGTTGTAATACGAAAATGTTCTCTTCGGGTAACCTATTTCGTAATAGACGTCGCCAATGATGCCGTACATCTGCGCTTTCTTCGAGGGGTCCATCGCGATGATTGTCTCGGCTTCGTGCACCACATCGGCCATACGCCCTTCGATGAACGCAAGTTCCAGTTTCACTTCGTGCGGGGATGTGCTCGAGGGCCAGGCTTCCGCCCACTCGTCGAACATTCTGGCCGAAAGGTCCTTGCGCTCGGTACGGTAATACCAGACACCAGCCACCTTGAGAAGGGACGAGTCCCCGGGATGGCACTCCAGGCAACCCTCGACCAGGGAGTCAAGCTGGGGTTTCCATACCCTGAAGGTTGGCCCGTCAACGCGGTTGAGGACATTCTCGACATAGTCGGCCTTGAATGCGGGGGACACCTCCGGGTTACCGGCAAGTTTGAGAACGTGGTTGAAGAATGCGGGGGTGTTTCCCTTCACGCGGCAGGCTTCGGCCATCACGAGAGTGAATTCAGGAATGTCGTCGTATCTGCCCGGGAAACGGGAATCAAGTTCGAGGCAGAGGTCTTCGAGGGCCCGTGCGTCGATGCCTTTGTAGAAACTGTTGTAATAGTACTGCGAGAAAAGCGGGTCGTAGTACCAGGGGTTGTCGGGATCGAGAGCTATGGCTCGCTGCAGGCATACGATTCCTTCATTCTGCTTTTCCTGAAGCATAAGGCAGCGGCCCTTGTAGAACCAGGCCGCGTCGCAGAGCGAGTCGCGCTGCAGCAGCGAATCGGCCACGGCGATGGTGCCCTCGAGGTCGCCTGCCGAAAAGAGTTGGGCCAGATCGACTTCGTTTGTCAGGACGTGGCCCTCCTCGTAAGTCAGAGAATCGGCCGGAGAAGCCCCGTCAAGAAACACGTCCTGCACGCTTCCAGGGCGCTCCGCACGTGAATACGGCGCGAAGAGAAGGGCCGCCACGGCGGCAGCCAGTATGGAAACGGGGGTTTTCACGGACACAAAAATAGTATAAAATGATTACTTTTGTAAGGGGTTGAACCAATTGTTCGACTCGCAGTTTGTGATGCCTATGCAACTTTTCGGTAGCAAAAAGCATCTTACTGACTGGCTGGACGATGCAAGAAGCGGCAGCACCAGGGCGCAGAAAGCCATTTATGACGAGCTCTCGCCCAAGATGTATGCGGTGTGCCTGCGCTATATGGGTGACCGCGAAGCCGCGCAGGATATCCTGCAGGACGCTTTCGTAACATTGTTCTCCAAGCTGGACACCTACTCGGGGGAGGGCTCCTTCGAGGGCTGGGCCAGAAAGATCTTTGTCAATACGGCACTTATGTCGCTCCGCAAGCACGACAACCTTCGCGACGCCGAAGATGTTTCCGAGGCCTTCTCGATAAGTTCAGGCGAGCCCGACGCGGTTCAGAAGATAGGATACAAGGAACTCATCCGTCTTATTGGAGAACTGCCACCCGGGTTCAGAACGGTTTTCAACCTGTATGTACTGGAAGGCTATTCGCACAAGGACATCGCCGACGCCCTGGGAATCTCGGAAGTGACATCGCGTTCGCAACTGCAGCGGGCGCGCGTAATGCTGCAAGGCAAAATCAAGAATCTGTAAGATGCGTAGAAGACACGAACACACTGGTGTGGAAGAATTCGACCTGATGGTCGCTGCCGCACTCTCCGAAGCCGAGGTGAAAGCACCCCGGCGCGTAAGGCGTGCCGTGCTGAGCGCAGTGGCTCCGAAATCTGTTCCATCCGCCGCCTGGGGATGGGCCGCGATGGCCTTCGCCTGCGTTGCGGCTGCCGTCCTGCTGCTCCGCATCCCTGGTGAAAAGCAGATGCTCTCCGAGCCGGGAGTTGAACTTCTGGCAAACCGTCAGCCCCTTTCCGATACACGGGAAATGCTTCTGGCCGTTTCGGCTCCGGAACTCAGTGCCCCGGCAGCACCTGAAGGATTCAGGCCTTCGGCGGCGCCTTCCGAAACCGCGCAGCCGAGTTCTGCCGGAAAGGACGGCGAGGTGGCTCCGGAAAGGACCTCTTTGGGAACTCCGAAGAACACTGTTTCATCCGATGCGGTCCCTGCTGTGGAAGTTCCTGCCAGTGAAGCGGACCGCCGCTTCGTGCCTCTGGACCTGTGGGCTGATACCGAAGCCGAGGACTTCGGCGTTCGTGAAAAGGGCGGTTCGCGCATTTCGCTTGTTGCCGGAGGATCGGCCGCTTCACAGGAATCGCGTTTCGGAGCAAAATATGACAGCCCTATGTACGCCAGCGGCTACACTGCATCCGGTGTACAGGAAGATACCAAATCGAACTTCGGCATCCCGGTTACTGCTAATGCAGGTATACGCTATCACTTTACCGAACGGATGAGCATAGGCGCAGGACTTTCCTGGACGATGCTTTCGCGCGAGTTCGACGGCAAATACAAGACTTCCGAGGGACGCTTCACCAACACGCTCCAGTATGTCGGCATTCCCGTTTCGCTTTACTACGACGTGATCCAGAGCCGCTCCACACTCTTCTATGTGTTCGGTTCCGCAATGGCCGAGAAGTGTTTCTCGAATTGCTATTTCCTCCGCAGTGAAAGTTCTTCGCCCCTCGTCAAGGAAACTGTCGACGGCTTCCAGTATGGCCTCGCCGCAGGCCTGGGCGTGGGCTTCCGCCTCACGGACGGCCTGTGGCTCTGCCTCGACCCGGGTATCAACTGGTGGTTCGACAATGCCCAGCCGAGGAGCGTCCGCACCGAGAATCCGTTCAGCGTGAACTTCTCGATAGGCTTCAAACTCGACTTGTAAAAAAGTTTTTCAATAAAAAACGTAACGATGTGACGAAAGCTCTTTGCTTTTCGTCACATTTTGTTTTGCTTTGCAGCAATTATGAAAAACTCGATTCCTGCGGCCGCCCTTGCGCTTCTGCTTGCAGCCGCCTCCTGCCTGGACGCACGTCCTGGCCGATTTCCTCCCCGCGGGCAGGGCCGCACCAACCCCGACATCCCGCCCGACGACGTTTTCGAAGAGCCGGTAGGTGAGCTACGCGTCCTTTCGTGCGGCATAGAATCCGCCGACGGGACGCCCTGGCACGCCGATTCGCTTTTCGACTCCCGCTCGTGCAATGCCGTACTGTTCGAAGACAGCCTCTGCGTGCTGCGCATCCTGGCCGGAGATGAAGGACGCGTCGGCCTTGCCGCTGACGACCTCTACATAATAGGCGATGAACTGTACACTTCCTATTGCTCTGCCGACAGTACGGTAATCAAGGCCGGAGGCAAGGATCTGCTCACATTCGAAGGCCGGGAGAAGATCAGCGGGATACTGCGTTGCGGCGATGATCTATACACGCTCGGGCTTTTGCGTGGAGGAGGGTTCTGCTTCAGGAAGAACGGCGGCCTTCTGCAGCGTCAGCCGTCCGGAGTGCCGGGCGAACTGTATGCCGACGGCTCGCAGCCCTGCTTCAGCTACTTCAGCGGCGGGAATCTGTTCATTTGCCGCGGCAGCAGTCAGTTGCCGGTATCGTCTTCCGATGGTTGGACTGCCCTTGCGGCGCGTTATGCGGACGAGAGGTTGTACACGGCGTACTACAAGAACCGTACGGCTCGTATATGCGTTGACGGCCAGGTTGTGCGCGAGGTGTTGCTCCGCGGCATTTCAGGCACGCCGGGAGCCTCGTTCGCCGCCTGTCCGGAGGGCTTTGCCCTGCACATCGACTTTGTCGCCCCAATGGGCCGCTCGCTGGTATGCATACGCGACAGCTTGACCTTTGTGTATCCTGGACCTGAAGATGTGTTCGTGAATTCCGGCTCGGAAACGGACGTGGTTGCCTTGCAGTACGCGGGCTCGATTCTGGTCCGGACCGGGGAGGGTTGCGAATATGCGATAGACGGGCTCTGGTCCCTGATGTCGGAAAAATGCCTTGCTGCCCTTGACGGGCACATCGCTCTTGCCCTCACTTCACGCGAAGGGGGCGCAGCCGCCATCTGGCTTGATGGGGAAATCTACGAACTGGGAATCAACGCCTATCTGACCGGAATAAGCCTTGAGGCGCCGTGAGAAGGGTATCAGTCCTGCCAGCTTATGATGCGCGAGCCATCGTCTGCCACGCCGATTTCGACCATAAGCGTCTGCTCGGGGAGCAGGTCGGCGATGTTTTCGGGCCATTCCATCAGGCAGAGATATCCGCTGTCGAGATATTCGTAAAGTCCGAGGTCGAGAGCCTCGGAAAGACGGTTGATTCTGTAGAAGTCGAAGTGGAAGACGGGTTCGCCGTTCGCTGCGCGGTATTCGTTCACGATTGCGAACGTGGGCGAACTGACGGCGTCGGATTCGACCCCTAACGCGCGGCAGATGGCCGAGGTGAATGTGGTTTTTCCGGCGCCCATAGGGGCGTGGAACGCAATGAGATTGTGCCCCTCTGTGAGGGAAAGGAATTCTCGTGCCGCGGCATCTATGCCTTCGAGGCTGCTTACTTTGATACTGTGATTCATAAACCGATGCAAATTTAATCAATCATTCTTATGCTTGTTCACGTTTACGGTGCAAAAACAGACGGCATCGACGCCCTGAAGGTCACCGTCGAAATAGACATCATCCCGGGAATCGGGATACATCTGGTCGGTCTTGCCGACGCCGCGGTGAAGGAAAGTCTTCTGCGCACCACCACGGCCCTCGAGTCGCTGGGTTTCCGCGTTCCTGGGCGTAAAATTGTCATAAATCTGGCTCCCGCCGATCTGCACAAGCAGGGCAGCGGCTACGACCTGCCCATAGCGATAGGCATAATCGCCGCTTCGGGGCAGCGCGAGTTCCGTGAGCTTGGCAAATGGATGATAATGGGCGAACTGGGGCTCGACGGCTCGGTGCGCGACATTCCTGGCGTGCTGCCTTTTGCCGAACTTGCTGCGCGCGAAGG